>CANROS010000006.1 GCA_947632305.1 uncultured Paenalcaligenes sp. | reverse complement strand
ATTATTATTAATTATCTAAAAAAAGATGAAGTGAGCCATACCTATTTAGCCACGCATTTTCGTTGGCAAATCCGTACCTTTTGGTTTGGTTTATTGTGGACTGCGATTGGTGCCATCAGCATTGTAGTCGGTATAGGCGCTATCATCTTAATCGCCAATGGTGTGTGGATGCTCTATCGTATGATTCGAGGCGTTTTGGCATTGAATGATCGTTTACCTATGTATTCAGCACGGTAACTCAGGTTAATACCGCTGTTAGGCGGTATTAATCTTTTCTCATCTGATTACATGGCTATTTAATTAACATAATAAAAATTATTACGCGTCTAAAAAGAGCTCAGGTTAAGCCAAGTCCTTTATTGTTAACTGCCTTTGCTCTAACCACGCTGTGAACTCTTGCTTTTTACTGCCCATCTGCTCTGAAAAAGCCATAAGATGAGTGGCTAAGTTTTGTAAATGCTCTTGGGCCTGTGCAGCTAACGCCACTTCATATTGCTCTAGTTGACGTAAAATAGCTTGCTCTAAGGCCACATATACCTTTTCATAATCACCTACTGCAAACCGCTGTTGCGATAAGTGCTCTACCAGAAAATCAGCAGCGCAAAATCGCTCCATATCGATTAGATAAGAAGCCACATCGGCTTCTAAATAAGTAGCAAGTTGATCGGCAATAATTTGCTGCGTCGCTTGAGCGATTAATGCTGCACCCTGCTCTTGATCTAAATACCTATCTAGCAACGTTGGCACCACTGACATAGCATGACGCCATAGCTGATCTGTCATTGCTGGCAGCACCTGTGTCAGCTTAACTTGTTGTTGCTCAATTTCATGATGCAAACCCGCAATTTTTTGCTCCAAGCCCTCTACTCGTGTCAGCACCTGCTCTTGTAAATAATGCACATAAACCTCTATGGGTTTACGTCCCTTATAAGCCAGTACTGGCTCAATCAGCTCCAGTAAGGCCTCATATAAACGGTAAAACCCTGCTTGCTCTAAAGCCAAAGCGGATAAACCGTGTTCACGCGCACTGTACACCGACACGGAAATAGGCCGTTGGATTAAGCTTGGCTCCAGCTGCTTTTGAAACAGATGCTCTTGAGCACGAGCTCTCACATCTGTTTCCTGCACTTTTCTGTTATCTGCTGTTTTATTACAAAGTACTTTTTTAATCTCATTGTCTACTACGGCTTCATCCATGTAATCACTACGTGTGATGATAGGCAGTAAAGGTTTACCACGTTGTAGTTCTTGTGCCAGTTCAGTCAACTCTTGGAGCTGCCCTGGCGAAGTCGAGCTACTTAACCACAGCACGCCATCGGCACTTTCAATAAATGACTGGGTTAAGGCCGCATTTTCCATAGTGACAGAATGCAATCCAGGTGTATCCAGCAACACCAAACGATCTGCCAGAATCACCCCTTGGATATGAGCAGTGGTCTCAGTAGCACCTTCTTGAAAAATACGGTTATGAAAACAAATTTCACCCTGCTCTAGAGTAAAGTGCTGCACTGATTGCTGATAAATGCTAAATCGCTCGGCTACTAAATTACAAAAGGAGCTTTTGCCTGCATTAAATTTACCAAAAACGAGCAGCATTACCTTATCAGCAAAAAAGGTCGCCAAATCCAACATCGGTTTTAAGTCATGCTTGGCTTGCTGCCACAACTGTATACTTTGTCTGACTGTTTGATGGAGCTGTTGCACCTGATGCGTTAGTGTATGGCGTTGAGTAAGCCCCGTGGTAGGTATTAATCTGGCTAGCAGCAGACTTTCCAGCTCACTGAGCCAACGATCCAAAGCCTGCTGCTGCGCACTGAGCTCTTGAACAGAAAACTCTAACTGCTGCACTGTTTCAATAAAAGCGAGCTCTTGCCCGGGCTGTCGCTGCATCACGGCTCCCCCCACATTTGAACTGCCTGCAAAGCCGTATCCACTTGACTTAGCAGCTCCTGTTGACGCGCTATTTCCGCTAAGCGCTCTAGGCGTTCTTCGGATTGCTCAAAGTGGTTTTTAAAATCGTGATGCAAGCGTTCACGTCCGGCCTCAGCACCGAACAAACGTCGTAAATCAGCTCGATATTTCACTGATACACCTAACACAGCCACCATGACGGTGCTTAAGCTGGCCGCCCCCACCTGCTGCTTTTTAGGTAAACGGACCATCCCGTATTGCGTCAAGACGCTTCTAATTAAAATACACGCCCGTGAATACGCAATTTGTAAACGAGAGCGCTCTAATTTGCCGGCAGTGATTTTAAATACATCGTCAATGGTGTCAGTATCCAGTGCATGATCTGTCTCTGGTTCCTGCATCACATCTTGTAAATCTACGGCAATTTGATCCAATAATTTTTGCAAATCCAGACTGAAATTGGCCTCGATTTGCTCAGCCTGTTGAGTCAATTGTTGGCTCTGCGTTTGGTACAGATCCCTTTTTTGTTGCAACTGCGACTGTAAATGCTGTAGACGTTGGGCCTGTTCGTTAATTCGGGCGGTACCGACCTGCTGTAAAGCCTGGTCTAAACGGGCCTGAAGATCGGGAATACCACTTTTTTCTATAAACAAAGGAATATGGTAGTCCATGCCTTTACGGTAACGCACTGAGGACACGGGATACATGTCTGTCTGTGGCAACTGTTGACGCAAACCATCAAGAACTTCTGCTAAGGCCGACTCATCAGCCAATTGGTCCGTTTGCGTTAAAACAAAGAAGAATTGACGCTGCGTGTGGGATTGGTCTTGCTGCAACTCGGTGACTAATGCCAGTTCGCGCGCATCTAGCTCGCCTTCTTGAATCGCATGAACCACTAAACGTATATCAGACTCCACCCAAAGCGCCTGCTCGGCATGGGCATCATCGGCTTTTTGTACATCCGCATCTAAACCAGGAGCATCTAACCACGCCACGCCATCATGTTCTACACGTTGTAAGCAAATGGTTTCGCGCTTATCTGCCACTGAAAACAACACCGTGCCCAGCAGTTCATTTAATAAACGGCTCTTACCATGATTGTATTTGCCTAGTACTGTCACCACAGGAGGAGCGGCTTTATGCATCAACACCTCTAAACGCTGTAGGCTTAGTTTAGACTCAGGTAAAACCTGTAATACGGCTTCTTTATTAATTAACTGCTCATCAAGAACCACCACCTACTCTCCTTTTACTACTTATAGATCCACCGGCTGCCTAGCTCAATTGGATGTTAGGTATTTTGTGCCGACGATTTTTTAAAACTTAAAACCCAATAAGACACCATACCTAATACAATGCCCCAAAATGCTGAGCCCATACCAGCGACTGTCATATTGGAAGCCGTAATTAAAAACGTAATTACAGCAGGTTCAATATACGCAGAATCAGCACTAAGCAACTTAATGTTCGACATAATGGCCCCAATTAGTGCCAACCCTGCTAAAGCAGCAATCAAAGCCGGTGGTATAGCGCTAAACAACAGCACAATAGTGCCAGCAAACGTGCCCCCTATTAAATAAAAAACGCCGTTCGCTACACCAGCTACGTAACGCTTTTTGGGATCCACATGAGACTCTTTACCGGTGCAAATTGCAGCAGTAATAGACGCCAGCACAATAGAAATGCCGCCAAAAAAAGCCACCACCAAAGAAATCAGCCCGGTGCCACTGACTATGGCACGTGAAGACTGCTCATAGCCCTCTAAACGCAACACAAATAGCCCAGGTAAATATTGACCTGTGAGACTCACTACAACCAAAGGCACAGTAAAACTTAAGAAAGCAGAAAAACTAAACTCAGGCCCAATAAATACAGGCGTAGCTAACTTAACACTTAGGTTTTGCCATTGGGCTAAATCCAGAAAATACACACAGGCAAAGCCAGTCAGCGCGACTATAATCACGGTGAAAGTAGGCATAAAACGTCGGCACAATACATACATAGCCAACATCGCCAATACCACTACAGGCAAGTCTGTACCGGCAGCAAAGGCTTGAATGCCAAACTGAAACAAAATACCCGCCATCATGGCTGCAGCAATACTGCGCGGAATATACTGCACAATGCGTTCAAAATACCCACTGAGCCCGATCAGCGTCGTGATAATCGCCGCTCCTAGATAGGCCCCCACCACCTCGGCCATCGACAAAGCGGGAAACACATTTAATAACAAAGCCGTCCCAGGAGCAGACCAAGCCGTAATAATGGGGGCTCTTAACCAAAGACTCAGTGCAAGGCCACTGATCCCCGCCCCCATCGATATAGCCCAAATCCAAGAACTCTGCATCTCAGCAGACATTCCACCGACCTGCGCTGCTTGAATAAAAATCAGCAAAGGACCACTGTATGAAATAAGTACGGCCAAAAACCCTGTCATCCAAGCCGTCACAGACCAGTCTCGCATCTTGTCTCTCTTTTTATAATAAGGTGTGGACTTTGCTACATAATAGTTAAACCCTTAAATCGCTGAAGGGTGTGTAGCTAAAGGTGTGACGTTAATGGTCATATAGGGGAACAAAGGCAACTGACTTAATAAAGTGTGTAGCTCATCATTGCTTTCTACATCAAAAATACTGTAGTTGGCGTACTCACCAACCACACGCCAGATATGAGGCCACTGCCCCCCACGTTGCAAGTCTTGGGAATAGGCTTTTTCTTTAGCCAAAATGACCTGCACTTCGTCTTGAGGTAAATCTTTAGGAATATCTACTACCATGTGAACGAGAAATAACATTGCATACTTCCTTAAAAATAAATTAAATACTGGCTTTGGCCTGTTGCACATTGGCCATAAAACTTAGCAACATCTGAGTAAAGGCCTCAGGGGCCTCTAGGTTAGATAAATGTGAAGCCGCTATTACACCTATGACGGACCCTACTATAGCGGCTTGCATATTTTTAGCATCCTCTACCGTAGTCACTGGATCGACTTCACCTGCTACCAATAAAGTCGGAACGCTAATGCAGTGCAAATCGTTACGCAAATCCGATCCTGCCAACGCTTCACAACAAGCGGCATAGCCTTCTACACTTAATTGGGCTAACTGTTGTTGGGCTGCTTGTACTTGTGAAGCATGTTGGCGAATATACTCCGCCGTGAACCAACGATCAGGAGCCGTGAGAGCCAGTTCTTGCATAGCCGCTTGGCCGCCTTGACGTAAGAAATCGGCGCGCTCTTTCCAAGCTTGCTCTGTGCCAATTTTGGCTGCGCTATTGCAAACGGCAATGGCATTAAATCGATCTGCGGCGTGAATACCAAGCCATAAACCAGTATGCCCGCCCATCGATACCCCACAAAAAGCGGCTTGCTCAATGCCTAACGCATCTAAGATCGCCACCACGTCCAAACCCAATTGCTCAAAACTATAAGGGCCTTCGGTAATAGGACTGCCCCCATGACCTCGTGTGTCGTAACGAATCACTCTAAATCGCTGCGCTAACGCCTCTATTTGAGGGTTCCACATTTCTAAAGTGGTGCCTAACGAATTACTTAGAATCAAAGCTGGCGCTTGGGCCGCACCATCTACGGTGACCCTGAAAGAACCACGTGTGGTTTCTAATTGAACTGCTGCTGAACTCATGAAACTATTTCCTTAAACTCGCTCAATAATCAAAGCAATGCCTTGACCAACCCCTATGCACATGGTGCACAAGGCATAACGGCCGTCACTTTGATGTAACTGGTTGATCGCGGTTGCCACTAAACGTGCCCCACTTGCACCCAAAGGATGCCCTAAGGCAATGGCGCCTCCATTCGGGTTCACGCGCGGATCATCATCCGCTAAACCTAACTCTCGCATCACGGCTAAAGCCTGAGCGGCAAAGGCCTCATTAAGTTCAATCACATCCATCTGATCCAAACTTAAACCCGCTAATTGCAAGACTTTTCGGGTGGCGCTCACAGGACCTATGCCCATAATACGTGGGGCCACGCCAGAGGTAGCCATCGCTATCACGCGGGCCTTGGGGGTCAGATCAAAACGTTGCGCCATGGCTTCACTGGCCAACAGCACCACGCCGGCACCATCATTTACCCCACTGGCATTGCCAGCGGTGATGGTGCCATCAGCACGTACCACGGGTCGTAATTTCGCTAGTGTTTCTAAAGTACTGTCTCGTGGATGCTCATCCGCCTCTACCCAAATAGGCTCTCCACGACGCTGAGGCACTGGCACCGGCGCAATTTCTGTTTTAAAGAATCCTTTAGCGAAAGCAGCGGCATACTTTTGCTGGCTCGCTAAGGCAAACGCGTCTTGATCTGCTCTAGAAATAGCGAACTCTTGGGCCAGGTTCTCAGCCGTTTCAGGCATAGAGTCCACCCCATACAAAGCACGCATAGCGGGATTAATAAAACGCCAACCAATCGTGGTGTCCTCTAGACCCGTTTGTCGACTAAAGGCTTGGGTTGCTTTAGGCATGACAAAAGGAGCCCGACTCATGCTTTCCACACCACCAGCAATCATCAGTTGAGTCTCGCCCGACTTAATCGCACGCGCTGCCGTACCAATCGCATCTAATCCAGAACCACACAAACGATTCAAAGTGGTTCCTGGCACCTCCAAAGGTAAACCTGCCAATAATGTAGCCATACGGGCCACATTTCGATTGTCTTCACCGGCCTGATTTGCACATCCTAAGATCACGTCATCCACTAGACCCATGTCTAATTGCGGTTGACGCTGGACCAAGGCCTTTATCACCTCGGCAGCCAAATCGTCAGGACGTACTGAGGAAAGCCCCCCGCCATAGCGGCCAAAAGGGGTCCGGACAGCATCACAAATAAAAACTGACTCACTCATTGCTCTTTCCACGCTGATTCAATCCAAAAACTAGTTATCTGCGGTGTGTAAAGGCGTACCGACCAAACGTGCTAACTCGTCAAGAGTTAAACCTGGCACCATATCAATCACTTGCAAACCAGTTGGCGTACAAGCAAAAGTCGCTAAATCGGTATACACCCGTTTAACGCAGGCAATCCCCGTTAAAGGGTAGGTACATTCCGGTACCAATTTACTTTGCCCATTACGTGTTAATAAGCTCATCATGACCCACGTCTGCTTGGCACCAATGGCTAAGTCCATTGCGCCCCCTACCGCAGGGATGGCACCAGGTTCACCGGTACTCCAATTCGCTAAATCGCCTTTAGCAGAGACTTGAAACGCCCCTAATACGCAAATATCTAAATGGCCACCACGCATCATGCCAAAGCTATCCGCATGATGAAAATAAGCACCACCGGGTAATAACGTGACAGGTTGCTTGCCTGCATTCACCAAATCATAGTCTTCAGCGCCTTTTTCTGGGGCTGGCCCCATTCCTAAAATACCGTTTTCGCTGTGCAATACGACTTCAATACCTGCAGGCAAATGATTGGCCACCGTCGTAGGCATTCCTATGCCTAAGTTCACATAAGCACCATTATGAATATCTTGAGCCACTCGTGCGGCCAACTCATCCCGAGTGCGTGGTTGGTAAGTACTGGTCATTACATCTCCTTTGTTTCTTACAACAATCCTTAAAACCCACCGGCTTGAGTGGCAACTCGCGGCACTTTAACCACTTTTTTGACATGAATACCGGGCGTTACTATGCTTTCTGGATCCAATTCACCCAGCTCTTTCAGTTCATACACACTGGCTACTGTTAGCTTGGCAGCAGTGGCCATCACAGGCCCAAAGTTGCGCGCTGCTTTACGGTAAGTTAAGTTACCCCAACGATCACCTGCCTCGGCTTTGATTAACGCCACATCGCCATGAATAGGTGTTTCGTAGACGTACCAGCGACCATCAATAAAACGAGTCTCTTTGCCTTTGGCAAGCTCAGTGCCATAGCCCGTAGGACAGAAAAAGCCACCGATGCCCGCACCGGCTGCGCGTAGTCGCTCCGCTAAATTACCCTGAGGCACGAGTTCAAGCTCCAGTTTCCCACTACGATACAACTCATCAAAAACGTACGAATCCGTTTGACGGGGGAAACTACAAATAATTTTGCGTACACGGCCTGTTTTTAATAAGGCAGCTAAACCTTGATCACCATTACCGGCATTGTTATTTACTACCGTTAGATCTTTAGCGCCTTGATCAATCAAGCCTTGAATGAGGTCATCTGGGATACCTGCTGTCCCAAAGCCTCCAATTAATACGGTGGCACCATCTTGCACATCTTTTAGTGCTTCTGCCACACTGTTTACGGTTTTATCAATCACGGTGTCGTACTCCTTATGCTGCAACCGCAGTTAACTTTTTGACCTTAGCCTGACGTTGCATTGAAATAATAAAAATGACAATGGCTAAGGCCGCAATCACTCCTGGAATAGCAAATACCAAGAAATTCATTTTTAAAGGCAAGGCCATGGCCATTAATGTACCGCCTAAGAAAGGGCCAACAATTGCACCAGTTCGTCCTATTCCTGAGGCCCAACCTAAGCCCGATGAGCGCATCACCAATGGGTAATACTGCGCGGCGTTGGCATAGAGTAAGATTTGAGTACCTATAGTGGTGGCTCCTGCAATCATAATCAAACCATAAAGCGCCAGCATTGGGCTTTTGAAGCCTAAAAGACTAATAGATACCGCTGCTAAAGCAAAGAACCAAGTCATGACGCGTGGCAGCCCAAATCGGTCTCCCATCCAGCCACCTAAAATCGCACCAAACATGCCACCAAAGTTCAAAGCCAATAAGAAAGACAAACTGGAACCCAAACTGTAACCCGCATTGGCCATTAATTTAGGCAACCAGGAGCCCAAGGCATACACCATCAGCAAGCAGCAGAAAAAAGCCAACCAGATCATTAAGGTACCAAGCAATCGGCCTTCTCTAAATAAATCCAATACAGGCACAGCCCCTGCCTTTTGTGTAGGCTGAATCAGTTGGACTTGCTCGTCTAAAACCAAACTGGGTTCCACTTTTTGTAGCATACGGCGGGCTACGTCTTCTTTATTTTGGCGCAGTAAAAACCCTACCGACTCAGGTAATTTCCACATGAGTAAAGGCAACAAGAGCAAAGGAACGGCTGCTGCAAAAAACATCGACTGCCAACCAAAACGGGGCAACATATAAATACCCATGCCTGCCGCCAATACACCCCCTAAAGAATAGCCACTAAACATCAAGGCCACCAACGTACCACGGGAACGCTTAGGGGAATATTCATTCATCAAAGCTACCGCATTGGGCATCAACCCCCCACAACCTAACCCCGCTAAAAATCGATAGATACCAAATTCGGTCACAGAGGTCGCAAATCCATTAAAAAACGTGGCCAAGCTAAAAATCATAAAACAAATAATGACGCCTTTTTTACGTCCTATGCGATCCGCCAACGGACCAAAAATAAAAGCACCAAACATCATGCCAAAAAGCGCATAACTGCCCAGCGCACCGGCTTGCACCGGTGACAGCCCCCACTCATCCATCAATACAGGTAAAACCACCCCATAAATAAATAAATCGTAGCCATCAAAAATCAACAACAAAGCACAAACCCAAATAACCGACCAATGAAACCGGTTAAAACGGGCCTGATCAATAATTTCAGTAATATCTATTTTTTTCATGTTATGCTCCCCCACTTTTTTTAATGTTATGGTTCCTGTTAGCCTAGGTCTCCCCCTCCTACAGGCAAAACAGTTCCAGTGATATAAGACGCCTCATCTGAGGCTAAAAACAAAATGGCCGAGGCTTGTTCATCCAACGTGCCATAACGCTTCATCAAACTGCTTTGTTCAGTTTGATCTACGATTTGTTGATACCACTCTTGCTCTTGTTCGCTAGGCTGCTCGGTGTTGCGCGGGATCTTACGTGGCGGTGCTTCTGTGCCGCCCGGAGCCACTGCATTCACTCGAACCCCTTGCTCCGCTGTTTCAAACGCCAAACAGGCCGTCAATGCGTTTACACCGCCCTTAGCTGCCCCATACGGCACACGGTTCACACTGCGAGTGGCTATAGACGAGACATTCACAATGGCGCCTTGCTGCTGTGCCAACATGGTCGGTAAGACGGCTCTACAGCACCATAAGGTCGGAAACAACGAGCGCTGCACTTCTTTTTCTATCTGCTCCGGTGTGTAGTGCTCAAAAGGACGAGTCCAAATTGTGCCCCCCACGTTATTAATCAACACATCAATTCGCCCAAAATGACTCAGCGCCGCAGCAGCAGCTTGCTCAGCGCCAGCGTAAGTCTCTAGGTCAGCAATCAGACTAATCACCTGCTCTTGGGCCAACTCATGCACTAGCTCTGAGCGATCCACTACTACTAACTTGGCGCCTTCTTGCACCAACCGCTCCGCAACCCGACGGCCAATCCCTTGGGCTGCACCAGTGACAAGCACGACTTTGTTTTGAAAACGTCGTTGATCCATTGTTATCCTTTAAGTAATGAGGGACTGAGCTGCACCACAAGCCGAATACGTTATGGTGCAGGCAGTAAGATTGGCTGAGCGCTTTAGACGCTAGGAATGAAACGCTCGTAATAGAAATTCGCCGGCGTCATATTTTGATCACGCATGTAATCACTCACCGCATCGACCATGGGGGGTGGGCCACATAGATACACATCTACATTGCCTTCATGCAACATGGCTGGCTCAAGATGATGTGTGACATAGCCTTTGCGTGGATGACTGGTTTCAGGGTCTGCCACGGTGGTGGCAAAAGAAAAATTCGCTAAGCGTTGAGCATAGGCCTCTAGCTGATCCACTAACACCAGATCCTGATCGCGCGTGACGCCATAAATCAGATGCACAGGCTGCGTACAGCCCTGAGCAACCAAGACGTCTAGCATAGAGAGAAAAGGAGCTAGACCCGTGCCCCCAGCTAAAAACACCAAAGGACGCGTTACGGAACGTAGATAAAAGCTGCCTAATGGCCCCGTCATCTGCAACTCTTGCCCTACTTGAGCGCCTTCTAACCAGCTACTCATCAACCCATTAGGCACTTGCTTGATGAGAAAGCTCATAGTGCTTTCATTAGGGCCTGAGCTAAAAGAGTAAGAGCGATGCTCTTCACTGCCGGGCACAGTAATGTTGACATATTGGCCCGGAAGAAAAGTGGGGTGCGGCTCGGCAACGGTAAGCGTCAATTCAAATGCGGCATCATCGTAACGTCGCACTGCTGCTACTGCTCCTTCAAAACTTTCAGTCCCTGTTTTGCACATGGTCGAAGTCACTGGAATGCTTAGCACACAGTCCGCTTGCGGGATCATCTGACAGGTCAGAACCAACCCCTCTTGCGCTTCTTGCTCAGTTAACGCCTCGTCAATATAGTCGTCAATTAACTCATATTCGCCGCTTTCAGCACGGCACTTACACGTGCCACACACCCCATCCGAGCAGTCCATAGGCAAATTAATTTGATGACGGTAGGCCGCATCCAATATTTTTTCCTGCGGCCCGCATTGAATAAAGCGTGTCACCCCGTCTTCAAAATTTAAAGCAATGTTAAAACTGCTCATATCGCTCTCCCTTGTGCTACTTAAATGTGATAAATATCAATCACTTGTCGAATGTAGTCGTTTTTCAAGACCACTTTTTTCTTTTTGATTTTCAAATCGCTGCCATCTTGGCCCAACGTCACATAAATCGTGCCAAAGTAATGATCCGTGGTGCGATAACGATAACTTAGCGTGTGAAAGTTGTAGCAAACGTCAACTTCGTTTTCACGCGTTTCCAAGACTTCAATGTTGCTCAGCATGTGATTAGTACGCGGCTCTGGCGTTGAAGCACTGGAGCGCTCCGTTTCAATCCTAAACACACGATCCTCTAGACCATTGCGGTTGGGATAATAAATCAACGACACCTGACTTTGTGGGTCTTCGGTCAATTGGTCATTGTCATCCCAACATGGCATCCAATACTCGGCTTCCTTGGCATAACACGTGAGCCATTTATCCCACTGTCTGTCATCCAAGTAACGAGCTTCACGATATAAAAAAGCGCAAATAGTTTGATAATCCATGAGTTACACTCCCACTTCTTGCTGATCGGCTTGAGCTAACTGCGCTTTCTCTTTTTCTAGCGCTTCTTGCATCACGCGTAACCAATATTCGTGCTGACACACAAACAGGCCTTCATCTTCACTACGCTCGCCACTCAGCAAAGGCGTAATGCCCAGTTGTTTGGCGTTGTCATCAGGCCCTTGCACCCACAATGGCGCACCGCGGCTTAAGTCATTCCAAGGAGCACTCAAGGCTTGGTAGCCTTCTTGACAGGCCCGGAACTCTTCTAGGTCGTCAGCGGTACCCATACCAGAGACATTAAAGAAGTCTTCATACTGACGTAAACGCAAGGCTCGGTTTTCAGCGCTTTCCCCTTTAGGTCCAAAGCAATAAATAGTGACTTCGGTTTTATTTACACTGATGGGGCGAGTGACACGGATCTGAGTAGAGAACTGATCCATAATGTAAACATTAGGATAGAGACACAAATTGCGCGTTTGATTGATAATTTGCTCCGCTTGGGTTTCACCCAAACGTGCGGTGATTTCTTCGCGCTGTTCATAGATAGGGCGCACCTCTGGGTTTAAGGTTTTGGTCCAAAGTAAAATATGACCATTTTCAAAACCATAAACGCCACCTACACTTTTACTCCAGCCTTGTGCATCGACGGCTTTGGTATCGCCCTCTTGACGACGTCCCATCGTCGCTAGGTAATTCCAATGCACACTACTGACGTGGTAGCCATCAGCGCCATTTTCCATTTGCAGCTTCCAGTTGCCGTCATACACGTAGGTGGAGCTACCACGCAACACCTCAAGACCTTCAGGCGACTGATCAGCAATCTGATCTAAAATAACTTTGGTATCACCTAAGTACTCTTCTAAAGAAGGCACATCAGGATTTAAACTACCAAATAAAAAACCTTTGTAGCTTTCAAAACGAGCCACTCGCGTTAAATCATGTGAGCCTTCTGTATTGAACTGCTCTGGATACTGCGTGGTTTTTTCGTCTTTAACTTTTAATAATTTACCGTTGTTGCTAAAAGTCCAACCATGGAAAGGACAAGTAAAGCTGCCACGGTTACCACTTTTACGACGACATATGGTCGCGCCTCGATGCGCACACGCATTGATCAAGGCATTAAGCTGACCATCACGCCCCCGCGTAATCACAACAGACTGACGACCTATATGAGTCGTGAAGTAGTCATTCACCTCTGGAATTTGACTGTCATGAGCCAAATACACCCAGCCACCCTCAAACAGATGTTTCATTTCCAATTCAAATAAATCGGGATCTGTAAAAACATCGCGGCGACAGCGATACACACCCGCTGCTTCATCAACTTGTACAGCTGCATTAAGCAACTGTTCGACTTCGTAAACCTTATCCATGACTTACCCTTTTTCAGTACTCGCGTTTGTGCTTGCCTGAGCTGTAAAACAGCCAGAACAAGCACAATTGGAAGAGAAAATTAAATGAAGAGGTAGAACTTAGACGGCAACCAAGCGCGGGCGCTCTACAATTTGGTTGTCTTCTTCGCCGACTAGCGGAGTGAGGTGAATATCAAACAAGATTTCTGCAAATGGCCCGTCTAGACCTTCCTCTTGAATGCGAGCCTCGTCGGCACATTCAACTAGAGGAGGTACCAAACCTTCACGGGTCGCATAAGCAAAGTCATCATTGACCAATGGATCGCCATCAATGTTGATTTGCGTGGTTAATTTACGGTGATTGTCAGCTGTCACAAAAAAGTGAATATGTGCAGGACGGTTACCATGACGACCTAGCAAGTTAAGGATTTCTTGAGTGGGGCCATCAGGAGGGCAACCATAACCCATCGGAACAATACTACGGAACTTGTAATGCCCTTGGTCATCCGCAATAATGGTACGACGCATATTGAACGGCTTTTGCTCACCCGTTGGATCAAAGTGAGAGTAAAACCCTTTGGTATTACAATGCCAAACTTCGACTTGAGCGCCGGGCTGAGGCTTACCATCCGCACCGTATACCGTTCCTTGCATAATGAGAGGATGTCCAGCGGTATCACTGCCATCATCTAAACGTGCATAACCGTGTTCTACGGGCGCGCCTACTACGTACAAGGGTCCTTCAATAGTACGTGGGGTGCCACCTGCTAAACCTAGCTGCTCGTCTTCTGCATCCATACGCATATCTAGGTAACGATCAAAACCTAAACCTGGGGACAAAAGACCTGCTTCTTGGTTCTCGCCTAGACGGTTTAGAAAGGCAACACCAGCCCAGTATTCATCTGGGGTGATATTTAAATCCTCAATGGCTTTAAATAAATCGCTCACAATACGCTGCACGATTTCCTTAACGCGTGGGCTACCACCTTCGTAATCAAGTCCACAGGCTAAACGAATAAAATTTTGGACTTCTTCGCTCTCAAAAAGCTTCACATTTACACTCATGATGTCTCCTATCTCTCAAAATATGCGGTTGGCCTTAGGCCTATCTAATAACACTAGAACTAAGCGCCAGTCACTAAACTCACACTTGTCTTGCGCTGTTCGCGATTAAAAAACTGCAAGCGATCCTCGTCTAGGGCAATACCTAAACCGGGGCCTTGCGGGATATGTAACTCAAAATCCTGATACACCAGCGGAGTGGCTAAGATCTCTTCGGTCAACAACAATGGACCAAACAACTCAGTACCCCACTCTAGGGCGTGAAAGGTAGAAAAAGCATGGGCTGATGCAATCGTTCCAATGCTGCCTTCTAGCATGGTGCCGCCATATAACTCAATATGGGCTGCCTCTGCAATGGCAGCGACTTTTTGTGCCGCTCGTAAACCGCCTGACTGCTCAATTTTGATGGCAAACACATCAGCCGCCTTAACCTGTGCTAGGGCAAAAGCAGACTCAGGTCCAGTCAAAGACTCGTCAGCCATCAACGCAATCGGGTATTTACCAGCTAAACGCTGTAAGGCGGCGGCACTGGCGACTGGCTGCTCGACCAGCTCACACCCCACATCGGCCAGAGCCGGAATCCCATAGCGCGCCTCAAGCTCGCTCCATGCCATATTGATATCTACACGCACCGTGCCACGATCGCCGAGGGCTTTTTTAATCGCAGCCACATGCGCCACATCTTGAGCAACAGCACGTTTACCGATTTTCAATTTGAAAATGCAGTGACGGCGCATTGCCAACATGGCTTCGGCTTCTTCAATGTCTTTAGCGGTATCGCCTGAAGCTAAGGTCCATGCCACCGGTAGGCTATTACGTAATCGCCCACCCAACAACTCGGACACGGGCAACTGGCGGCGTTGACCCAACGCATCATACAACGCTGTTTCCACAGCACTTTTTGCAAAGCGGTTCTCTTTGATGGCCAGCTGCAAACGTTGCATTAAAAACGAAACATCGTCAGCACGTTGACCCAAGAGCAATGGTGCAAAATACGTATCAATAGCGAGCTTCATGCCCTCGGGTGATTCAGCACCGTAAGCTAAGCCACCTATAGTGGTGCCCTCGCCTAGGCCTACAGAGCCATCCGAACAATAAATACGCACCAGCATCAACGTTTGACCCTGCATGGTGGTCATAGACAGTTGATGTGGACGAATAGTGGGTAAATCCACCAGCAATGTCTCTACCCTATCGATTGTTACCATTTCACTAAACCCTTTGAAGATATATGTCTTTACTTGTGATCTATTAAAGACCTCACGCTTTTAAGCGTCTAATACCTTATTCATCTACGCCCATACAAAAAAGGTATAATCAATATTTAATTAAGCAAAATCAACAGGATAGGAACCTTAAAAAGAAAAACATATGGTTTTCCCTAGGCCGAGTTTTCATTCTGAATAAAAAGCTTTAAGCTAAAGCCTTCCTTTTCTTTGCCCTATTTTTTAAAATGAATTTCTATTATTTTTTAGGACTTTTTATTACTAGAGCGACCAAAATAGATAATTACAATTGGTTAAAGTATGGATCTAAAACAAATTCGTTATTTTGTAGCAGTCGCCGAAGCCCGCAGTTTTACCTTAGCTGCCGAACAACTTCATATCACCCAACCGCCTTTAAGCCGACAAATTCAGCTACTAGAACAATCCTTAGAAGTACAGCTCATTGAACGTGAAAGTCGACCTTTACAACTGACCGAAGCAGGACGCTTATTTTATGAACAAAGCGTACAAATCTTGCACCGTATTGAACAAATGCGTCTTGCCACCACACGTATAGGGCAAAATTACCAACAGCAACTTTCTATTGGTTTTGTGGCGTCTTCTTTGTACGGTGGCTTGCCTACACTCATCCAACACTTCAGACAAACGTATCCCAACATACGGCTGCAATTTTTAGAATTAACGTCAACCGAACAACTCGACGCCTTAAAATCAGGTCGCATTGATATAGGATTTGGTCGCATCCGCATTCATGACCCCGCTATCTCTAGAATCATTCATCGTGAGGAACGTTTGGCCTTAGCCTTATCCAACGGCCACCCACTGGCCCAAGACACCAGTCCTATTTGTTTAAGCGCTGTGGCGGAACAAACCTTAATTGTGTATCCCTCCAAGCCTAGACCTAGCTTCGCGGATCACGTGCTCAACGCTTTGCATGACAAACGAATCTACCCAGCTGACGTCCAAGAAGTCCTAAGCCTGCAAACCGCGTTGGGTTTAGTGGCTGCTGGCGAGGGGGTCTGTATAATTCCCACCAGTGCACGTATGCGCCAAGACATTCACTACCGCCTTATCCAAGACGAAGACGTCAGCTCGCCCATTATTTTTAGTTATCGCAAAAAAGATAATTCGTGGTACATAGCCGCCATGCAAGAACTAGTCCAAGAAATGTACGACGACAACCCCACTCTTTTTGAACCCAATAGCTCGCCCCCCGCCCCATAAAAAAAGGCCGCTCTTGCGGCCTTTTTCACATTATTTAGCAATAGGTTCAGTCTGACCAGCCAGTCGTAAAGTACGCTCTAGCAATAACTCATAGATAGGACGACCTTTAAGCATGGAAGCGACCACCCCTGCGCTAATAGCACATAAAAGACACGGCACAGCCAAAGCATAATTACCGGTTAGCTCCATAATTAACACCACTCCCACCATAGGCGCACTAATTGTGCTGGCAAACAAACCCGCCATTCCCGCCACCGCTAAGGTCGCAAGAAACTCTGGAGGTAAATAAATAAACAAAGTCAACACTTTGCCAAAACACACACTAAATACCGTAGCCAGAGCCAAAATAGGGGCAAAAATACCAGCCGGTGTGCCCGCGGCATAACTGGTGGCCGTCATCACTAAACGGATGATCACCAATAAAAACAAGATGCCTAAAGACAGTGGGCTATTTACAATTTGCTCCACCAAAGGCTCGCCACCACCCGTCGCTTGAGGCAAGGTCAATAAAAGAGGACCAATCAAAGCCCCTAACAACACAGGCCAAAGATAGGGAGAATAACGAACGCTGACTTGACTTGACCAGTCTAAACACACAAGGGTAATTTTGTTAAAAGCCACCCCTAGCACCCCTAATAAAATACCCAACACAACAAACAGGGGATAATAGGAAAGTGCAGCCACTTGGGTCTGAATGGCCATAAATGGCCGGCTTCCCATCAAAGCAAAGGTCACAATAGCACTCGCTCCACACGCCAAAATCACGGCATAGTAGGAACGTTTACTATAAGGAAAAGTGTCACGTGCCTCTTCAATGATAAATAAAGCCGACGCAATGGGCGCACTAAAGGCTGTGGTTAAGCCCGCAGCGGCCCCCGCCCCAAGCAAGGAACGAACATCTTGTACGGCCACTTTAAAGCGCTCAGCCACCGCTTGGGCAATCGAAGCCCCCATATGAATGGTCGGACCTTCGCGGCCCCCCACCAAACCCGCCCCCAGTGCCAGCACCCCGCCAATAAACTTCACCGGTAAAACACGTTGCCAGCGCATTTGTCTAAGCCCTAGCATCGCGCCCTCGACCTCTTGAATGCCTGATCCACTGGCTTCGGGTGCGATGTGACGTACTAAAGCGACAGCACTGCAGAGCATACCTATCACGAGTAAGCTTAAAAACACATGGGCTTGCCAGCCGCTTAATCCCAATTTAGTCGGCAGTAACGGCATGATCTGCTGCATATAATCAACAAGTTGGTGAAATACCGTCCCAACCAAGGCCGTTAACACACCTATTCCTAGCGCTACGCTGTAATAGGTGACATTTTTTGTAGGTCCATCCACAGAACTTTCAGTTTTTGTTGTCATAACGAAGAGTACAAGTTTTTCCCAGCCTAGACCTTAGCACAAGGCTGCGCTTTGGACCTAGAGCAAGGTATGATAATAAGTCTCTTACTATTTTTATAAATTCAAATGGAGACGACCAATGAGTGCAAATCAGCGCGCCCCTTTGCCCCCTTTTACCTTAGAAACCGCCATCCAAAAAGTTCGCCTAGCAGAGGACGGTTGGAATAGACGTGACCCAGAAAAAGTCGCCCAAGCCTATAGCCTAGATACGCAGTGGCGTAATCGAGCCGAATTTATCCACGGCCGCGCCGAGGTGCTGCAATTTTTAAATCGCAAATGGAGCAAAGAACTAGAATACCGCCTTATCAAAGAAATTTGGGCTTTTACGGACAATCGTATTGCTGTGCGCTATGCCTACGAATGGCATGACGACTCGGGCAACTGGTTTCGTTCGTATGGCAATGAAAACTGGGAGTTTGATGCAAACGGGTTAATGACACACCGTCACGCCAGTTTGAATGATCGCCCCATTAGTGCCGCAGAGCGTAAATTTTTCTGGCCTTTGGGCCCGCGCCCAGCAGACCATCCCAGTTTATCTGAATTAGATTTATAAATCTTATGAGTTGATGCAACTTGCCCACGATGTCCTCGTGGGCTTTATTATTTGTGTTGACCTTTAGCCCAATAAGCCTAGAATACTGATTATATATACAGTTAAATTTAAAGGTTAATCATGACATATACCATCACCCTAGAAGACTGTCCTTACTCCATCACAGAGCAAGCCAAACACAATGCAGAAACCAAGTTTCAACGCACGCTTGAACGTAACCTAGGTGAACCCGAAGACGTGTTACAGGTATACAGAGCTTGGCAAAATGCCATGGAAACAGATGAGTCCGAACTGTCCACTCATGAAAAAACCTTGGCGCAAAAATGGGTCGAAGCCCTCTATAAAGCTCAAACCGCAGGGCTTAGCGAGCTCGGTGAGTGCGAAGCGTATTTTGATCTACGTGTCCAACGCTAAAACACCACACCCCAATGAAAAGATAGACTCATTGGGGTGTAAGACGGGTGCTAGGTGCCCTTAGTTGGTGGTGTATGTCACCTCATCAATAGCAAAACCTTGCTCAGCGGCATATTCCAATAGTTCCTGAATAATCACTGGGTCACCTTTGGGTTCACGCGACAAGACCCACAAGTATTTACGATCGGGGGTACCTATCAAAGAGTACTCATAATCGCCTACTACGCGCATGATCCAATAGTCTCCCCACACCCCAGGCCACCAAGACAGCCACTCTGGGGCAAAGCGTACTTCTAATATTGCCGGATTGGGTTCAGGCTGCGACGCATCCACACGCCCTAGGGCTGTTGCGGTGGTTTTTTCTCCACTCGCCGTCACACATTGGTTAATAACCGAAATGGCCTCGTCCGTCAGACGCTCATATTCAGCGGAGACCTCGGCCACACACTGCTTTTGAAAACGATTTGGCAAACGTGTTTGCTCGTACCACGTACCCATGTATTGATCCAGATTTACCTGATCCTGAACAGGCAAAGGCTGATGAGTTGCGCAACCAGCTAATAGCGATGCACTGAAAATGCTAAGCCATATTTTTTTCATAACAACTCCTGTTGGGTATGGCTTAGCCATGCATACGTAAAATAGGTTTGATTACCGCCCCACTGGCTGAGTCCTCAAACGCCTGATTAATCTGTTCAAACTCATAGAATCGTACCAAACGATCAAACGGAAATTTACCTTGTTTATAGAGCGAAATCAGTTGAGGAATAAAAACCTTAGGAATGCTATCGCCCTCGATCACCCCAATCATGGACTTCCCTTCGGCCATGAGCTCAGTATGGATATTCAAATTGACCTCACCGGTAAACCCCACAATGGCAACCACTCCTAGGGGTTTTAAAGCCGCTAAAGATTGTTTGACCACTGCAGCAACCCCAGTCGTTTCTATAGCATAAGGCACACCAAGACGGCTAATACGATGAATTTCTGCTACTGCATCTGTCTCTTGACCATTGATAACATGCGTTGCGCCCAGTTCTTGGGCTAACGCCAAACGATGGGGGTGCACGTCCACCGCAATGATTGGATAACAACCAATGACTTGGGCCGCCATAATGGCACTCAGGCCCACTGCCCCCGCCCCAAAAATCACAATGCCCTCGTTAGCCTTAGGACGTAACCGATTTAATACCGTGCCTGCCCCCGTTTGAATGCCACAACCCAAAGGCCCTAAAAGTGCCAAATCCACCTCTTTGTCCACCACAACCACATTATCGGCTTTAGTCACAACCTGCTGACTAAACGAAGACTGACCAAAAAAGATAGACAACGGCTTGTCGTTTAAAGAGTACGGCGTATGCCCACCCTTTAAAACACCGCCAAAATTAAGGGGGTTAAATTCTGTGCATACCGTAGGATGCCCACTAAGGCAATGATCACAACGATGACAATTGGCAAAACTCAAGACCACATGATCGCCAACACTCACTGAGCTAACGTCCGCCCCTACCTCTTCAACCACACCAGCGCCCTCGTGCCCTAACACACCAGGCAAGGGAAACACGTCAGCCAAATCGCGTGCTACCGCATCGGTATGGCACACCCCTGATGCCACCATTTTGATACGAATCTCGTCCGCTAAAATAGGCGCAACCTGAATGTCATGAATTTCAAAAGGTTGCCCCAAACCGAAGGTAACAGCTGCTTTGGTTTTCATATTCACTCCTAAAATCTCAAAAGTAATGCAATGCGTTGTTCCTTAAAGCCTATCACACCCCCTCATGTTTAGTCGTAAAAAAAGCCGCCTTTAAATGACTAAAGGCGGCGTTGTATGACGTGAAAAGGCTTAAGCCATAATTACTTTTCCAGACGATGTTGCCATGCTTCCCAACGTAATCTAGCGCGCACTCCAGCATCCAAAACTGGCCGTGGCGGCAAGGGTGTGGGTAAACCCAAGGCATGCATATCATCAAGCAAAGGATTATCTCGTTGTGTCATCAGATCAGCCGCTAATAAACCCGCAATAGTGCCCCGAGTTAAGCCAACTCCATTATGGCAAACCGCTCCAAATACATTGGGTTTTAATTCACCAAATCCAGGCGCCATATTAGCAGACATGCACATAATACCTTTCCAAGTATGCTGAATAGTGACCTCAGGCAACATAGGAAAACGGGCCGCAAACAAACGTTGGTGCTGCTGCGCCACATCCGCTTTATGCTGACCATCGGACTGCAAGTTAGGCACATACGCCATGTTTTGGCGAATCAAAAGACGTTGATCTGGAGTACGTCGCATTGTCACCCCTACAAAGGCATTGGCAGGGGTGATCCCCCACGTTTTCAGCCCCTCTAACTCGTTTTGCTCAGTCTCTGTCAAAGGCCGCGTTAAACTGGCATAGGCCACCACAGGCACCAAACGGTTTTTAAGTACATCAAATTGCTCAGCAAAAGCGTTAACCGCTAGCAAGACCTTGTGGGCCACAATACTGCCAGCAGGTGTTTGGGCTTTAATCTTAGGACTATAAGAGATGGCCATCACCGGCGAGTTTTCGTAGACCTGCACTTGGTTTGGCAAATTATCCACCAAGCCCTGCGTTAAGGTGCGCGGATTTAAAAGCACCGTGCCCGGTGTATAAATAGCGGCCTTAAAATGCGTAAACCCCACCTTTTTCTGTAAGGCGGCTTGGTCTAACCATTCGTAGGGCTCGCCCAAGGCTTGCAATAACTGCTGAGTGGGCTTTAAAACACCGTTTATGCCTTGATCCGAGACCGCAGCATGAAATTTGCCTATTTTTTCCCAATCACAGGCAATACCATAAGCCGAGACCTGTCGCTCTAAATACTGTAACGCTGCCCGCGCCAAACGCAAATGGCGCTGCGCCTGTTCTAAATTAAGCAGCATAGAACTGGTGTTATGAGGGATATCAATAGCAAAGCCCGAATTACGAGCATGCGCGCCCTCGCCTACTCGTTCGGCATCGACCAAAGCAATACGTGCTGTTGGCTCGTTCTCTGCTAAACGTCTGGCAGCGGCTAAACCAGCTAAGCCCGCCCCCACTACCAAATAGTCCACTTCAATATCGCTCTGTAAGGTAGAGGCCAAAAGACGCGATGAACGTAAAGACGCCCAACCAATGGAATGATCGTTATCTGGAAAAACCTGTATGGCTTTCACTTAGCCTCCTACCCACTTTATATTAATAATGACCAAGGAATACAAGGTTTAACGAAATTACCTTCTGGGCGTTACTGTGGTTAACCCTTGTCTGACTCAGTCGTATGTTCCAAGACCTCTTGCACCCACACACGGCTATCAAGCCAAACCTGATTCAACATACTGACCTCTTCAAAGCTCAGTTTTGTCATATCGCCATTTTCAAAACCTTCAATCATGTCCAATAAACGGCCATACTTACCTTTTCTGCCCTCTAGCTGCAAGACAATTTCAACAGGCAAACACAGCTGATTTAATAACTCAGCATAGGGCACATCAAAAATCGTATGCATTTTTGACAGTAAGCCCGCTATAAAGGCAGTATGGGCCTCAAGACCTTGGACTTCAGCTAAATGCTCGCACATGGCGGCACGCGTTAACACCTGAGGAAGCAATAAAGCACTCGCAGTCTGTGCGGTAGCAAATAACTGCGTGGCAATAATGGCGCGCACACGCCGCAAGCCCAAAACCTGCAGGGCATGCTGCATAGAAGTAGAAGGAGCCTGCAAAGCATAAAAAGCGCTATTGGTATATTTTAAGATAATATACGTCAAGTGCGGATCTAATAGAATTAAGGTTTCTAATTTATCGTAATCCACCTGCTCGTGCTGTAGCTCGGCCAACAACCTTAATTGAGCCTGCCGATTAGAAACGCGGTCATAGGCTAATCCTGTTTGTGTAATAGGCCTAGCATAAAAATAGCCTTGGAAATAGTCAAAACCCTTTTGGCGTAATAGCTGAAAGTCTTCGTAAGTCTCTACTTTTTCAGCTAAGAGCTTTATTTTTTTATTTTTATAAAAAGCGCATTCCTCTAGAGACATGTTTTGCCAACGATCTATTTTGACATAATCAGCATACTGCAAAAGCTGTTTTGTGTTGTCATTTAATACGAAATCATCTAAAGCTATCAGATAACCTCTGCTTTTTATATAGGCTAACGCTTTGATTATTTCTGGTTCGGCTACCACTGTTTCGAGTATTTCTATGACTATCTGAGAGGACTTAGGCGGTAATAACTCTGGGCTAAGCAGCCAGTCTCTAGGGGCATTAAGAAACACCTTGCGCTCGCCCACCAGTTTTTCTAGCCCAATTTCATAAAAAGCAATATTACTGGCTCGGGCAGTGGCAACCATTGCATCACTAAATACTGCGCTCTGTGCCGTCGCATTCGAGCGATATAACAACTCATCGGCCACATGGCGCATTTTTCTATCGCAAATAGGCTGTAAAGCAATGCAATAGTTATCTGTCATAGTAACGCTCAGTCAATTTTAATAATAAACATGAATTGTAGTCTATTCATCCTGACCATAAAAATAAAAACCGTTATTTACAAAAAAATAACGGTTTTTATTTGGCTATTTCAGTCTTAGAGCATACCCAACTGTAATCGCGCAGACTCGCTCATCATTTCACGACTCCAGGGCGGATCCCAAACCAGATTTACTTCGGCCTGTTGTACACCTTGGATAGTTAATACTTTAAAGCGTGCTTCTTCAGCAATGATAGGGCCCATACCGCAACCCGGCGCCGTCAACGTCATATCTAACAAAACGGAGAACTGATCTGGACCCGATTGGCTCACATGACATTTGTAAACCAAACCTAAGTTCACAATATCAACGGGTATCTCAGGGTCAAACACCTCTGCTAAAACAACCCAACACGCATCTTCAATCGTTTTTTCTGTGGCGGGCAGCTCAGGAACAAACACGTCTTGTTCTTTGATTTCCTGGCCTATGGCATCGCCATCCACCCCTTCTATACGATACATATTGCCTTCGACAATAACGGTGTAGCTATTGCCGAGTTTCTGCGTGATGGTTGCACTACAGCCTTCCTCTATGGTTACAGGTGAACCATAAGGAATAGTCACCGCAGGACAATCACGACTAACAATGACTTCTTCGCGCTCAAAATAACTCATTATTTACACTGCCTTTATTCAGTTTTAGCGACGTCATCCGATTGGTGAATGGCGTTATCTAAGGTGTGCCAAGCTAACGAGGCACACTTTACACGCGCAGGAAACTCTTTTACACCAGATAAGACTTCCAATTTACCTAAGTCACGGTCTGGGTGTTCAGTGGTTAACATGGCATGCATATCATGGAACAATTGCTGAACCTCAGCCTTGGTTTTCCCTTTGCAGGCCTCGGTCATTAGTGAAGCAGAAGCTTTAGAAATAGCACAGCCTTGGCCAATAAAACTGACTTTTTCTACTACATCCCCATTCACATGCACATACACGCGCAACTGATCGCCACACAAAGGGTTGTGCCCGTCCGCCTTGTGAGTGGCGTCTTCCATATGCGCAAAATTGCGCGGATTACGGTTGTGGTCGAAAATGACTTCTTGGTAGAGTTCGCGCAGTCCGCCAAAATCCTCACTCATCTGAGACTCCAAATAATTTTTGCGCTTTTTTCAAGCTGGCAACTAATGCATCCACATCCTCATAGCTGTTGTAAAGCGCAAAAGATGCTCGGGCCGTGCCTGGTATGCCAAAACGGGTCATTAAGGGCATGGCACAATGGTGGCCTGCCCGAATGGCAACACCGTCCATGTCTAAAATGGTGCCTAAATCATGGGGATGAATCTCATCCACCAAAAAAGATAATACACCGGCTTTGTGCGCTGCAGTACCTACTAGCTTAATGCCTTTCATGGCCGATAACTGGGCCGTTGCGTAGCTAAGCAAATCGTCCTCGTGCTGAGCGATTTTATCTAAGCCAATGGCTTGCACATAACGTAAGGCCTCAGCCAACACAATAACGCCAGCAATATTGGGCGTGCCCGCCTCAAAACGCTGCGGCACAGGAGCAAAGGTACTGCCTTCAAAGCTCACGGTATGAATCATATCGCCACCGCCGCGCCACGGAGACATCGCATCCAAGATAGCGTATTTAGCGTAGAGCACCCCAGTACCCGTTGGACCATAAATTTTATGGCCTGAAAACACATAAAAATCACAGTCTAGGGCTTGTACATCCACCGTTTTATGAGCCACGGCTTGGGCCCCATCCACGAGAACCTTAGCCCCTACCGCATGCGCTTGTTGAATCATTTCCGCAATAGGGTTGATCGTGCCCAAGGCATTCGACACATGCACCAAGCCGACCAGTTTAGTTTTGGAACTCAGAAGCTGTTGATATGCCTCTAAATCTAATTCACCGTTATCAAAAACGGGCACCACCTTGATCACCGCACCTGTTTTTTTAGCAATCAACTGCCAAGGCACAATATTAGAATGATGCTCTAGGCTGGTGAGTAGAATCTCATCACCCGCCTGTAAATTATCCAAACCCCACGTGTAGGCCACTAAGTTAATGCTATCGGTCGTGCCACTAGTGAAGACGATTTCCTCTACACGCGCTGCATTTAAAAACTGCTGGGTAACAACACGGGCGCCGTCATACAAGTCAGTGGCATATTGGGATAACCAATGCACACCACGATGAATGTTGGCATTGTACTTTTCATAAAAGTCTTTTTCTGCCTGAATCACTGCAACTGGTTTTTGAGTGGTCGCACCGTTATCCAAATAAACAAGGCGCTGCCCACGAATGGGTTGCGCCAAGATTGGAAAATCGGCACGCCGATCTAGCTGCAATGCAGGTCGATGGATCGGCTGTGACATATTAAATGGATTCTCCGATTTTTTTACCACCAGGCAAAAGCGTTTGAATGCCTTTGGTGGCACGGCTACGCAATGTGTCTGATTGAATACGCTCAAGGACTTGGGCCGCAAAAGCATAAATCAGCACATCATAGGCCTCTTCGTAGCTTAAGCCTCGTGAGCGCAAGTAAAACAAGCTGTCTTCATCCAGCTGCCCCACCGTTGCACCGTGCGCACACTTTACGTCATCAGCGTAAATTTCTAGCTCAGGCTTGGTATCAGCACGTGCCAATTTAGACAATAACAAACTATCAGAGCGCTGAATCGCGTCGGTACCATCGGCCCCTTCGTGTACAACAATACGGCCCGAAAACACACCACGTCCTCGATCTGCCATCACACCACGATAATACTCATGGCTGGTACAGTTGGGCTGCTCGTGATGAATTTGCGTGAAATGATCCACATGACGACGCGCATTCACGTAATACAAGCCATTGAGCAACGCATGACAGTGCTGGCCATTGAAATGCGTTTCAATACCGGTACGTGCCAAATTGGCCCCAAAAGAAAGCGAATGCGATTCGTAATGTGACGACTGCTCTTGTTGCACATCCACTGCTGCCAGATGAATGGACTGTTCGCTTTGGTTCTGTAATTTCAAGTGAATCAAGTTTGCATCACGGTCGGTCCAAATACGGCTAACGGCATTAGTTAAACCCGCATAGTCTTCGGTGCTGATGTAGTGCTCGACCACCGTAGCATGGGCACCCGCCTCTAGCGCAATGAAGCTACGAGTAAACGTCGCAGACTGAGCGTCCGTATTGATATACACCAAATGAATGGGTTTGCTGATGCTGGCCCCTGCTTGAACCCGCACATAAGCACCGTCTTGAGCCAAAGCCAAGTTTAACGCTTCGGGACTGGAACCATTTTCTACCTTGCCGTAGATCTCTGCTAGGGTCTGGCTCTCATCACGCAAAAGCTGGGCCACAGAGGCCAAACGCAACCCTGTTTCTGTGTTTTCAAGCGTAGAAGACGCCGCATCCAGCTGACCATTAACAAAGGTAACCCAGTATGCATCTTCGTCTTGTTGGCATGCAGCCAATAGCTCAGCGGCGGCCGTGTTGGACTGCGCTAGAGCATAGTTTTTTTGCTCCATCACCGCCAACGACGTATGACGCCAGGCTTCTAGGCGGCTAGTGGGCCAACCTTCGCTAGCAAAACGCGCTAAGGCTTGCTGACGTAGCTCACTTAACCAAGCCGCACTTGCGGCTTGATTGGCGGCTTGTTCAACAAATGGATTAACCCAAGTGGGCAATGAGGTCATACCGCGACTCCTTTGGCATCCACACCCGCCTGTTCAAGCACCCAGCCGTAACCTCGTTCTTCGAGCTCTTTGGCTAAGCTAGCATCACCACTACGAATAATACGACCGCCGGCCAACACATGCACAAAATCAGGCACAATGTAATCCAACAAACGCTGGTAATGAGTGATCACAATCATAGAACGCTCAGGGGAACGCAAACGGTTCACACCATCAGAGACCACTCGTAGTGCATCAATATCTAGACCTGAGTCAGTTTCATCAAGAATAGCGAGTTTAGGCTCGAGTAAGCTCATTTGCAGTACTTCGTTGCGCTTTTTCTCGCCACCAGAAAAGCCTTCATTCACGGAGCGATGCAAGAACTCTTCACGCATACCCACGTCTTTCATTTCTTGTTTAACCAGTTTCAAGAAATCAATAGCGTCTAATTCGGGTTTGCCTTGCTCACGGCGCACCGCGTTTACCGCAGTACGTAAAAAATACGCATTGGAAACGCCTGGAATCTCGATGGGGTATTGAAAAGCCAGAAACAAACCAGAACGGGCGCGCTCTTCTACATTGAGCTCGAAAAGGTCTTGGCCTAGCCACTCGACAGAACCAGAATCAACCGTATAGTCTTCACGCCCTGCTAAAACCTGAGACAACGTGCTTTTACCGGAACCGTTAGGGCCCATGATAGCGTGCACTTCGCCTGGCTTTACGTCTAAGTTTAGGCCACGCAGAATTTGTTTACCTTCTACTGAGGCATGTAAATCTTTAATCTTTAGCATTTTCAAATATTCCTTAACCAACACTGCCTTCGAGGCTAACACCAAGCAAGTTCTGAGCTTCTACAGCAAACTCCATGGGTAGTTCTTTAATCACGTCTTTACAGAAGCCATTTACAATCATAGATACTGCATCTTCGGCCGAAATACCGCGCTGCATAGCATAAAAGAGTTGGTCTTCACCAATACGCGAAGCGGTGGCTTCGTGTTCTACGCTTGCTGTGGGGTTTTGTACCTCAACCACTGGGAAAGTATGGGCGGAACAGGTTTTACCAATCAAGAGCGAATCGCACTGGGTATAGTTACGCGCATTGTCTGCCCCCGGCGTAATACGGACTAAGCCTCTATAGGTGTTTAAACCATGACCGGCAGAGATCCCCTTGGAGATAATAGTGCTGGTGGTATTTTTACCCATGTGAATCATTTTGGTGCCCGTATCGGCCTGCTGGCGGTGATTGCTAAGGGCTACCGAATAAAACTCGCCCACCGAATCATCACCACGCAAAATCACACTGGGGTATTTCCAAGTAATGGAAGAACCCGTTTCAACTTGTGTCCACGAAATGTGCGAGCGCGCACCGCGACATTCGCCGCGCTTGGTCACAAAGTTATAGATGCCGCCCACGCCGTCTTTGTCGCCTGGATACCAGTTTTGTACTGTGGAGTACTTGATTTTGGCATCATCCAAAGCCACTAGCTCAACCACTGCAGCATGCAGCTGATTGTCTTTACGCATGGGCGCCGTACAGCCCTCGAGGTAACTGACAGAAGCGCCTTCTTCGGCAATAATTAAGGTACGCTCAAACTGGCCGGTATCTGGTGAGTTAATACGGAAGTAAGTGGAAAGCTCCATCGGGCATTTAACGCCTTTAGGAATGTACACAAACGAGCCATCAGAAAACACCGCTGAATTCAGTGCAGCATAAAAATTATCAGACGCTGGTACGACTGTGCCCAGATATTTTTGGATGAGCTCTGGGTAGTCGTGCACAGCCTCAGAGAAAGAACAGAAGATCACGCCAACTTCTTTGAGCTGCTCACGGAAAGTGGTAGCCACAGAGACCGAATCAAAAACGGCATCCACAGCCACCCCAGCCAAGCGAGCGCGCTCGTGCAAAGGCACACCCAGTTTCTCGTAGGTGCGCAAGAGCTCGGGGTCTACCTCGTCTAGGCTTTTAGGCCCATCCGCTTTGCTTTTAGGCGCTGAATAATAGCTGATGTCTTGGAAATCAATAGGATCGTATTTGACGACTGACCAGGTGGGCTCTTTCATTTCAAGCCATTGACGATACGCCGCCAACCGCCACTCGAGCATAAACTCTGGTTCTTTTTTAATTGCCGAAATTTGACGAACCGTGTCTTCGCTTAGCCCTTTAGGGATAGTGATCGATTCGATTTCGGTAATAAACCCGGCCTCGTAATCACGGTCTAAGAACGTGTCGAGGTGTTCATTAACTGTACTCATTAGGATAACTCCGCTGTGGAAGTGCTGCTCTGACGTCTAGATTTAGTCATAAATCCGTCGGATTGCTTTAAAGGGTATTCATTAGTTGGGCGTATCATATCAGCAACGCTGACATCTTCGAGGGTTCGGCGTACAATATCGTTGATTCGTTGCCAGTTACTGCGTATATGACAATCTTGCTCTACAGAACAGGCGCCCGGCTGAGCCACGCATTCGGTCAAACCAAATGGCTGTTCGTCAAGCGCATCTATAATCTGCGCTACGCTGATTTGATCTGCTGGGCGCGATAAGGCATAACCGCCTCTGGGGCCACGAGAACTAACAACAAGCTCATCTTGGCAAAGCAGCTTTAGTACTTTGCTGACTGTGGGCTGCCCAAGACCCAGCGCTGCGGCAAGCTCGGCTGCGCTATATACACGTGCTGGATCACTGCCCATATGTGTCAACACCAATGTGCCATAGTCGATGATTTTGCTTATTCGCAGCATGAAGCGCCTCGTTTATTTCAATATATGTATATAGTACCGCTTTGGTACTATATACGTCAAATGGATTGCTGCACTCTGTTACGGATTAATCCACAACGCGCCTCTACAATACTTTTTTACTTATTTATTCTTCAGAGCTTATGGCTAACGGCACCATCTCCTACCAAGAATTGTTAGAACACTGCGCTCAAAAACAGAGTTTGGCATTAAAGCAACTCTATGAACTAGAGGCGCCTCATTTTTTAGCTTTGGGCCAAAGCCTACTGCAACGCAACTCGGATGCCGAAGAACTAGTAAGAGAAACACTGGTTTTGATTTGGCGTAACGCCAGTGCCTATGACCCCAGCTTAGGCTCAGCACGAGCCTGGATGTACAGCATTTTACGCTTTAGAGCACAACAAAAACGCCAAAAAAATGCAGCTCTTAGTCCACTAACCAAAGCCAAAAGCCAATTTTATATTCCGGCCACGGCTTCGCCTGAACTACTGCAATTTCAGCATCTAGGCGATGCGACTAAACACATGATTGCTTTAGCCTATTTATATGGCTTTAATTATGCTGAGATTGCCAAAGAGTGCCATGAATCCATTCAACAAACCAAAAACTCCCTCCAAGAGGGCCTGCTGCGCTTAACTCACTTATTTACAGGCTGGCACAACCACTCGGATCAAAGTCTGATTTTATTAGGCGAGTACTGCTTAGGTCTTTTAGATAACGCCGAAACAGCCAGTCCAGCCCATCAGTTGCTGCAAACCGACTCCACCGCCACCCAGGACTTATTATTGTGGGAGGACGTGTTCAGCCATTTAGCGCTTTGCTTACCTAAACTCACCCCTCCTGCTTATGTGCTCAGTCGTATTTATCAAGATTTACACTTACCTTTAAGCGAGGCATTGGCGCAAGGCACCCCTAAAGCCAATCCAGCACCAGAGCCTACCGCCACCGTCTCCTCAACGACCCCAAGCGCTAGTCTACTAGAGATCCTGCATACAGAAAAAACCGCTCCCACTGACCATAGCCTCCCACCAGATCCCCCGAATTACGGCAAACAAAGCACCCCTGAACCGGTCATTAAACCACCCAAAAAAGAACCCATACGTGCCGTTTTGGATTCACCTCCAGCCTCCTTTAGCGCCCAAACGCAAGCGGAGCTCATCGAGGCTGCCTACGACACCCCTCCTAAAAAAGAACGCAAAATTAAACTAGGTTGGTGGATTGGAGGCGGTGTATTAACCGCATTATGTGCCTTTGCTATTTGGGCTTTTATGCCTAAAGCACCCATAGTGCAATTAGTGCAAATGAGCCCTCAAGCCGGTGCCGTACTTCAAGCCCCCGGCCTCAGTACTACCCCTGGCTGGATCTTAAGCGTAGATCCCGAAGGCCACGTGCTGCTCACTCCTCAAGTCCGTACCGAGATCGCCACTGGGCAAAGTGTTCAACTTTGGACCCAACACCCCAACGACACTCAGATACGTTCTTTAGGGGTAATTAACCCCAACCAACCCGTCACGTTGCCAGCCGAATTGATCGGCCCAGTGGAATCAGGCCAAATATTTGAAATGACACTAGAAGCGAGTCAAGGTGCTTCCTCTCCGACTGGCGCTATTTTATTTATTGGACGCGTAGTTAAGTTTGGGGAGTTTGCCCCTCTGCTGGAACAATCGGACGTGTAGCAGGCTGAGAGGCTTGTTGCTGTAAATACTCTATCTCTTGCGCATGAAAACCAGCAGCTAGACGAGCAGGAATATTAAACGGCCCTCGTAAACGAGGTGCACGGTACTGCGTGGCCAAGCCTGGGTAAATCGCTATCGCATCTAAGTGTTCCTGCTCACACAACCACCGGTACCACTTATTGCCCAGCGCCACGTGCCCCACCTCATCACGCAAAATAATATCTAAAATGGCTGCCGCCTGCTCATCACCAGCATGTGCTAGCTTGGCACGTACGACAGGACAAGCATCCAAACCTCGCGCCTCTAATGTTCTGGGCACCAAAGCCAAACGTGCTACCAAGTCATTTTTGGTACGCTCTGCCATATCCCACAGGCCATCATGGGCGGGGAAATCGCCGTACGCATAGCCCAAATGTTGCAAATGCTGATTCAATAGCTCGAAGTGCTGTACTTCTTCGTAAGCCACGCATAACCAATCCCCATAAAAACTCTCGGGCATCCCGTCATAACGCCAGATAATATCCAGCGCTAAATTAATGGCATTAAATTCAATGTGCGCCAAAGCATGCAATAAAGTGGCTCTACCTTCAATGGTATGCAAAGAACGTTGCTTGACCTGCTGAGGGGGGACAATAAGCGGTTTTTGTGGTCGGCCGGGCAAACCGGCTAGGGGCTCAGTTAACACCAAACCGATTCCTACTGGCAAGCCCCAACGCCACTGCAAATCTTTCACAAAACTCGCTTTGGCAACTGGATCAGCTAATAACAAAGCCTCTAGGGCTAACTGACGTAAATAAGATTTACTCATATAAAAAAGTCCGGGCTAAACCCGGACTCCCTTGTTCAAAACACAATCTAAACGTGTAACCTTAACCAGCCAAAGCCTGATCCAAGACATTTTTTACATGCAATAGGTCTTTGCGTATGCCTTGAAGCTCTGCACCTGACAAACGTACCGCAGCTTCAGGGTGAACTTCGACTGGCCCTGTGCCACCTAAACGATTACGCGCCCCACTAATAGTAAAGCCCTCTTCGTACAGCAAATGCCGAATACGACGGATAAGCAGGACTTCGTGATGCTGATAATAGCGTCGATTACCACGACGTTTCATGGGGCTAAGCTGAGTGAACTCCTGCTCCCAGTAACGCAACACATGCGGCTTTACCTCGCACAGCTCACTGACTTCACCAATAGTAAAATAGCGTTTAGCTGGAATGGGGGGTAAATTCTGATTATCCATAGCGCTCATCTTCTTTATCCTTTGTAGCTAGTATAGGCTAACAATCGCTTTTTTGCTTATTGGGGCGTGCCTTCCACCGCAGCCTTAAGTTTTTGACTGGCATGAAAGGTCACCACACGACGGGCAGAAATAGGGATGGACTCCCCCGTTTTAGGGTTACGCCCAGGACGAGAGGACTTGTCTCGAACTTGGAAATTACCAAATCCCGACAATTTCACCTCTTCGCCTCGCTCTAACGCGGCACTAATTTCAGCAAAAAAAGCGTCTACTATTTCCTTCGCCTCACGCTTGTTTAAGCCCACTTGCTCAAAAATGCATTCTGTGAGCTCAGCTTTGGTTAAGGTTTTATCCATCGACATCATAATCATTAGGCTCTTTGACGAATTTGATGAGCTTGAGTGAGCACATCTACCAATTTCTGCATGCTGTTATCAACCCGCTCATCTGCTAAGGTGGCTTCGGCATCTTGCAACCAAAAACGCATGGCCAAGCTTTGCTCTGCCGCCTTGTCATCAGACTTCCAAACATCAAACAAACGGAACGATTTAACAAGGGCTAAATCCGCATCAGCCGCTATCGCTTGGTGTAATGTTTCGCGAATTTGCTGATAGGTCACCGCCGTATCCACCCAGAAAGCCAAGTCACGTTGTACCACGGGTTGGCGGGACTGTTGGGTTAGCGTGGGCAAATCAATTTGAGCTAGCGCCTGTGCCTCTAATTCGAACAAAATAGGCGCAGACTTGATATCCAGCTGTTGCAGCCACTGAGGGTGCAGCTCTCCGAGCCAACCCACTGTCTGTCCTGCCAATTCTATACGAGCACAACGCCCTGGATGTAACGCCGGGTGCGCGTCTGGCACAAAACGTAGCTGATCTGCCCGAGGGCCAAACAAACTTTCTACATCTGACTTCACATCGTAGAAATCCACCGCGCGTGTTTTAGCACCCCACTGCTCGGGATAAGCTGGACCCCAAGCCGCTCCAGCCAGACGTAAAGGCTGATGCACACCTGCCACGGTTAAATCACCGTCTTGGGTAGCCGCATCACGCATAAATACTTTACCTAGCTCGAACACCCGTACACGTGACTGACGATGACGTGCGTTATGTTCAATATTAGCCAGCAAACCACCCATCAATGAAGAGCGCATCACCGACAGCTGACTTGCAATCGGATTCAACAAACGAATTGGATCCTGATTGCCTGCGTAATTCTCTTCCCAAGCTTGCTCCACAAAAGCGAAATTAATCACTTCTTGGTAATCCAAAGCGGCGATCTGAGCACGCAATAAATGCGGGCCCTTTAGCTCTTCGGGCTGAATAAGCATATCCGCCCGTGCCTTAGGGGCTAGATCTGGAATACGCTCAAAACCATAAATACGGGCCACTTCTTCGATGAGGTCTTCTTCGATGCGAATATCAAAGCGATACGTGGGCGAGGTCACAATGAACTCGTCGCCTTGCTCCGTGAACTCAAACCCCAACCCTTGGAACGTCGCCCGCACCTCGGCAGCCGTCACTGGAATGCCCAAGACTCGCTGACAACGGTCTAAGCGCATTGTGACCTGTGGTTGCTCAGGCAGATTCACCTGCTGGTCCACCACTGGCCCGGCTTGCCCACCACAGATATCCAATACCAGCTGCGTCATGCGCTCTAGGTGTTCTACCACATGATCGTAGTCCACACCGCGCTCAAAACGGTGACTGGCATCTGAGTTAAATTTGTACTGACGGGCTCGGCCCATGATGGCTTCAGGCCACCAGAACGCGGACTCAATAAAGATATTAGTGGTGCTCTCAGCTTTAACGGAGCTGTCTTCCCCACCCATAATACCCGCCAAACTTTGGGGCACACCCTTGGATGCAATCACCCCAACCTGCTCATTGAGCTCGACCTCTTTGCCACTTAGAAGCTCTAGTGTTTCACCCGATTTGCCCCAGCGGACTTCGAGGCCAGCTTGGACTTTATCCAAATCGAACACATGAGAGGGACGCCCTAATTCAAGCATCACGTAATTAGAGATATCCACCAAAGCAGACAACGAGCGCTGGCCAGCACGCTCCAGACGCTTCACCATCCATGCTGGCGTCGCTGCAGCCGCATTAACACCCCGCACCACTCGACCAGCAAAACGACCACACAGATCTGGTGCAACCACACTAACCGGTAAGGTGTCCGTTATGGTAACGGCTACTGGCTCAAGAGAAGGCACATTCAACGGCAGGCTGGTTAACGCAGAAACCTCACGTGCCACGCCTAACATAGAAAGACAATCAGCACGGTTAGGCGTCATTTTGATTTCAATGATGTGATCATCCAAATCCAAATAAGCGCGGATATCTGCACCCACTGGTGCATCGGCCGGCAACTCTAGTAAACCCTCTGACTCATCAGAAACACCAAGTTCTTTGGCAGAACACAGCATCCCGAATGACTCCACCCCACGCATTTTTGCTTTGCCTATTTTAAAGTCACCTGGCAGCACAGCGCCCAGCCGTGCCAAAGGCGCTTTTAGGCCTAAGCGTGCATTGGGCGCACCACACACAATTTGTACGGTCTCTGGGCCAGCACTGACCTGACACACGCGCAAGCGATCCGCATCCGGATGCGGCGCAACATCTACAATTTCAGCTACCACTACCCCACTAAAGGCAGGTGCAGCCAAGACGGATTCCTCGACTTCTAAACCAGCCATGGTCAGGCGATGGCAAAGCTCAGCGGAATCCAAGCTAGGATTAACAAAGGTACGTAACCAAGATTCAGAAACTAACATGCGTAAAGACCCAGACTGAGATTAAGAATTAAACTGCTTTAAGAAACGCAAATCGCCCTCAAAGAACTGACGTAGATCGTTTACACCATATCTCAACATAGTCAAACGTTCTAGACCAGAACCAAAAGCAAACCCTATGTATTTCTCTGGGTCTAAACCAAAGTTACGCACTACATCTGGATGCACCTGCCCAGAACCGGAGATTTCTAGCCATTTGCCCTTGTTAGGCCCCGAGCTAAACATCATATCGATTTCTGCAGAAGGCTCAGTAAACGGGAAGAAAGAAGGTCGGAATCGAACGACCAAATCATCGGTTTCAAAGAAAGCACGCAAGAAGTTTGTGTAAACCCCTTTTAGGTCAGCAAAAGAAATGTCTTCTGCGATCCACAACCCCTCGACCTGATGAAACATGGGAGAGTGCGTGGCATCACTATCGACCCTATAGGTACGCCCAGGAGCAATAACTTTAATAGGTGGTTTATGCATGCGCGCATAACGAACCTGCATAGGGCTGGTATGCGTACGCAACAAAAGCGGCAAACCACTCTGGTCTTTCATGTCCACATAAAAAGTATCCTGCATAGAGCGAGCCGGATGATTTTCTGGGTTATTAAGCGCAGTGAAGTTAGTCCAATCGTTTTCAATTTCTGGACCATCAGCCACATCAAAACCAATAGAACGGAAAATAGCTTCGACACGCTGCCAAGTCTTGATTACTGGGTGAATGCCACCCATTTGACGACCACGCCCTGGCAAGCTGACATCTATGGCTTCAGAGGCCAAACGTTGATTTAGCTCGGCCTGTGCTAGCTCGGCACGACGATCATTGAGTAACGCTTCAATTTGGCGCTTAAGTTGGTTAATCTCTGCGCCTCGAGTTCGCTTTTCCTCGTGGCTGAGTTGAGCCATGCCTTTCATCAAAGCAGTAATTTCGCCCTGCTTGCCTAAAAAAACAGCTTTGGCATTTTCCAAAGCCACCGCGTCAGCAGATTCGGCAAAAAGCGTCTGCGCACGTTGGATTATATCGTCGGCTGATAATGTCATGTCTAAAGTCTATTTCCAAAAACAAACGGGCCCTATAGAGAGCCCGTTTGTACACATACTGAATCGATTTGTGCTTATTAAGCAGCCAAAGCAGTCTTGGCCTGAGCAACTACTGCAGCAAAACCGGCTTTATCGTTTACAGCCATATCTGCCAATACTTTACGATCTAGCTCGATATTAGCTTTGTTTAAACCAGCGATGAACTGGCTGTATGTGAGATCAAGTTCGCGGCAAGCAGCGTTGATACGTGTGATCCACAAAGCACGGAATACGCGCTTGCGATTACGACGGTCGCGGTAAGCGTATTGACCTGCTTTCATTACCGCCTGTTTAGCAACACGGTATACGGTGCTGCGGCGACCACGGAAGCCTTTGGCTTCGGCTAAAACTTTTTTGTGACGTGCACGGGCGTTAACCCCACGTTTTACGCGTGACATGTATTAGTACTCCAATCAAGCAAAAGGAAGCATCTGTTTAACGGATGCAACGTCAGCACTGTGAACTTCTACAGCACCACGTAGTTGACGTTTGTTTTTAGTGGTTTTCTTGGTCAAGATGTGACGTTTGAACGCCTGACCACGCTTGATGGAACCACTGCCACGTACTTGAAAGCGTTTGGCTGCGCCACGCTTTGTTTTCATTTTAGGCATAAGAACACTCAAAATTAAGTTGTGACCATGGGTGGCAACTAAAACTGATAAGCTACGCTTTAAATAACCCGATAGACACTTATTGTTTTTTTATTAAGTAAATGAAACCCAATAAAAAGAAAATTATAAAAGTAAAAAATGAATTTGTCCATTAAAACTAGGCTTTAGGCTCGTTTTGCTCCCTAAACTGCATGGCCAACGCCACATGTTCCTCTGTTACCTCAGGACTTTGAGCCAAATCAGCAATAGTTCTACCAATACGCTGCAGACGCTGCACCACCCGCAACGACCAGCCCCATTTCTGTACAGCTCGTAAAAGCAGCTGTTGCGCCACAGCGCTTAACTGCATATGTTGCGTTAATTGTTCGCCTCGCAACTGCGCATTTAAGCAACCCTGCCTGTGCTGCTGCCTATGCCGAGCTTGCTCAACTCTATCTCGAATAGAGCCAGAGCCCTCTGCTCGTGGCTGAGCAGAAAAATCCGTCACCTCGAACGGTAACCAGACATGCAAATCGATGCGATCCAACAAAGGGCCTGACAATTTATTTCTGTACTTAGTGACCTGATCCGCTGTACAGCGGCAAGTGCGCTGCGCATGCCCTAAATAACCACAAGGACACGGGTTCATCGCGGCAACCAACTGGAACTGCGCAGGAAAGCGACTGCGCTGATTCGCACGCGCAATGAAAATTTCACCGCTTTCCAACGGCTCACGCAAGGACTCTAAAACGCGCCTCTCAAACTCAGGAAACTCATCCATAAATAACACGCCATAATGCGCTAGGCTAATTTCTCCGGGGCGAATATAACGCCCACCACCCACCATCGCCGGCACGGTACACGAATGATGAGGCGCCCTATAAGGCGGCGTAGCCGTTAAAGCAAAATTTTGATCGGTATGGTTCCCCATTTGATGCAAAACAGCCACTTCTAACTGTTGCTGAAGCGGCAATTCAGGCAACAGACTCGGTAAACGCTGTGCCAACATGCTTTTACCCACACCCGGCGGCCCACAAAACAAAAGACTATGTCCGCCTGCCGCCGCTATTTCCAAAGCCAATCTCGCCTGAAGCTGCCCTACAACCTCTGACATACAAAACGGCATCGATGCAACCAAAGGCGGCAGCCCCCGTGGCATAAGCTCTGCCTCTTCATAGCCACACAAAATTTGCGTTGCTTCATAAAGACTTTGCACAGCCAGCACAGACAAGTCTGGTACATAGGCGGCCAAGCGTGCAGACTCTGTAGGCAACACTAAGGTTTTATGTGGCAATTGCTGTCGCACACCGCAAGCCAACGCCAAAGAGCCCGTTACCGCCACCACCGCCCCCGTAAGAGAAAGCTCGCCTGCAAAAAAGTAATTCTCTAAACAAGGCGGCTCTGTCTCTGCTTGCTTTGTCGCTAACTGCCCCGATGCCAAAAGCACGCCTAGGGCAATCGCCAAATCAAAGCGACCTGAGTCCTTAGGCAAGTCAGCCGGAGCCAAATTCACCGTAATCCGCGCTACAGGAAAACTAAAACCACTATTGATAATAGCGGCTCGAACTCGTTCACGACTTTCCCTCACCCCCGTATCCGGCATGCCCACTACCGTAAAGCTAGGCAACCCAGACCCCACATGGACCTCGACTCGGACCGGGATCATCTCAACCCCTAACAGTACTCCACTATTTAATATAGCCAAACTCATAGCACGCCCTTTTTGTCTTTTTAAAAAAGTATGCCGTAAAACAAAAAGTGTTACGGCATAAAGGTGCTAGTTAGATCCAAGAGGAGTACTACGTAGTTAGGACTCTGCTTGAGGCTGTTGTTGCGCCAGTTTAAGCTCTAACTCTTGAACTCGGTGCTCTAGAGCCGCTACACGAGCCAAGGCTCGCTCTAACAAGGCAACCTGAGTATCAAACTCGTCGCGCGTGAGCAAATCCATACGATTAAAGGTTTGCCCCATAAACGCCTTGAGGTTTTTTTCTAAATCTGCCGCAGGACTATTAGCAATTAAATCTGAAACGTTTTGCTGTAACTGACTAAAAATATCATTACGTGAGCTCATGATCCTTCTCCTTTCTATTAACACCACTAGTTTAAACAAAAAAGCCGCACAACGGCGGCTTAATAAAACCTAGAAGCAACGCTTTTTACTCGGCTTTGTCACCGCCAATCGCGTTTTGAATCGCCTCATCTGCCTTAGCAGCGGCTTCTTTAATTGCATCATTAGTGGCCGTAGCTGCATGGGAAGCGTCGTCAGCTACTTTATCAGCTAACTCAGCTGCTTTATCTTTAATCTCTTCTGCACGCTCTTTGATGCTTTCTTTTGCATCTTCAGCGCCGTCTTTAGAGTCCTCTTTTAACTCTTCAGCTTTTTCCTTTAGGTCTTCAGCTGCTTTTTGAGTGTCCTCTTTTGCATCTTGTGCTGCTTCTCGAGTATCCGTTTTGAACTCCTCAGCTTCTACTTCCATTTGAGTAGGTGTAGGAGCAGGTACGGGAGCCGGTGCCGGCGTTGCTGCTGGTGTCTCTACCACTGGAGCAGGAGCTGGCTGCGCTGTGTCTTTGCTATCCTCAGAGCAAGCAGCCAACAGAGCCACAGAAAATGAAGCCAAAATAGCAAGGGATAAGCGTGTCTTTTTCATATCATTCCTTTTAATAAAACCAGCAGGTGCCTTGATCAGGCCCTTGTTACAATTAATTCTAACCACCTCTACATCGGACGCAAGCAACCTAGTGTAAACACACGTATCCGAACCGTAACATTGTAAGTGTAAACACGAATGTTTTTTATGTTTAATGGGGTTTATCTGCTTTCAACGATACGAATTGCTTTTTTCGTTACATTTAGGCCATCACCCATAGACCTAATAACAGCATATTGTGTGCTCATTAGTTCAGTTTTTGCAAATCAACTCGCTCAGCCCTATTTAAAGCTGCAGCCACTTTGCGACGTAACGCCACTGAATGCGCTTTTAAAACCTCTTGTTTAACTAACGCTATCTGTGATGCTGGCATAGAAAAACAACGCAACCCCAGCCCTAGCAGCATATTCGTTAATTGCGCATCCCCAGCCATTTCACCACACACAGAGACAGGCTTACCATAATTTTCAGCCCGATTAATGGTGTGTGCAATCAAGCGCAACACGGCTGGATGCATTGGGTCATACAGCCCAGCGACTTCCGCATCCGTTCGATCTACAGCCAAAACATACTGAATTAAATCATTAGTGCCTATAGATAAAAAATCTAAATTCTGAGCAAATGGCTCTATGGCTATAGCAATAGCTGGCACCTCAACCATGGCCCCAAGCTCATAATTAAAGGCCCCTTTCACCCCTTCGTTACGCAAACTATGCTCAGCCAGCTCTAAAGCGTGACGCACCGCTTTCACTTCGCCCATAGAAGAGATCATAGGAATTAAAACTCTCACTAAGCCAAACTGAGAAGCACGCAACAAAGCTCGCAATTGAGTTTTAAACAACTCAGGACGAGTTAAACAATAGCGCACGGCCCGCAGACCCAAGGCTGGGTTTGTCGCCACTGTTTTTTCACCATCCAGAGTCTTATCTGAACCCAAATCCAAAGTACGAATCGTCACCGGGCGCCCTTGCATCGCCTGCACTACGGTCGAATACGCTTCGAACTGCTCTTGCTCCGTAGGTAGCGTGGAACGCCCCATAAACAAAAACTCACTGCGAAACAACCCTATGCCATCAGCGCCCGCCTCAAAAGCCGCCTGCGCCTCGTCAGGAAGCTCAATATTTGCCTCAAGCTGTATAGACACCCCGTCCAGGGTTACCGCAGGCGTATCGCGCAATTGAGCCAACTGCTCGCGCTGCCCTAGGTGTTCAGCCCGCAATTTGCGGTATTCCTGCAAGATAGCCTCAGGGGGGTTCACAATCACCACCCCCTTAAATCCATCCACAATCAGCATATCGCCATCACGCACCATCCGGCGCAAATCCCCTAAACCCACTATGGCAGGAATATTCATGCTGCGTGCCACAATAGCGGTATGTGAAGTGGGGCCGCCCAAATCCGTCAAAAAAGCAGAAAATCGTATCTTGCGCAAACGCAGCATGTCAGCAGGAGAAATGTCGCGGGCCACTACAATCAACCCACCGTCTTGGGCCTCTGCATGCAAAGCCAGCTCCTGCTGCACGGCTGGCTGCCCATTCAATATCAGCAAAACACGTTCTATGACTTGTCGGATATCAGCGCTGCGCTCACGCAAATAAGGGTCTTCAATTTGCTCAAATTGAGCCGCTAAATTTTGCCCTTGAGTCGTCAAAGCCCACTCTGCATTATATAAACGCTCGGTAATATAAGCGCTGCTTTGCAACCTAAGCATGGGATCATCCAACAAAAGACGATGCACCTCTAAGACCGGCACAATCTCAAGCGGTGCATCCGCAGGCAGCTGCTGCGCGATAAGCTCTAAGTCTTCACGCGCCTGATCCATGGCTTTATGCAATCTGGTGCACTCCGCCTCAGCCGCCTCGGCATCAATGTAATAATGAGCCACCTCTAAGGCAGCAGCCCCCATTACCGCCGCTTTACCTATGGCATACCCATTGACCACGCCCTGCCCTGCTAAGGTCCACATCGCAGTTGAAAAGTCCGTTTGAGTCATAAAACGTTATTGCTCTTCATCGAATTTATTAGCAAATAGGTTGGCCAAAGCAGTCAATGCCTCGTCAGCATCCTCACCCTCTGCATCGAGTTTTACTGTTACCCCAAGCCCTGCTGCCAGCATCATAACTCCCATGATACTTTTTGCATTAACACGCTTATCTGCTCTAGCAATATATATATCGCTTTTAAATTGACCCGCTAACTTAGTCAATTTAGCAGCAGCTCGAGCATGTAAACCCAATTTATTGGTAATTTCTATTTCTATTGAAGGCATAATATTTACGATTACGTCGGGGACTGATGCACAATCCCTCTAGTTGTTGCGGCAAGTATGTTCGTCACCAAATTTTCTAGCTCAGGCGTAGGATCTGTGAGTGCCTTGAGCACCATACCAACATTCACGCCAGACATAACATGCACACACATCCCTCTTAGGGAAAGCTTACGTTGCACATCAGTCGCAATATGATAAGGGGTAGAACCATATAAATCGCAGAATAGCAGCACATCTCGGGCTCCCAAATCTGCGATTTTCTTGACCAGCTTTTTCACCCAGGGTTGCGGTAGATCGTCCGGTAAAATATCAGCCACCATTAAGGCGGGCTCACTTTGCAACACATGCTCAGCGCAAGCATATAACGCTTGGCCCAAAGGAGCATGCGTGACCAAAACCACCGCAACGTTTGAGCCATTAACCATTGATTACCACATCACTTAATGCTTGTGCGAATAAATCACCCACATTGCAATCGGTCTGCTCTGTGATTTCCACAAAACAAGTAGGACTCGTCACATTGATCTCGGTGATATAGTCACCAATCACATCCAAACCCACTAAAAACAAACCCCGCTCAACCAATTTAGGGGCCACAGTTTTAGCGATATGCCAATCACGTTCGCTTAAGGGCTGAGCCACACCACGCCCCCCAGCAGCCAAATTACCTCTGGTTTCGCCCGCCAAAGGGATACGCGCTAAACAATAAGGCACAGGCTCGCCATTAATAATAAGGATACGTTTGTCTCCAGCCGTAATTTCAGGAATGTAGCGCTGCACCATCAACGTCTCAGCACCGTCTTTGCTCAACGTCTCTAAAATAGCGCCCACGTTAACTTCACCCTCGCGCATACGGAAGATACCCATACCCCCCATGCCATCTAGCGGCTTCACAATCACATCTTTGTACTCTTGGTGAAAAGCACGAATACGCTGCATATCACGCGTCACTAAAGTGGGCGGCGTGAATTCAGGAAATTCAGTAATGGCGAGCTTTTCCGGATGGTTGCGCAAGGCTGCGCCCGTGTTAAATACTTTAGCCCCTTGCTCTTGCGCAAAACTTAACAGGTGCGTTGAATAAAAATACTCCATATCAAAAGGAGGATCTTTGCGCATAATGACAGCGCTAAAGTGATTTAGCTCTACATCCAACGCTGCACCCGTTTCTGCCCACCAAGACTTAGTATGCAAATTGGCTTGAGGATCGATGCTAATGGGCTGCGCTACAGTCTTGACGCGACCTTGGTCTAGGTATAAATCCGTTTGCAAAGCCACACTTATCGTATGCTGCTGTGCAATTAAGGCCCGCATCATTGCCACAGAAGTATCTTTATAGGCAGATAGCGACGGCAATGGATCAATGATAAATAAAACGTGCATGATGGAGACTCCCGAAATAAACCCCTTCGCAACCTAAGTCGCGAAGGGGCAGTAAAGTAGCAGACGTAATTAAGAATTAGACCGCTTTTTTGCGCGGCGCAAGCACCATCACCATTTGACGTCCTTCCAAACGAGGGAAAGATTCAACCTGGCAAATTTCCTCTACGTCATCACGTACACGCTCTAAAACACGCATACCTAGCTCTTGGTGAGCCATTTCGCGCCCTCTAAAACGTAGTGACACTTTGACTTTATCCCCATCTTCGATGAAACGGCGCACATTACGTAGTTTTACATTGTAATCGCCATCATCCGTCGCAGGACGGAACTTCACCTCTTTGATTTGAATCACTTTTTGCTTGGCTCTGGCTTCTTGTTGACGTTTTTGTTCCTGATAACGGAACTTGCCATAATCCATGAGACGACATACAGGTGGCGCTGCACTGGGTGCAATTTCCACCAAGTCGACCTCATTTTCTTCAGCCATTTCTAATGCCTGAGCTAGCTTAACGATGCCAAGCTGTTCACCCTCAATACCAATGAGTCGCACTTCATTAACACGGATCTCGCCGTTGGTGCGATGTTTCTTTTCGGTTGCGATGTCTAAGACTCCCAAAATAAATAAAAAATTCTATGCCTACATACA
>CANROS010000005.1 GCA_947632305.1 uncultured Paenalcaligenes sp. | reverse complement strand
AAAAGGGCCGGCTCTTCGGTAGAAAGTTGTAAACGATCTGTTTGCGAAGCGGTAGCAGGCTCGGGGACCTCAGTAAGCGCAGTAGCTACAGTTGACGGAGAAAGCTGCGTCATAGGCGTGATGGGCTGGCCCTGCGCTAAGCGCTGCCTATAATCATCAAACCACTGTAAATGTGCATGATAAAGCTGATTAGCCTGTTGGGGCGTGATGGCCTGAATGGTGTGAGCCTCTGGAATGCTCAGTACCGCCCCAGCTCGAATTAAATTTAAATTACCATGAATAAAAGCATGTGGGTTGGCCTGCAAAAGAGCTGCCATCAGTTGCTGCTCTGAGTAATCACTAGAGCCATACTGGCGTGCGATTCCAGATAAAGATTGCCCCGCGCGAATCTGATGCGTCTGTGGCGGGTTCGTAAGCGCTGCCGAAGTCGTTGCGTTTGAAGTGGACAAGGCCACGGGTGGCGCCGTGCGCGCGGCACTTTGAGCTAACGCAATAGGAGTGGGCTGCACCGACTGCAACACACTCACCTGATGGCGTTGCGTAGAAACCTCTGTCTTAATATCAAGCAACACATCAATGACAGCCTGATCAGAGACCTGAGAGGATTCTAATAATAGCTGTAAAGCATTAGGTTGTGCCGCTGTGACAGTTTTAAGTCTAAAGCTGGCCAAATCCACCGGTGCTATCAGCCCCGCCTCTTGCCAAGCAGCACTAGGTGCCACTGTAGCAGTGACACTAGCCATTTCCGCAGGACTTAAGTCCTTAAGCAACACAGTAATACGCAAAGGTTGGTCCGGCAAAGAAACCACTCTAGAGTGGCCCAATACCGCAGCCTGCGTGCTGAGTGCACCTAACACTGCCGCCGCACCTGCACCCCATGTTAAGAAGGCCCGCATAGGGCGACAGCGTTGTTTCATAGTTAGAGTTCCCCTAAGACAATACGCAACATACGACGTAATGGCTCAGCAGCACCCCATAACAGTTGATCACCCACAGTGAAAGCACTGAGGTAGTCATCACCCATAGCCAGTTTACGCATACGACCTACTGGGATGTCCATGGTGCCAGACACCGCTACAGGGGTGAGCTCGCGCATAGTGCGCTCGCGTTCGTTCGGTACGACCTTGGCCCAGGCCGAGCCCTGCGCCACGATATCATTGATTTCATCTAAGGGAATATCTTTACGCAATTTAATGGTCAGAGCTTGACTGTGCGAACGCATAGCGCCAATACGCACACATAGGCCATCTACAGGTACGTAATTGTCTGCCGTATGACCTAAGACCTTGTTGGTTTCCACACCCCCTTTCCATTCTTCGCGAGACATACCATTGCCTAGGTCAGAATCAATCCAAGGGATCAAATTACCGCCCAAAGGCACACCAAAATGCTGGCTGTCTAGGTCATCAGCACGCTGTTTGGCTAAGACCAAACGGTCGATTTCTAAAATCGCAGCAGCAGGATCTGCTAAAAGCGGTTTAACCGCTGCATTCAGTTCACCATACTGGGTTAACAATTCGCGCATGTGCTGCGCCCCGCCGCCTGAAGCAGCTTGGTAGGTCATGGAAGTCATCCACTCGACGGCATCGTGCTTAAACAAACCGCCGATACCCATCAACATACAGCTAACGGTACAGTTACCACCTATGTATTGTTTAATGCCGCTGGCCAAACCCGCATCAATGACATCACGGTTAATGGGGTCAAGCACAATAATGGAACTGTCATCCATACGCAAGGTGCTGGCAGCATCAATCCAGATACCATCCCAACCCGCATCACGTAATTTGCCGTACACCTCAGTGGTGTAATCGCCACCTTGGGCAGTAAGAATAATCGGCAGCTTTTTTAAGCTTTCAATATCGTAAGCGTCTTGGAGCGGACCTGCGCCCTCAGCCCACTCTGGAGCCTTACCGCCCGCGTTACTGGTAGAAAAGAAAACGGGCTCAAACAAAGAGAAATCATTTTCTTCGCGCATACGCTGCATGAGCACAGAGCCCACCATGCCACGCCAACCGATTAAACCTACTGCTTTTTTCATGAAAAATCACCTAAACAAATAAAATGTTTTAGCCTAATGCATGGAGAACGGCATCGCCCATCTCGATGGTACCTACTAGCTGCGTGCCAGCGCTTTGGATATCAGCGGTGCGCAGGCCTTGCTCTAAGACCTTGGCAACGGCTTGCTCAATACGCTGGGCCTCGTTCTCTCTGCCTAAGGAGTAACGTAATAACATAGCAGCTGAGAGTATAGTCGCCAAGGGGTTAGCCTTGTTTTGACCCGCAATATCCGGTGCTGAACCATGACTAGGTTCATATAAACCTTGATTCGAAGCGTTCAAAGAGGCCGAAGGCAACATACCTATAGAACCCGTTAACATGGCCGCCTCATCGGACAAAATATCACCAAAGATATTTCCTGTCACAATGACATCAAACTCTTTAGGAGCTCGCACCAACTGCATGGCGGCGTTATCCACATACATATGGCTTAATTCTACATCAGGATAGTCCTGCGCTACCTCAATCATGACATCACGCCATAACTGTGAAGTTTCTAAAACATTGGCCTTATCCACGCTGCACAATTTTTTATTGCGCTTTTGTGCGGCTTCGAAAGCAATGCGTGCAATACGACGAATTTCAGTCTCGGCATACAGCATGGTGTCAAAACCCTGTTTGTCACCAGCAAAAGGGCCGTCTTCTACGACGCGTACACCACGTGGCTGCCCAAAATAAATATCACCTGTCAGTTCGCGCACAATAAGTATGTCTAAACCCGACACGACTTCTGGCTTTAAGCTAGAGGCCTCAGCCAACTGGGGATACAAAATCGCCGGACGCAAATTAGCAAACAAACCCATAGCTTTACGTAAGCCCAAAATGGCTTGTTCTGGGCGCAAAGCGCGATCTAGCGTATCGTACTTCCAATCGCCCACAGCACCAAAGAGAATAGCTGCCGAATTTTGGGCTAATTCTAAGGTTTCAGGTGGCAAAGGGTGACCATATAAATCATAAGCCGCTCCACCGACTGCGGCTTCCACTAAGGTTAAGTCGGGAGCCACTGCATTTAATACACGCGCAGCCTGAGCCGTAATTTCTGGACCAATACCATCACCTGGTAAAACAGCAATTTGTGTCATTTTTTTTCCTTTAACCTGTTATTTAAGCCAACGCCTCTGCTACCAACCAAGGGTGACGCGCCAAACGATCTGCTTCAAATTGTTTAATCAAATCGGCTTTTTGTAAGGTGTTGCCAATTTCATCTAGGCCTTTTAATAAGGACTCTTTACGTGAAGCGTCGATATCAAAAGCAAACTCGGCACCAGAAGGAGCCACTACCACCTGACGCTCGAGATCAATATTAAGCTCGTAACCAGGGGTGGCTTCGACTTCATCAAATAAACTCGCTACCTCAGACTCGCTTAGCACGATGGGCAACAAACCGTTTTTAAAGCTGTTATTAAAAAAGATATCGGCAAAAGACGGTGCAATAATGGCACGAAAACCATACTGCAACAAAGCCCAAGGCGCGTGCTCGCGGCTGGATCCACAACCAAAGTTTTTACGAGCTAATAATATAGAAGCCCCTTGATAGCGGTCTTGATTCAGCACAAAGTCTGGGTTTTTAGGGCGGGCTTCGTTATCCATGCCTGGCTCGCCATGATCCAAATAGCGCAACTCATCAAACAAGTTGGGACCAAATCCCGACCGTTTAATGGACTTCAAAAATTGTTTGGGGATAATTAAATCTGTGTCGACGTTTTCTCTATCCAAAGGAGCGACTAAACCGATATGAGTGGTAAATGCTTGCATGGTGTTTCCTTTTAGTTGTAGTTGCGTACATCAACAAAATGACCGGCAATAGCGGCTGCCGCTGCCATCGCGGGGCTAACTAAGTGAGTACGCCCACCCATGCCTTGTCGACCTTCAAAGTTACGGTTAGAAGTAGAAGCGCAACGCTCGCCTGGATCCAAACGATCTGCGTTCATAGCCAAACACATAGAACAGCCTGGCTCACGCCATTCAAAACCAGCTTCAATAAAGATCTTGTCTAAGCCTTCGTCCTCAGCCTGCTGTTTGACCAAACCAGAACCCGGCACAATCATCGCTAGTTTCACATTAGGTGCTACTTTACGGCCCTGAGCCACTTGAGCCGCATCACGCAAATCTTCAATACGAGCATTGGTACAGGAACCAATAAAGACCTTGTCTATTTGAATGGCCGTAATAGGTTGCTTGGCGCTGATTCCCATGTATTCCAAGGCGCGAACCATACCGGCCCGTTTTACACTGTCTGGCTCTTGGGCAGGATCAGGTACCGACTGCGATACATTAAGCACCATTTCAGGAGATGTACCCCACGTGACCTGAGGTTCAATATCAGCGGCGTTAAGCTCGATCACTTCGTCAAACTGAGCCTCTGGGTCAGAATGCAAAGTGTGCCAATACTCGACGGCTTGATCCCATTGTGCCCCGCTAGGCGCATAAGGACGGCCACGGAAATAATCCACGGTTTTGTCATCTACCGCCACCAAACCTGAACGCGCACCGGCCTCGATAGCCATATTACACACAGTCATGCGCCCTTCCATGCTGAGATCGCTAATGGCAGAGCCAGCAAACTCAATCGCATACCCCGTACCACCTGCGGTACCAATTTGACCAATTACATACAAAATTAAGTCTTTGGCAGTGCAACCAAATGGCAATTTACCATCCACTTTAACCAGCATGCTTTTGCTTTTTTTCATGAGCAAAGTTTGTGTGGCTAAGGCATGTTCAACTTCAGACGTACCTATACCAAAGGCTAAAGCCCCTACCGCACCATGCGTACTGGTATGGGAATCGCCGCACACCACCGTCATACCAGGCAACGTTGCGCCTTGTTCAGGGCCAATAATATGCACAATACCTTGGCGCTGATCATTCATGTCAAACAAGGTAATGCCAAACTTTTTACAGTTATCTTCTAGGGTGTCTACCTGCAATTTGGAAATAGGATCTGCAATACCAGCCACACGTGATGTAGTGGGGACGTTATGATCCGCTACTGCCAAATTTGCACTAATGCGCCACGGCTTTCTGCCTGCTAACTCTAGCCCCTCAAAAGCTTGGGGGCTCGTTACCTCGTGCAGCAATTGACGATCAATATAGATCAAACAGGTGCCATCGTCTTCGCGATGCACCACATGTGAATCAAATAATTTGTCATACAGGGTTTTAGCCATGTGAACCTCAGCTTAAAAGGAATAGATCTGTTTTATTTATTATGCCTATGTTTAAAGCCGGTACAAGACCATTAAGTATACTGGTATAAAAAGTAATAGGTTAAATATGCTATAGAGAAAAGCCAAGACGACTAGATTCATGCCTTATGCGCACGGCTCGTCTTATAAAAGAGTTTTCTAAAAAAACAAGGAGCCTAGGCTCCTTGTGTTTAACGTCGATTTTGCTCGTACAGCGGCATGACTCGCTCTGCAGCAACCTGCAGTTCACTAATACGACTAGAGGGTGAAGGGTGCGTAGATAAGAACTCTGGTGTGCCGCCCCCTCCTAGAGCTCCCATTTTCTGCCACAAAGTCACAGCTGCACGCGGATCATAACCCGCTCGCGCCGCAAGCTCTACCCCAAGCAGATCCGCCTCGGTTTCATGGGTTCGGCTATTGGGTAAGTTAAACATAACGTCTGTTAAGGTGCCGCCTAAATCAGCCGCTGCGGCACTGCCCGTCACAGCGCTTAAAATAGACAAACCCACACTGGTCACCATTTGCTGCGACATTTGCTCGCGCGAATGTTCACGCAAAGCGTGGGCCATTTCATGCCCAATCACCGCTGCTAATTCAGCGTCTGTTGCCTGAGTTTGATTAATTAAACCGGTGTAAACTGCCATTTTGCCGCCAGGCATACACCAAGCATTGACCTCATCACTGTTAATAACGTGAATTTCCCAGTCCCATTGCAAAGCATCCGGCCTAAATACCCCCACTTGCTGAATGAGGCGTTGCGCTATAGTGCGCACACGCTGGGTTTGAGCCGCGTTTACATCAAGCGCTTTTTGAGCACGGGCTTGGCTAATCATTTGATTGTACTGCTGCATCGCGGTTTGATTGAGCTCAGTCTCTGAAACCAGACCCGACATATATTGTTTACGCTGAATGCCCACCGAGCCAGAACTGGTGGTATCCAGCGCTGTACATGCCACCAACAACGTAGTTAAACCAATGGTAGTTGCGACTTTGACTTTACGTACTACAGAATTCATAGCTATCCCTTTAACGATTCAACCAGTCAGCGCCACATTGAGCACGTTGACGCAGTAACTGGTCCATCACCACAATAGCTAACAAGCTTTCTGCGATGGGTGTAGCGCGAATGCCTACACAGGGATCATGACGCCCCAAGGTCTGCACCTCTATGGGTTCATTGGCCAAATTCACAGAAGGTCGTTTAATACGAATACTAGAAGTGGGCTTGATCGCCAAAGACACCTCAATGTTTTGCCCAGTGCTAATCCCCCCCAAAATGCCACCGGCATGATTGGTTTCAAAGCCATCAGGTAAAATCGCATCACCATGCTCAGAACCTCGCTGAGACACAGATTCAAAACCCGCACCTATTTCTACACCTTTAACGGCATTTAAGCCCATCATGGCATAGGCGATCTCCGCATCTATGCGTCCATAAATGGGCTCGCCCAAACCGGCTGGGACATTTTCTGCAATGACTTCGATACGGGCCCCAATGGAGTCCCCCTCTTTACGCAACGCATCCATGTAGGCTTCGAGCTCAGGCACGACTTCTGCATTCGGCGCATAAAAAGGGTTATTAGCGACCTCGTCCCAAGAATGAAAAGGAATCACTATGGGCCCTAACTGGCTCATATAACCACGAATACGCACCTGAAATTTTTCGGCTAGCCATTTTTTAGCAATGGCACCGGCTGCCACCGTGGGAGCAGTGAGTCGAGCAGAAGAACGGCCACCACCACGTGGATCGCGTACACCATATTTTTTCCAATAGGCATAATCCGCATGACCCGGTCTGAATGTCTCTACAATATTGCCATAGTCTTTGCTGCGCGCATCGGTATTACGAATGAGCAGGCTAATTGGCGTGCCCGTTGTTTTACCCTGATAGACCCCTGAGAGAATTTCAACTTGGTCTGCTTCTTGGCGCTGGGTAACGTGGCGTGAGGTACCGGGACGTCGGCGATCGAGTTCAATCTGAATATCGGCTTCGGTTAATGCTAAACCGGGAGGACAACCATCCACGACTGCTCCGATAGCAGGACCATGTGATTCCCCGAAGTTTGTAACGCGAAACAAAGTACCTAATGTGTTGGCCGCCATAACAAATCAAATCCAAAAATGAGTGAGCTTATTGGGCATAATCATACCCAAATAACGGCCCCTAGACACTAAGAAGAGCAACTTAATGCAGCAATACGTTGTTCAGGAGTCGGTGGTAGGGCTAAATCCTCGGCTCCTGTCTGCTCATCGTACGGCGTAGTTAACACCCTAAACAAACGTTCAAGCGGTTCCATATTGCCCTGCTGTGCACCCTCTATGGCTTGTTGGGCCAAATGGTTACGCAATACATAGAGAGGGTTATGTCTATTCATTTGCGCGACTCGCGCTTCATTTTTCTGCTTGTTTTGTTTGGTGCGCTCTAAATAACGCTGCAACCAGTTTTGGGCAGCTTCGCTATGGTTAAACAATGACAACCAAGACTGCGTCTCTGTGGTGACCTGGGCCAATAACCTAAAGCTTAAGCTAAAGTCGGCCCCGTGGTCGTGCAACAACTGCCACCATTCGTTCACTAGCGTACTGTCAGTCTCTAGCCATTGGTCCCAACCCATTTTTTGACGCATATTCCAATGATACTGCGCCAAATAGTCTTTTTCATAATGCGCCAAGACTTCCTGAAGAGGGTCTTCTTTGCAGATATCTAAAAAGCAGCTAGCTAAACGCGCTAAATTCCAATGCACCACTGAAGGTTGACGGAACCACGCATAGCGCCCTCCGCTGTCGGTGGTATTAGGCGTTGAGTTGATGGCAAAGCTGTCCATAAAAGCATAAGGACCGTAATCAATGCTTAAGCCCAAAATGGACATATTGTCCGTATTCATCACCCCATGGCAAAAACCCACAGTTTGCCAATGCGCTACCATCTGTGCACTACGCCGCACCACCTGACGCAACATTTGCTGGACGAGCTCAGCATCCGTTTGCAAAATAGGCGAACCACACTCGGGATAAAAATGTTTAATGACATAATGCAGGAGCTGTTTAAGTTGCTCAGGCTTGTTAGCCCAATGCTCAAACGAGCCAAAGCGCACAAAACTGGGCGCCACGCGACACACTATAGCCGCCGTTTCGATGGTTTCGCGATACACCTTGTCCTCTGAGGCCACCAGGCTTAAGGCTTCGGTCGTGGGAATACCCAAGGCTTTCATCGCATGACTGGCTAAGTACTCACGCACCGAAGAACGTAACACCGCCCGCCCGTCTCCCATACGGGAATAAGGGGTTAAACCCGAGCCTTTAAGCTGCAGCTCTTCGGGACCCGTCGTGGTCTCTATGGCGCCTAGCAAATGGGCACGGCCGTCTCCTAACTGCCCCGCCCAATGACCAAACTGATGACCACTGTACACCGCCGCTAAGGTCTGCCCCTGAGGCAAAGCTTGATTGCCTGATACGACTGCCAAAAACTCGGCACTTTGCGTGCACTCGGCAGACAACCCTAATCGGTGCGCTAAGCTCTGATTTACATGCAATAAACGAGGCTCATTCAAGCCCTGCGGTGTTAAACGCGTGGAAAACTGTGGGCCTAAATCAGCAAAACTATGACTAAGGGAGACGGTGTCTAAACAGTTCATGATAGGGTTTCCTTTTGTGCTTGCTCTTGTTTTCTTTTTTTCGCTGCTTTTTTAGAAGGCCACAAATAAAACATAGCGCAGACATAAAAAATCAAGGACAACATGATTTCTATATAAGCCATCATAACCGAAACCGGATTGGGATCAGACCAAGCGCGCGTGACTCCTTCCATAAAATACAATAACACCAACATGGAAGACCATTGCAAGGTATAAAGGTTACCTTTTAAAACACCTCGTAAGGGCAGCAACAAGGGCAAAACCTTTAAGGCCAAATAGGATCCCCCTGGGCGCAAAGGCGCGATATAGAGCTCCCAAACCAAACAAAGAATAATGAGACCCACCAACGCGAGCGCAGCAAGTCGAGAAAAAAAAGGGTTTAATTGAACATTCATACTGTTATGATCACAAGAAGCAGAGCTATTAAATACATCACACCGACTTCTAATTTGTCTGGAGTTTAAAGTTATGACAATGCCAGCGCCCAGCGCTCAGCCTATCAATAAAGGCCACACTCGGCAAAACTGGTTTATCCAAAGCAAAGAAACGTTGCTATATATAGTGACACGAATACTGCAACGCAATATTACACAAGTGGCCTCTAGTCTAACGTTTACGACTATTTTAGCCCTAGTCCCCTTATTAGCAGTAGTGTTGTCTTTGTTTACAGCTTTTCCGCTGTTTGATGACTTTAGAGCCGCTCTACAAGACTTTTTAACGTCAAAGCTCATGCCCGAAGCGGTCTCCACTACGGTGATGGATTATTTAAATCAGTTTGCAGCTAAAGCGTCTAGTCTCACCGCTGTGGGCAGTCTGTTTTTAATCGTGACATCTATTATGCTGATGTCTACCATTGACCAAGCCTTTAACGACATCTGGTATGTGTCTGAAAAACGCCCTATTATGCAACGCGTTTTAGTGTATTGGGCTATTTTATCTTTGGGGCCTATTTTAGCAGGTGCTAGCCTCTGGGCCAGTGCCGTCTTAGCCAGAGAATCACTTGGGCATATTGCCCATTTATCGTTTATTGCCTCGTTTGCTTTATCGTACATTCCTTTTGTGCTGACGGCTTTGGCTTTTACTGCTTTGTATGTCTACGTGCCCAATAGAAAGGTCTTATGGCGTGATGCCTTCGTAGGTGGCGTCTTTAGCACGTTAGCCTTAGAGATTTTAAAAACAGGATTTGCTTTTTATTTAACCCAGTTCCCCACTTACACTTTGATCTACGGGGCTTTTGCGACCCTACCCATTTTTCTCATGTGGGTGTATGTGTCTTGGTTAATTATATTAGTAGGCGCCAGCTTAGTGGCTATTTTGCCCAATTTTCGCCGTCGTACCTGGCATACAACCCAACACGCTGGAGCCAGTTTCCTAAACGCGCTAGCGGTACTGGATTTACTCTGGAAGCAGCGTACTGCAGTCCCCCGCGGCTTAAACTTGGCACAAATGAGTGTGCAGCTACATCGTGACCCAAACGATTTAAGCGCTCTGCTTGGTACGTTAAAAACCGAAGGCTATGTAGTCAATACGATAGAAAATGAAAATGAAGATGAACGTTGGGTGCTCAGCTGCGACCCAGCTCTAACGCCACTGGCTCCTTTGATAGATGTCTTGTTAATAGACCGCAACGAAGCAGACACCCCTGTAACGCAAACGCTCATTGCGCTCATCAATCTAAGCGTGGCTAATCCAGCCCTTACTTTAAAAACACTTTTTGCTGAACCTGAACAACTCAAAGAACTCAGTCAGCGCCTAGAAGAACAACTATTTACTAGATCCAACCCAGTGGGAGTAACTACACATGCTCAAAGTCAGTGAAATTTTACGTGTCAAAGGAGACATCCTTTACACCGCCACACCCGACACCGCTATCAGCCAAGCCATTGAAATCATGAGTGAACAAGACGTAGGTTCACTGGTGATCATGGAGCACGGTCAACTGGTCGGCATGCTTACATTTAGAGAAATCATTCGCCATCTACATAAACACGGGCCAGCCGGCTATGGCTATACCATTCGTAGCATTATGAATGATGCTCCTATTAGTGTCACTCCTAATACCAGCGCCGATGAGGTGCAGCGTTTGATGTTGGCCAAGCATGCTCGCTACCTACCCGTCATGGATGGCCCTATGCTGCTGGGAGTCATTTCTTTTTACGATTTGGCCCGAGCCTTAGTGGAGGCTGAAAAATTCGAAAATAAAATGCTGAAGGCCTATATCCGAGACTGGCCTACTGATAGCCTCCCCGACTAACTCTTTCTCATTTTTACGCCACTTTATTACAATAAAGTGGCTTTTTTGTTGGAGTACAGCCTCATGAGTCGATTAGTACAACAATTCAATTTACGCGCCCCCATTGTGCAAGCGCCCATGGCAGGCGTTAGCACCGTAGAGCTAGCCGCGGCCATCAGCAATGCCGGAGGCATTGGCTCTTTAGGCTTAGGCCATGTAGATGTAGAAACTGCCCGTGCTCAAATCCAACAACTCCAACAAGCGACCTCTGGCCCAATCAACATTAATTTTTTCTGCCATCAACCGGAAACGACCAACCAAGAACGTGAACTCCACTGGCTCTATCTATTAACGGAGTATTTCAAAGAGTTCAATGCCAGCGTACCAACCCGCCTAGGTGAAGGCTATGCAAGCGCTTGGAACAACCCACCGCTTATTGAAATGTTGTGTGCCACCAAGCCCACTATTGTTAGTTTTCACTTTGGTCTGCCTGAAGCCACAGCATTACAACGTCTACAAGAAGCAGGCATTCAGGTTTGGGGCTGTGCTACCAATTTCACTGAGGCTAAGTTTCTAGAGCATGCCGGAGTGGATGCCATCATTGCTCAAGGTGTAGAAGCCGGTGGCCACAGAGGGATTTTTAATCCACTCATTGACTCCGCCCTGCCTTTAAGCAGTTTACTAGCACAGCTTAAACTACCTGTTCAGATACCGGTGATTGCGGCGGGCGGCATAATGACCGGCGCGGCTATAGCAGCCGCTCAAGTACTGGGTGCTGACCTAGCACAGCTTGGCACCGCCTTTATTGCGTGCCCCGAATCAGCTGCTGATGAAGCCTACAAGGCTGCTTTGCTAAGCCAACGCGCCTACGATACCGCCATTACACCCGTATTTTCTGGCAGGCCGGCTAGAGGTTTACGTAACCGCATGCACGAACAGATTCACCCTATGCGGGCTGATCTGCCTGCCTACCCCGTGGCGTATAACGCCGCTAAAGCCCTGCACCAAGCCGCTAGTGCCACGGGCAACTCTGATTTTGCCGCCCATTGGGCTGGCCAAGGCGCCCCCTTAGCCCGTGCCCTGCCAGCGTCTCAGCTATTTACTGAGCTCTGTCATGAATACGCTCAAGCAAAAAGCAATTATTGCTCGGCCTGAAAACTGGCTTGTTGTAATAGCTGCCAGGCTTCTAGCAAAACCCTGGCATCCAAGCGTTCCATTTGGGCCGGATCCGACAAATGCCGGCGCCACTGACGCGCGCCTTGTTTGCCATGCGCCCACCCCAATAACGCTTTGGTAATTTGACGTGGACGAGTGCCGGCTTGAATTTCTTGCTCTAGATACCCATACATACGCTCAATCACTTCAGCCTCAGTCAATCTCAAGTGATCCGGCCAAATCCGATCATGAATTTCACCCAATACTGCAGGCGTGTGCCACGCTGCCCGCCCCAACATCACCCCATTAAATTGTTGTAAGTGTGTCAGGCTGTCTTCTGCGGTATTAATGCCCCCATTCAGCACAAAAGTTGCCTCAGGAAAATCTTTAACTAATTGCGCCGCCATATCATAGCGCAACGGCGGTATTTCACGGTTTGCTTTAGGGGACAAGCCCTTTAACACAGCATTACGCGCATGCACAATAAACACACGCACACCTACGTCGTATTGAACAGCCACAAAGTCCTTCACGAACTCGTAGCTATACTCGTAGTCTAGGCCTAAGCGATGTTTAAGCGTCACTGGCACCGAGACCACGTCTTGCATGGCTTTAACACAATCAGCGACGCGCTGTGCTTGCGTCATAAGAATGGCGCCAAAAGCCCCCTGTAAAACACGATCAGATGGGCAGCCACAATTTAGGTTGATTTCGTCATAGCCCCACTCTGCGCCCAGTTTAGCGCTATGTGCCAACGCTGCTGGCTCACTGCCGCCTAACTGTAACGCCACAGGATGCTCACTTACATCAAAGCGCAAATGACGCTCTACATCGCCATAAGCCAATGCACCCGTTGTGATCATTTCTGTATAAAGACGAGCCTTGGGGGCTAACAAGCGATGAAAGTAACGACAATAACGATCCGTTACGTCAATCATGGGGGCCACACAAAGCGCCCAAGGGCTAGGAGTGGTTAAAGGAGTAACTTGGCTTTGTAGCTGATTTAACTGTAGACTCACAACATACCTATATTCATATAATCTAAAACCCTTGTATTACATTAGGTTTTATACTCGCTCTTTCTTATAATAGCGACTGTTTTACCGACGTAACGCTTCATTAATTAATTACTTAAATCAGACAAGATGGCTGTTTTTACTCCTGTAACCGATGCCGATGCACGTGAATTATTGCAACACTACCATTTAGGTGAGATGGTTTCTTTACGAGGCATCAGCGCCGGTATTGAAAACACCAACTATTTCCTTAATACCACCACAGGCGAGTACGTCTTAACTCTGTTTGAGGTGCTGACCTACGAGCAACTCCCCTTTTACATTGAGCTAATGCATCATTTAGCGGAAAAAGGGCTGCCAGTGCCATCTCCACAAACGTTAAAAAATGGACAACGCTTAACACGTTTGCACGACAAGCCTTGTGCCATTGTGACGCGCTTAAACGGCAGCTACGTGCCCGAGCCATCGGCCCAACACTGTGCCCTGGCTGCCCAGACGCTGGCCAAAATGCACCTAGCAGGTCAAGACTACCCCCACTACCAGCCTAACCTACGAAGCTTAAGCTGGTGGGAACAAACGGTTCCTAAAGTGCTGGAGTTTTTAACTCCTGAACAAAAAACGCTGCTAACGACTACACTGCAAGAACAACAAGAATTATTCGCTAGTGCATTATACCAAGCCCTGCCTGAAGGTCCGGCTCATTGTGACTTATTTAGAGATAACGTCTTATTTGCTGGTACTGAAGCCACACCGGCAATGGGTGGTTTCATTGATTTTTACTTTGCTGGCTGTGATAAGTGGGTCTTTGATGTGGCGGTCAGTATCAATGACTGGTGTATTGAGCGTGACACAGGGGTGTTAAAATTAGAACTCGTTAAAGCCTGGCTATGCGCTTATAACCAAGAACGCCCATTTACGGCAGCAGAAAAAGAGGCCTGGCCTTTAATTTTACAAGCTGCCGCCCTACGTTTTTGGGTTTCTCGCTTGTATGATTACTATCATCCCCGTCCCGCTCAGAGCCTAAAGCCCCATGACCCCACCCATTTTGAACGTGTGCTCACTCAACGTAAAAACACCGTGTACTCTTTAGACCAGTTATTAGGATAACAATGCAAGCAGCACGTCTTTCTTCCGCATATGGCTGGGCTTGGTTAATCCAAGGTTGGGCCCTGTTTAAACGCCAACCCATGACGATGCTTTTTTGGAGCTTAATGACCAGTTTGCTTATTAATTTAAGTTATTTGTTACCCATTATTGGGCAAATGGCCTTAATTATTGCTACGCCTGTCATTGGTTTTATTGCGTTAAATGCCTGCGCTCATATAGAACGCAATCAACCAGTACAGCTTAATATGTGGCTAAAACCTCTCAAAAATGCAGACGTTAAAAAAGCCATGTTTAAACTGGGGGTTTGTTATTTTTTAGTCTGTTTAGCCGCTGGTTTTATTGCCGTGATGCCTTTTAGCGAAAGCCTCATGGCTGCCATGTCCTCTGAAGAAGCCACCCCCGAACAAGTCATGCGAGCCGTGCAAGCTCCTATGTATTTATTTGGTTTGTTTTATGTGGGTATTTCTATCTTATTTTGGCATGGTCCTGCTTTGATGGGTTGGCATGGCATCCCGCTTAAAAAAGCCCTGTTTTACTCTATGGTGGCCTGCTGGCGTACCAAAGGGGCTTTATTTATTTTTGGTGCCTGCTGGGCCGCTATCTACTTTGGCGCTCAGTTTTTAGCCAGCGCCATGGTTAGTGTCTTGGGCGCATCGTTTGCCTACTTTTTACTCACCCCACTGAACTTGCTCATGATGGCTTATTTATACAGTTGTTTTTATCCTATTTACCGGAGCGTATTTGGCCAAAGTGCTGCCAACGCCAACTCTTAATTTGCTGTTGTTGCCAAGCTTGCTGAAACGCCACCCAAGCCAGGTGGCGTTTTGCTTTCTGTTGCCAGTCCATTTCCAACACCCCAAAGGCCTTTGCATGAAACAGCACACGCTGTGGTTTTAAACAAAGCCAACCCCCTAAAGCCTGTTGATGCTGATCCACAAACTGCACCGCTAAGGGCTGTCTGAGCCCAAAACCATGAACTGCTTTACAGTGCTTAAAATAAAGCACGTGATCCGCATAAGGAAAGCCGTGCCAACCTACTAGTCTTGCGGTAAAACCTTCGGCGCTGTAAATCTGAATGGGGCTTAGAGTTGCTGCCATAATTGAAAAAATAAGGGATACGCAATCACTAAAAAAGTACAGGGGAAAATGCACACCACCAAAGGCAACAGCATTTTAACTGGCGCTTCAAGGGCTTGCTTTTCCGCCCGCAAAAAACGTTCTTGGCGACGCTGCTGGGCCTGCTGCTTTAACATAGGAGCCAAACGCCCGCCTAACTCTATGGATTGCTGCAAGGCGGCTACAAATGCTTGGGCCTCATCCAGATCCACTTGCTCAGCAAACTGCTGAAAAGCCTGCTCTCGTGTCATACCGGTGCGCATCGCCTCTTGAACTCGAACCAAATGCCGGCGTAGCGCGCCTTCAGATAGCTCTGCACTGCATAACCATAAGGCTTGCTGCAAGCCATGCCCCGCCTCTACACTCAAACATAACAAATCCAGCATAAAAGGAAAATCACGCTGCATTTGTTGCTTTAAGCGCGCTTTTTCTTGTTTAAGCTGCACCAAAGGCCAACTAAACCCTAGCCCCGCTCCCACTAGACTCACTACTAAAAAAACAGGCTCTGGGTTAGTGAGCATCAACCAACTCATCTCTACACAAAAAATCACTAAAAAAATCAAACACTGGCGTGCAAAAAACTGCTCTAAAAAAGCAGTATCGGTGCTTTTAAAACTCAATAAACGCTGTAAATACCACCTATATCGCCAGCTGAGAAAAGGCAAACAAATTTGCACCCAAAGCTGTTGCCAAGGACTAAACCAAGGCGCAGCAGAATCAGCTGTAACTTGTGCCCTAGCCCAAGGCCAAAGCAACCCAGCCCCCAAAACGGCGATCCCCACCACCCAACAAGCCAAGCTCACAAATAACCACATATGGCCTCCTTATAAGGGCACCGCTATTAAACGTTGAATCCACCACAACCCCAAAATTTCTAAGATCACCATTAATATCAACAAAATTTGTCCTGAAGGCTGCTGCCATAAGGGAGCAATCAAGGTGGGATCCAACCAATACAACGCCAAACCAACCAATACTGGCAACAACACCATCACCCAAGCTTGCAACCGCCCCTGAGCCGTTAACGCTCGCACTCTACCCTCTATGTACAAACGAGTACTGATGGTGAGAGCCATATTTTCGAGTAAGTCCGCTAAACCTCCCCCACTTTGGCCCGCCACAAGCAAAGCTGATTTAAACAAGGCCGTCGACTCACAATGCATACGGGTGTGTAAATGTGCTAGAGCTTGAGGCAAACCCAGCCCCATCCGTTGCTCTTTTAAAAAAAGCTCTAGCTCTTGGCGCAATGGCGCATCGCTTAAAGACGCAATACGTGCTAAACAACTACGTAAACTACTGCCCGCCCGTAAAGCACTAGCTAAACCCAATAAAAAATCAGGGAACTGCTTTTCAAAACGTAATAAGCGCTTTTTATGTAAATAGCGTAAATAAAAAGGCCATGTCCCCACTAAAGCCAAGGCACCTAACAGCACCACCGTGACGGGTAAACCAATCAAAAGTAAAACTACAGCCCCAAAACAGAGCAGTAACCACAATGCCCCAACCACCGAACGACTTTTAACAAAAATAAAATTTGCTATAAAAAAACGCTCAGTGACTTGATGCAAATAACTTTGATGCTTTTGACTCAATAACCAAAACCACCGCGGTAACACCCAAGCCAATAACATAGAAAAAACAGCACAAAAAAGCACACTTAGCAACAGCCACATCGCAGCCTCCTTTTTTAGTGCCCAAAAAACCAAGCTGCATCCACCTGCTCGGGCTGCGCCTCAAAACACAGCGGAAAAATGCCCGTGGCCTCAAAACGTTGCTGCTGAGGTTGATACATAAATAACGTCTGCATTTGTACACGCCCAGCCTCTATGCCCGTAATTTCACTAATACTTGTGATTAAACGGCGCCCATCGGCCAGCCGGCTCTGCTGCACCACCAGATCCATCGCTGCCACAATATGTTCTCGAATCGCAGTCAAGGGCAACTCCATCCCAGCCATCAAAATCAAACTTTCCAAGCGAGAAAGCGCATCACGAGGGCTATTAGCATGCAAGGTAGTTAAAGAGCCTTCGTGCCCCGTATTCATTGCCCCGAGCATGTCAAAGGCTTCGGCCCCACGGCACTCCCCTACTACAATGCGATCGGGCCGCATACGTAACGCATTACGTACTAAATCACGAATAGTGATTAAGCCTTGGCCCTCGGCATTCGCCGGTCTGGCCTCTAAGCTCACCACATTTTGTTGTTGTAGTTGCAACTCTGCCGCATCTTCAATCGTAATAATGCGTTCATGACTTGGGATAGAGTTAGAAAGAATATTTAATAAGGTAGTTTTACCGCTCCCCGTACCGCCAGCTACTAAAATATTTTTTTTATATTTCACACTGCAATCTAAAAACTGTGCCATGGCTTCGTTTAAGGCCCCACGCTGTAAAAGATCTACTAAAGCCAAACGATGCTTGCTGAATTTGCGGATGGTCAGCATAGGCCCATGAATCGCAATAGGTGCTATCACAGCATTCACCCTAGAACCATCAGGCAGCCTAGCGTCCACCATCGGCGAGCTCTCATCAATACGACGCCCTAAAGGACTCACAATACGATCTATGACGGCTAACAAAGCCGACTCGCTACTAAAGCTATACGGCGTCAACTCACAACAGCCCTGTCGTTCTACAAAAATACGCTGTGATCCATTGACCATGATTTCAGTAATATCATCTTGCTCTAAAAGTCGCTCTAGGGGGCCTAAACCAATGGCCTCATCCAATACAGTTCGTATGAGTTCGTCTTTTGAACCACTAATAGTGAGATCTTCTTGGCTTAAAATACGTTCTAAGTTTTGTTGGGCTTGGGCGCGCAACTCCGCATCTGAAACATGCTCTAAAGACTGCCGTCGTAAATCCAAAGATTCGATCAACAAAAAATGCAAGCGCTGCTGATCTAGCGTTAACTCGTTGGGCTGCTTAAACGGGGGCTGCACAGAAGATGCAGGCATTTTTTTGGGTTCCAATTCGCTGCCTAAACTTTCGATGGCAACCACATGCACTAAAGCCGTACCGATAAGAATTTGATCCTGTAGCGCCAAAGGCCCAACTCGACTAATACGCCGTCCATTCACATAAGTGCCTGCTAAACTACCGAAGTCTTCCAAATACACCCCGCCTGCTTCCCACAACAAAACCGCATGAGCTTTGGCGACTTTCCAACCCACTAAGATCAATTGCTGATCCGTCCCCTTTCCTATCTGGCAGGGTAGATTAAACCAGCCTTGATGGTGGCTGCCATCTTGGTATTGAATGTTAAGGAGTAACCGCATAACTGCTCTCCGTTTTCAACCATTGCGATCCCGCACCTAACCACGGATTCCACGAATTAGGCTCTGTAACAGCAGAAGATGGCTGATAGGGCTGATTTAAACGCGGCGTACCCGCATGGCTAGCAATGATTTCTTGCCCCAACTGAACCCGCTCTTTGTTCGTAGCGTGGTCCGCATCCACCACTATAGGGGTCACAAAAATAGCTAACTCTGTTTCATTACGCTGATAACGTTTGGATTTAAATAGCGCCCCTAAAATAGGCATCTGACTTAAACCCGGTAGCGCATGACTATTTTGAGAGCTTTCATGTGAAATAAAGCCCGCTAACACTAAGGTCTGGCCAGACTGCACATTAAACTCAGTGCTAGCTCGCCGTGTTTTTAAAGATGGCCCTGTTGGTATAGAAAGACTGGGATCTATAGAGCTGACCTCTACATCCACATGCGAGCGTACCGCCCCATGACTTTCCAAATAAGGTGTGATTTTTAAAGAAACACCATACGGTTTAAACAATGTGGTCGCATTCCCATTGCTATCCGTAGAAGAATAGGGCACCTCGCCTCCGGCCAAAAACTCCGCCGTTGCCCCACTACGTGCTAACAGTTGTGGCTGCGCTAGCACCACCGCTTGCCCCTGTTGGCTTAAGGCCTGTAAGCGAGCACTTAATAAGGCATTGATCCCAAAATAACCGGCTAAAGCTCCCGGTTGATAAGGCATAGGGAGCACAATCTGCCCAGGTCGATCAAGCAATTTGCCCGAGCCTGCATCCCACGCTAAACCCATGTTTAAGCCTCCTTCCGACTGTTCAGACCAGCGCACACCCAATTCACGTAAAAAATTACGGGGTATTTCTAGGACTTGTACATCTAGCAGCACCATAGGCTCCCAAGCTAGGCTATGACTTAAATCCACGATATTGTCATAACGTTTTTTAAGCTCTTCTAATTGGGCACGATGGTGCGCACTGAGCTGATTGCCCTCGACCACGACTTTGTCCCCTACCTCGGATACATGCAGCTGTGGAATGCGCTGTAAGAGTTGTTTAAGCTCTGTGCGCTGGTGTTGCTCTGCGGCTTCTTGAACGTGAATGTGATAGCTTTGGTAGTGCCCTTGCTTAAACCAAACGGTCACAGTACTGCTACCTACATTACGCGCAAAAATCAGCACCTCATTGTCTTCAGACGTCACCGCATTCAACACATGGCCATCTCCTACCGCCACACGTAAGACTTCTGGCAACGCCAACACACGCATTTCTCCCAGCTGCATCTGCCAGGCTTCTTGAGCATAACCATGCCCCATCCACACCCCCATAACACCTGCCATCACCAAATGACTAATTCTCAACCACATCATGATTCTCCTGAATAAAGCTCAGTTGTTGAGGAGTCTCTACTTCTAGCAGCGCACTTTTAAGCGCTTTGGGGACGGCTTCTGCTCCACGCACTTGTCGATGCGTCTTATTACCATAAATCACGGGTACGGACTTATATTCGGTGGGAGTACTATTTAACCCTAAAAGGGAAGCCAAATCCCCGCGTATCCCTTTATTAGAGACCTGGGCATCGTGCGGATTACGTAACATCGCCGTGATCATACCTGCTTGACGGGCTGCCACTAATTTAGCGCCCTCTTCGGGGCTTAAATCAAAGGTAACCGTAGCAAAATAACCAGAAGACTCCGCTTGTAAGCCCGTTTGCTCATCGGTAGCAATCACTAAAACGCCTTGTAGCAAAGGGGCTGTAATTTGACGCCGCTGATGATCAAAACTGACATATAAATCCACTAGATCTCCTACCCTTAACAAACCAGCCAAAGAGTTAATTTGATCCACTGGCATAGTCACCGCCCGCCTGCCACTGGCCAAGCGAGCAGAGAAAGTGTCTTCACGCTGGCGTTCCGTATGTACCCCTAAAACCAGATCACCCGCTAAGACATTGGACCGTAAGATCGCGCCAATCAACGCCGCATATTGGCTGGGCTCTAAACTATCTGCGGGCACACTTTGGGCCGGAAACTCGCGCACCGCCAAGTGCGACTCTGTTAGCACAGTGCCAGCGCCCAGACCATAAGCAGCCACTACACGCGCTACCATAGGTAATTTGGTTTGATGTGCTATCAGCTCGCGTTGCTGCTCTAAGTGCTGGTAAGCAGCCCAAGCCGCTAAACAGCCACTGAGTAATGAAACCCCCAGCCAAATAAAAAACTTATGGTGTAGCGCTAACTTTTTCATGGTTGTCTCCTTAAGACTGCCACCAAAGTACATGCCAAAATTCTTGTTTTAAATCTCGCCACAAGATCAAACGTTGTTTTTCCTGTGTCCACTCGCAAGGCGAACTAGACAAACAAAAATGTGGCGACCCATTCCAACCTTGCGCTATTAAACGGTGATGCAATGCATGCCAAGTCCGAGTGACAGGAAACTGAGGCCGTAATACCACATATACCGGGCCTGGCCCCTGCGCCTGCATAGACCAAATATGCTCGTACAACCCCGAAAAAACAGGCGCAATGGGCAACGGCTGCTCTTTTAGATCCAAACTGGACAACCATCCACTTGTGCCTTGTGGTTGGGTAGATAACCACAAAAGGAAATGACGATCCTGTTCAAAAAAACTCACAACTTGAGCCGAGCTCAACGCCACTGCCGTTAGCTCTTGTTGCAACAACTCAGGCAGAATCTGTATCAGCTCTGTGGCACTTTTATTGCTGGAAAACCGCTGACTTTGTATAAGACGGCCTTGCCAGCGCCATTCCTCCAAAGTTTGCCATTCGGCAGGCAAACTCGCCAAAGCGGGTATTATTTGGGCATGGGCTAAGGCTATGACCGCACTCCCTAACCACAACAAGCCCGATCTCAACCAAAACATACTGGCTCCTTAGTAAAGAGCGGCTGGGGGCACAGACTCGATCCAAGGCGCTAACCACTGCGTACTCGGACTAGGTCTAGACCAGCCAGCATCCACTGCTTTTAACAAAGGGGTCAGTAACCCAAAAGCCGTTTTAGAACCCTGCTCCGTTTGCTGCCAAAGAGGCCCATGTGCTTGCAAACGCGCTAAGGTCTGCTGCGGTCCATGCGATACGCCTAACCCTACCTCTATGGTGGTTTGACTTTGGACCCGCATAAAACCATCTAAAGCAGGCCGTCCCAAACCCCAAGCCAATCCTGTTTGAGATGGCTCTAACTCTACCGCTTGCACCGAAAAACGTGTCCTGTTAGTAGAGCCCAACAACTCGTCAATTTGCCCCAACTGCAAGGGCGCCCATTCTGCTAAGGTCATCCAACTCTGATATTGGTTTTGCAATTGATGTTGAATGGGACTAGCAAGTCCCTCTAGATAGTTCACTTTCCCCGCTTCTTCTGGACTTGTGACTGGGTGTGAAACCGCATATCTGAAAGCAGACAAAGCCGCATGGTGCTGTGTTTGTACCTTCACCTGCTGCCAGCGCTGCAACCACAACAAAGCCGCACCTAGTAGCAAAATAACAGCGGTGACAACCACCATTTCCAGTAGAGCTTGCCCTTGTTGCGGTCGCATCAAAACTCTCCTTTTAGTAATCGCAAACGTTGCTCCCACTGACTATTAGCCAAAGCTGCCTGCCAATAAGGTTGAAACAAGTTCGGTTTTCCCACCCGTTGATCTAGGCGAGCTTGCGGCGGCACATAGCTATTTTTTGCTTCGCTCTGACTATGAACCACCTGCGCACCTGCCTGCTCTTGTAAAGCCAAGCGTGTTTTGAATCTGAATGAATCCAGTGGCTCGGTGAGGCTTAGATAAGGCCTAAGACCCTGTCCAGTCCAACTAATTTGATCGCGACGCGCCCAAGCTTGGGCCACGCCATTAGCTGACCCCTCATGAATATCCCACTGTGTATGCTCTTGGACCCAACGCCAAAAATCTTGCTCCGAAAAATCCTCTGGTGCCGTTTCAAACTCGGTCTCTTTGTGTTCAGAACCTCGGCTTTGCACCCACGCCCAACCCATCGCGTATTCACGAAAATAACAGCCGATCCAGCGATTCGCACGTAAAGCATGAAAAGATACAGTGTCTTCCGCCTGCCAATGTCCGCTAGTATTAAGCTGCGTTTGACCACGACGCCGTAACTCATGCCTTTTGTGGGGACACCGCGCTTGTACCACCCACGCGTTTTTCGCTGTCTGATTGCGAGGTTTTAAAAAATCGTAATGGCCAACCAATTCGTGCAGCCATGGCTGCCAACTAGACGCAGCACGCCACTCTAAAAGCTGTTGCCAATTATCATCCAACACTTCCAACTGCATTAGATGGCTGTTCTGTGCTAGATTTAACTCTGGGTAGTTATCGTGCAAGACAGAGCGCAATCGCTGCTCACGCTGTTGTGGTAAATCTTGATAGATAGCTTGACTATGTGGCTCAAAAATTAGAGGACTATAGCCTTGATGCTGCTGGAACAGCTTTTTTAACTGCGCATCAATTAAGCCAGGGGCCGCGGCCTGGGCCGCCAACACAGCCGACTGATAAGCCATGCCATGCTTGGGGCCAAACATCATCGTAATTAAACTGGCTGGAGGGTTGGCTCTTTGTACTCGCTGCGCCTGAGTGGCTGCAAAATGGGCCCATGAAGCTAAAGTAACCAAATGAGCCATAGCGACCTGATGCCCAGCATAGGCTCTGTTCATATAGGCGGCATAGTTCAAGGTTTGTGCTTGTAACACAGCAGCACTATAGGTCGCGGCATCTAAAGCATGACGCTGTCTAACGGCTTGGTAGTTAATTTGACCTACGTAAAAAAAACTCAACATCAAACCACACAAGACCATGAGCATGAGCAAAGCCAGCACCAGAATCTGGCCTTTTTGAGTGGTCTGCATAATTAGTTTCCACCCGCTTGCGCTGCGTTACCGGTGAAACTTTGTAGACTTTTACTTTCTGCTTGGACTGAGCCCAGCTGAGCGGCTTCTTGGGCTTTTTGGGATTCAGCACTGCCGTCTTCACCCGCTAACTCTTTGGCCATAGCTGCTGTTTGAGAGCGAACCACTTGACCAAATATCTGAAAAATAGCAATCGCTGCCACCGCGACTAGGGCCACGATAATGACATACTCCACCATCCCTTGCCCTGCTTGTTTTTGATTTTTTGTTGTCATACTTTGTCTCCGTAGTAGTTACGGTTAAGTATGCAGAGGACAGGAATTGCTTGCTATTCGCACAAATAGCAACGGACAGAAGTAGCCTAGCGGTTGGCTCTATAAGCCATTTTCGTACATAAGATGGGGTATTGCTCCTGCAAATATGCAGGAGCGATACGTTTGACTCGCGTTTTCTATTGGATACGGACTTGGATAGGCTCCAAACCGTCAATTTCTGCGCGCATCACATCGCCTGGCTGCAACGTGCTCACACCGGCTGGGGTGCCTGTCATGAGCACATCACCCGGCAATAAGGTGATATAACGAGACAGAAAAGCAATGGCCTCAGCAATAGGCCAAATCAACTGGTTTAAGTCACCTTGTTGACGTAATTCGTCGTTAATGTACAAACGAATACCGCCTGCATCCAGTAATTCACTATTGGGGTGTACTGGACCAATTAAAGCGGCTGCATCAAAGCTTTTACCCAGTTCCCAAGGTCGCCCTAACTCTTTGGCTTGGGCTTGCAAATCACGGCGCGTCATGTCTAAGCCAATGGCATAACCATAAATACACTGGGCGGCTTCGGCCACGCTAAGATTGGCACCACCCTGCTTTAAGGTAACGACCAGTTCTACCTCGTGCTGCAAGTTTTGAGTTTGGCTGGGATAAGGCATCACACTAGTGCCGCTATTATCCACAACCAACACCGACTGAGCAGACTTGCAAAAGAAGAACGGGTCTTCGCGTCCGGTATGACCCATTTCTTGAGCATGCTCGACATAATTACGCCCTACGCAAAACACACGTTGTATAGGGTAACGATCCGTCGTGCCCACCACCTCTAAATAACTCGGTGCAGGCGGAGTAAAGACCCAATTCATCTTACTTTGCCTTGTAACGTTCGATGCTATTGGTGATTTCAGCTTTGGCAGCGTCGGCATCAGCCCAGCCTTCAACCTTAACCCACTTGCCTTTTTCTAGGTCTTTGTAACGCTCAAAGAAATGTTGAATACGGTCTAGTTCCTCTTGAGGTAGATCGCTAGGGCTTTGAATGTTGCGGTAGGGAGGGTAAAGCTTAGTCACAGGAACGGCCAACACTTTGGCATCACCGCCGGCTTCGTCTTCCATGTTCAAAACACCTACGGCACGGCATTTAATAACAGCACCGATTTGAATGGGGAAAGGTGACAAAACCAACACATCCACAGGATCGCCATCTTCGGAGATGGTTTGTGGCACGTAACCGTAATTACATGGATAGTGCATGGCGGCCAGCATAAAACGGTCCACCATCACTGCACCGGTCTCGTCATCAATTTCGTATTTAACGGGATCGGAGTTCATGGGGATTTCAATCACAACATTAAACTCTTCAGGAGCTTTATCGCCGTAACCAATTTTAGTTAAGCTCATTTGTATGCCTTTAATCTCAAGGTTAGTTAATTGCGTGACCGATGAGAATCATCGGAAGTCATGGTGACATCTACCCCTGGTATAGGAGCAGTATCGAAATAGTGTTGCTCGGAGTTTTCATCCACTGTTTCGGAAAAAGCGTTGAATTTTTCCTTTTTTGGCTCGGCTTCTGCCTTGGTAAACACCGCTGCGTCTACAGCACTGGCAGCCACAGGCAAACTCGTGTCAGCAAAAACCTGCTCTTCAGGTAAGTGGCCATCGACTAGAGTGGGGTCATCGGTAATGTCCGCCGCTGGCAATAACCGATTGGGTGCCATAATGGGTAGTGACCCCGCCGTCGCAGCAGCGATACGCCAATGCATAACGGCCTCGTCATGGCGCTCGAGCAAGTCGTAAAGCTGCCCCAGCAATGCATGAATACGTAAGTCATTACGCAAAGCCATACTGCGTTTGAAATAGTGCTCAGCCTGTCCCCAAAGCTGTCCCAGCACACATAAACGGCCTAATGCCACTAATAATGCGGGGTTATTGGGATGGCGCTGTAACCATTCTTCGGCTTTGCTTAAACGACGTTTGTACTGTTCCGCTGTGGTCGAAGCATACAGGTTGAGTAACTCTGGCTCTGGTTCCTGTTGAATCGCCGCTTCGAGCACTCGAGCCGCCTCATCCAGCTTATTTGCCTGAGTCAACCACTGCCCTGCTGCTAAGGCCACAGGCTGTCGAGTTTTTTCCTCAGTACGCAGATCACTCCAAATCGTTTTAAATTGTTCGTCATTCGCTGCTTGGATACGACGCGAAGCGGCATAATCGATGTACTCCAAAGCCACATGTTTATCAATCGCACTGCGACGCAAGAGCAAACGGGTTAGCTCATACACTCGCTCAGCGTTGTCTAACTGTCTATAAGCGCGCAACAAAAGTCGCGTTGCATGGAAATGTCTAGAGCTAGCGTCTTGGACTGGCTGTAAAAGATCAATGGCTTCTTGAACCAAGCCTTGTTCTAAATACATCTCCGCTACCGCTGTGGCATAAGCCAGCTTTAACTGTGGGTCTTCGCCGGCATTTTTCTGTGCCACCTGCAAAGCCTCGTCGCGACGATGGTATTCTGCCAAATCATGCGATGCCCGTGCCGAAGCCAAACCCGCCACTAACTTGGCTTTATGAGAACGTGACTTAGTCAGTAATTTACTCAGCTCTTTTTCAGCCTGACTATAACGGCCTTCAAGAATGTAAATCCACCCTTTTTGCAGCAAATCTTGATCGCGACGCTCGGCTCGGCGATAGCGCCAAAGGCGAAAACGCCCAGGGCTGCCTGTTAGCCAAGATAAAAAATTAAGCAGCACATAGAAAGCAAAAAACAAAGCAATCAGGGCAATGACACTAAACGTAATAGAGAAACTAACGTGCCAAGGCGGAGCAATAATTAACACATTGCCACTGTGCTCTCGTAACACGAGTGCCAAAGCCACTGCCGCGACAAAAACTAAAAAAGTCCAAATCCAAGTTCGCATCATTACACCGCCTGTTGAATTTGTATCGACATAGCATTAGCACTATGACTGGTTTCAGAAGGTGTGCTGGTCTCCGTTTCGGGCTCTGGGGAGCTCAGTTCGGGCTTTGCCTCTGTAGGCTCTGAATCAGGGACTGGCTCTGGAACGGGCTTGGGCTCGGTAGGCGCTGCTGCCGGCTCTGCATCAGCCTCTCTGAGGTCTGCTGAGGGAGGCAAGTCAGCTGACGTTTCAACGGATTTCTGCTTTAAATTTTCGATAACCGCTAAAGTGTTATCCAAGGGGGGTAGCTTGGCCTCTACATCGGTATCAGCTAATTGTGTCGCTAAGGTTAGAGCACGCTGTGTTAAGGCTTTGGAACCGTCAAAACGCGTCTCGAGCGCTTTCACAATAAAACTCATTTCCCCATGCCAAACCTTGGGCTGTTTTGTCATCAGTGCCAATTGCGCCATGGTGACTCGTAAACGGAGATTTTCTCGTAAGCGATCCGCTTGCTCGGGCGATATGAGCAACGCAGCAGTATCATCCACACGACGCACACTCACAAACTGACCCAAGTCATGGCGCAGGCTATCCCACCCTTTTTGAGTTACCTCAGCAGTAGTATCCCACATCCGTTGCCACCAAGCGGCCTCAGGCGCAGTATCCTGAGCCACCTCAGCAGTAGTGCCACGCTCTGATTCAGGGAGCGCAGTAGGCGCCACCTCTAACCTATCATCAGTGGTATACAAAGGCGCTTGACTAATCAAGCTAGCCAAACGATCTAGCTGTGCAGTAAGTGTGGCCACATCAATGACGCTAGCCGTGCGCAAACGATCCAAATCACCATTCATGGTTTGAATCAGTACCGCAAAATTTTGACGGTTTGCTTGGCTTAGGCGTGCTTGGGCTGCTTCGAGGGTAACAATAGCGTTGGCTACATTCCCCCCGACTTGAAGCTGTTGTTGCGCTAGACTGGCCAATTGTTCCACGTCGTTAAGCAACATAATTTCTGTGCCCGAGTCACTAATCGTTTGCACCGCTGTGCTAACGTCATTGAGCTGCTCTAGAGCATGTGCTAGTTGCGTGTTTAAGCGCTGTAACTGTTGAGATTGATTTTCAACCTGAGTTAAGGCTTGTTGAGCCGACCGTTCATTTTTTTGAGCCTGCTGGACTAGGAGCTGCAACTGTGAATCGTAATGCTGGCTACGATGCTCTTGGTTATTTTGAATATACCAAATGGCCCCACCACCCATGGCAATAGCAATTAAAGCGGTAAAAAGCACAGGGCCTTTAGCGCTTTTAGAAGCCACTTTTACCGGTTTAGGGCTTGCTATAGAGGCCTCTTTTTCAGCGGTTGGCTGCGTCTGATTTGTATTATCGCTTTTATCTTTCATGACGTAATTGTAATCCGTTAAGCATTATTTGGGCAGCGCTGCTAAAAGCAACGCCTCCTGCATGGCCGTTTGGCTAGGCGCACAGAGCTGGACCTGCTGTTGCATTTGCTGCGCTGAAAAACCGGTTAACTGTTGAAGTTTTTCAGCGATACGCGGGTGTATCGCCACAAAATGCGCCTGTTTCCAAGCAGACTCTAAACCTAGTCGCACTATATTTTCATAAATAGCTTGAGTGCTTTCCGAACTAGTTAAAAGAAAAGTCACTGTTTGGGGTTTTACCAAATCACGTTGTAATTGTATAGCGCCCTCTGTAGTCCAAACAGCTGGCACGCGTTCATAAATACTACAGCGTGTTAACTCTTTATGGTGTTCAAACAATTGTTGACTAAGCCATTCTCGTCCTTGTTGACCCCGCACCAACAACACCTGATCGAACTGCTCCAGCTGAGGGGCCAACAAAGCCCAAAGCGCCTCTGAGTCTTGGTGAGGATGACTAGCAGGCGGATGAATCAAACGCAAAGAACGCGCTAAACCCTGTTGGTAAAAAGGAGCAGCACTCGCCGCTCCTACTGTTGCAACCGCCTGCTTAGGCCTAAACCTAAAAGGAGACCGACTTAAGGCCTCTAAATACAACTGCGCCGCCTGAGCACTCACAAAAAGCAATAAATCATAGTTTTCTGGGTTGTGCTTGGGTTCAAGCTTGGTTAAGGTTGCCGAGATTTCCAACGCTGGCAGCTCTAAAACACGAATGCCGTGTTGCTGCAGATGCTGCGCTAGCGCCTTGTTTTTACCTTTGGGCCTAGTTAACACGACGGTAACCAAGATTAATCCTCGGCGGGCAAACTAAGTTTAGCTAGGATTGTCTCTGCCCCTTGGGCTAATAAGTCTTGGCCTACGGCCTTGCCAATCGCATCTGCCTCAGAGGCTGGCCCACGTAATTCTGCACGATAAACAACCGAGGCATCTGGCTCTGCCACTAAGGCTCGTACCCAAATTTGATCACCATCAAGTTGGGCATAGGCTGCTAACGGCACCTGACAAGAACCACCTAGGACTCGAGTGACAGCACGTTCGGCCTGAGAGCGATACGTGGACTGCAAACAAGCCAAGGGCGCCAACCAGCTGGCTAGATCTGTGCGATCTTGATGAATTTCTATACCCAAAGCGCCTTGGCCAGCAGAAGGCAAACTGTCTTCGACTTCGATACTGGAACGAATACGCTCGGCTAGCCCTAAGCGCTTTAAGCCTGCTGTAGCCAAAATAATGGCATCAAACTCGCCTGCATCTAATTTACCTAGACGAGTATCTAAATTGCCGCGCAAAGGGTGAATGACCAAATGGGGGTAGCGCTCTCGTAGCTGTGACTCTCGGCGTAAGCTAGACGTGCCTACTACAGCTCCGGTGGGCATTTGGGCCAAAGATTCATAGTGGTTCGAGACAAAAGCGTCACGTGAATCATCGCGCTCCATAATTACAGGCAAAGCAAAAGGTGCCGGCACATCATAAGGTACGTCTTTAAGAGAATGCACCGCCAAGTCAGCACGACCATCTAACAAGGCCATTTCCAACTCTTTAATAAATAAGCCTTTACCACCGATTTTAGACAAACTGCGATCTAAGATGCGATCCCCCTTGGTGCTCATGCTGAGCAACTGTACATCACAGTCGGGATAAAGGGCTTTTAGACGATCTCGGACATGCTCTGCTTGCCACAGCGCCAACCGACTAGCGCGTGTAGCAATGACTAATTTTTTGGGAGTTGACATACTAGCCTGCAAAATAACGTGCAATTGCTGCACCAATTAAACCTAAGGCGCCTAATATAGCCAAACCTTGTAATAAAGACAGGCCATTTTCGCCTTTTTTCTTTGTTTTTCCTGAGGTACTCATAGTAATTCCTTTACTGTCAGTATTCATCTAGTTGTAAAGCTACCCAATGCAAACCCTGAGATTAAAAAAACCAAAAGATGGGCTTTGTCTGGGTAATACCTAACAGACTTCAACAATACCCACAGTATAAAGCGGTTCAAGCCAAAACCCTAACCCCCCGTGACTCGGGCACAAAAAAGCCAGCTCTTGTTTAGGCTGGCTAATACAGTAAGTAAGTGAGTCGACCCAGATTAAAAACCAGAGTGTAAATCAAAACCCCATCGGATTTCTAGAGGTTCTTGTGCTCGAGTGCTAGCCTGAGCAGCAAAAAACCGTTGAGCTTTTTGATCCCACTGTTTAAGCAGAATGACCAACTGATACCAGAGACTATGACCACGCTGTACGCATCCATTGGTAGCGGATCTCTGTTCTAAAGTCACGTTATTGGACGTTGCCAGTCTGTAGTTCACCATTTTGAAACCCTTATTGGTTAGAGTAATCATCAGTTACTCTATTATAGGGTAAACCCTAATGCGTGACGAGCTAATGCGGGTAAGATGTTGTAAAAGAGTTTCTATAAAAGCCACACCTACTAGTGCGCTTTAACCTTTTGCCTGAAACGTTGACTTATCAACGCTAAACGTGATCTCAAATTGGAGTTATTTATGCTAAATAAAAAAGCGATTTTTACTGCTGTCCTAAGCAGCCTGCTCACTGTTACCGCCTCTGCGGCCCAACCCGCCAGCGACACCAACACGCCTTTTGTAAATGAGTATCTCGCTGACATTACCCAAAACAACAAAGAGATCGCCACTAGCTTTGCCAACTTAATCAAAGAAACACCCCAAGAAACCGCTTGGCTAAGCCAATACGGCACAGCATCCCCAGGGGTTTTAGTTACGGTTAATGAAAAAGACTATGTCGCTTTTTCGGCGTGCGAACCTAAAAACTGCCCTAACTCTAGCTACGTGGCGCTGCTAGACCCCAGCACCAACGACTTTGTCAAAGGGGCTGTGCGCTATGAATCTGCAGAAGACACCACGCCTCATCAAACCACAGTCGTTTGGTTGGGTGATTATGACTATGATTTTGTACCTACCATTTGGCAGCAATTTTATTTAGCTAACTAGACTAGGCCGCTTTTTCAAACCAAATGCCCAGAGGCTTACTTTTAAGCCTCTGGGTTTTTTATTTTTAACTCCCCCACCACCAAAAAAACCGCTCAAGGGATATCCCGAATATGGCATTGGTGTCCAAACTCTTATATTTGATCAAAGATCAAAAATCAAAGTGATATGAGTCGTTATGGACAAAGCCACCTTTAGCACCAAAGAACCCATTGTTCGTACGTCGGTACACGATGCGGTGTATCAAGTACTACGCAACCGCATCATGCATGGCGCCTATAGAGCAGGCCAGGTACTGGCTATCCAAGAGCTAGCCGATAATTTAGACACCAGTACCATGCCGGTACGAGAAGCCTTGCGCAAGCTCATTGCCCAACAAGCCTTAGAACCGATGCGCAGCCGCTCAGCCCGTCTTCCTTTGATCACGCCTCAACGTTTAGCCGATCTACACCGTTCACGGTTACTCGTTGAAGGCACGGCCACCCAATGGGCCTGCCAAATTGGTTTTTCTGCTGATGAACTCCAAGCCCTTAAACAATTAGCCCATGACATCCATCAAAGCCGGACTCAGCCTAATGGTCTAAGCACCAGCCTAGAACTAAACCGCGAATTTCATTTCCGTATTTATAAAACAGCGCGCTCACCTGTGATGCTGGGCCTGATTGAAAGCCTCTGGTTGCAATCAGGCCCCTATTTGCGTGAAGTGCAAGAACTCTGTGGACCCGAACGTGCCACTATTGACGACCACCATGAAAAGCTCGTTGATGCTTTACAGGCAGGCGATGCACACGCTGCCCAGCAAGCCATCCAAGCCGACATCAGCTGGCCATTTGAACAGCTTTTATCCTTACAACCTTCTTCCACCTAGATGAAGAGGAGACTTCCCATGTTACATAAACATCGCTCACGCGTTGTTACTACCGGTCCTACTCGTGCCCCCCACCGCGCTTTCCTTCGGGCTACGGGCATGGACGACGCCAATCTAGAACAGTCTTTTGTAGGGATAGTGAGCACAGCCGGCGATAATACCCCTTGCTCTATGTCCTTAGCACCTCAAGCTGACCATGCTCGACTAGGGGTCGCTGAAGGTGGTGGTGTACCCATTTGTTTTTCTACTATTTCAGTCTCAGATGGCACCTCCATGAATCACGCAGGAATGCGCATGAGCTTGGTATCCCGAGAAACCATAGCCGACAGCGTAGAGCTCATGGTACGAGGCCATGCCTACGATGGTCTGGTAGGCTTTGCAGGTTGTGACAAAACATTACCCGGAATCATGATGGGCATGGTGCGTACTAATGTGCCTTCCGTATTTATCTATGGTGGCTCTATGCTGCCGGGCCTAGACCCCGAAAGCGGCCAAGACAGCACCATTCTCACCACCATTGAAGCCGTTGGTCGCTATCAAAGTGGTGCCATCAGCTTAGAACAGCTGCGGGGCATAGAATGCAGTTCCTCCCCTACAGCGGGTGCTTGTCCCGGACAGTTCACCGCTAATACCATGGCGATGGTGGGTGAAACCTTAGGTTTATCTCTACTGGGCTCATCTATGATACCTGCGGTCTATAGCAGCCGTTTGGCTCTGGCCAGACGGGCAGGCAAACAGGTAATGACACTGCTGGAAAAAGGCGGCCCCCTGCCCCGAGACCTCGTCACCTTTAAAAGTTTAGAAAATGCCTGTGCCGTAGTCGCTGCCACAGGAGGCTCAACCAATGCCGCCTTGCATATTCCAGCTATTGCCAATGAAGCCGGCATCCGTTTTACTCTAGAAGACATAGGGCGTGTCTTTGAACGCACCCCTTTAATCGCTAATTTACAGCCTGGCGGTGCCTATCTTGCCAAAGACCTCCATCACATTGGTGGGACCCCTGTGGTACTCAAAGCCCTATTAGCTGGTGGTTTCTTGCATGGTGACACCCTCACCCTAGAGGGCACTACCCTCGCAGAAGCCCTGCTTGCCTTTCCTGAGCCCGACAATAAAATTGTTTTCTCCTGTGACCAAGCCCTTCATGCCAGTGGCGGTGTCGTGGTCTTAAAAGGCAATTTGTGCCCCCATGGCGCCCTCCTTAAAATCGCCGGCCTAAAGACCTTAACGTTTTCCGGTAAAGCTCGTGTTTTTGAGAACGAAGAAAGCTGTATGCAAGCCGTAATGAAGCAACAATACCAAGACGGTGATGTACTAGTGATTCGTAACGAAGGCCCCAAAGGCGGGCCGGGGATGCGAGAAATGCTCAGTGTCACAGCTGCCATTTATGGGCAAGGCAAAGGTGAGAAAGTGGCTTTGTTAACCGATGGTCGTTTCTCCGGCGCTACGCGAGGCATGTGTATTGGCTACGCCAGCCCAGAAGCCGCTATGGGTGGAGCCATTGGCCTAGTCCAAGACGGTGACCTTATCGAAATTGATGCCACCGCACGCACGGTAAATCTAGCCATCAGTGCCACAGAACTTGAATCTCGCCGCGCTCAGCACACCATTCCGGCAGTGCCCCCTCTTGCTGGGGTACTAGAAAAATACGCCAAACTGGTGGGTCCCGCCAACGAAGGGGCCACCACTCACTCAGGCAATTTAGACTGGCCCTACGATCCTGTCGGAGACGATGCATGAAACTTGCTTTTTGTGGCTTAGGCCTAATGGGGTCCGTGATGGCCAAACGCTTACTGCTGGCCGGTCATCACGTCAAAGTTTGGAACCGCTCAGTTGCCAAAGCCAACGCGCTGGCCTCTTTAGGAGCCGAAGTCTGTGCTACGCCAGCAGACGCCGCCACAGACGTAGATGGGGTTTTACTGTGCTTATTAGACGCAACGGCTGTAGAACAAGTCGTTTTTGGCCTTGAAGGGATAGCAGAGGCCAGCTCCATCCCCTGGCTGGTAGATCACTCCAGCATCGCTCCTGATCGTACACAAGATCTGGCGCAACGCTTTGCCCAGCTCCACAACCGGTGCTGGGTAGACGCCCCAGTATCTGGCGGTGTGGCCGGCACCGAGGCCGGCACCTTAACCATTATGGCAGGAGGCGATCCGGAGGCCTTGGCAGCTGCCATGCCTGCCCTAAAAGCCTATGCAGCTCGTATTACTCATTTGGGTCCAATAGGCGCAGGACAAACGGCTAAGCTTTGCAATCAAGCCATTGTCGCCGCCACCCTGAATGCCATTGCTGAAGCCCTCAGCTTAGCCCGTGCCGCTGGCATAGACGCATCTAAATTACCCAACGCCTTACAAGGCGGCTGGGCTGATTCCCAATTGCTTTCTTTATTCACCCCCCGCATGCTCGAAGCCCAAGAGCACGTGATTGGCACGCTAGACACCATGCGTAAAGATGTCAATGGTGCTTTGGATCTAGCTCAACAAACTCAAACGCCAACCTCTTTGCTAGGGACAGTACAGCAAAACTTACTTCAAGCCAGTGCGCTAGGTTTAGGTGCCGCAGAGATCTCTGCCTTGGTGTGCCTTAGTCATCCCGAAAGCCTAACTCGCTTTCAGCACCAAAGCTAAGGCCGGAGACGTATTATGCGCTTTACCGCTAATCTGAGTTTATTTTTCCCCGAGCACGTCCGTTTTTCAGAACGCTGTGCTCGGGTAGCTGCACAAGGCTTTAAACACGTAGAACTGTTGTTTCCTTATGATTTAGCCATATCCGAATACACCGCTCCGCTCAAAGACTATGGTCTACAAACCATTTTAATTAACACCCCCGTTAGACCTAACCAGCCAGGAGTCGCAGCGCTACCCGGTTATCAAGCCCAATTCAAAACAGACTTTGAGCTGGCCTTAAAAAAAGCGCAAGCCCTTAACGCGTCTGCTATCCATGTCATGGCAGGCCAAACTGCGGCCATAGACCAAAACCTGTGGAGCCAAACTTTATTAGAAAACTTAGCGTGGGCTTTAAACCAAATTAAAGGTCTAAATCTCACCCTTCAGCTGGAAGCCCTAAACCGCCAAGATGCTCCTGGCTATGCCTATTGGTCCCCGCTGCAGATCAGCCCCATTCTTGCTGCACTCAATTCTCCACAAGTCCGTTTGCAATTTGATTTTTATCACACACTAAAAGAAAACCTACCTCTACTCGAGACCCTAGAACAAACGCTGCCATTTGTGGCGCATATTCAACTGGCTAACCCCATAGGACGTCATGAGCCTAACCTACAGGCTTACCCCGAAATACTGCATGCGCTACAGCGCCTTCAGACGGCTAATTACCTAGGCTACATTGGATGCGAATACAAACCCTTAAACCAGCTGGAAACCGGTTTGGATTTTCTGACAACATTACAAAAAGTAGGGCTATGCTCTATTCCTAGGGGATCGCTGTGCACATAGTCATTACGGGTGCTGGCAGCTATATAGGTGAAGCCTTAACCCGCACATTAATCTCACGAGCTCGCCTAGGTGACCAGCCCATCACTCGTTTAACCCGCACCGACTTACAACTCCCTGCGTTATCGCACCAACCTGATTGGCTCCACGACGTAGTGGGCGATTTATGCAGTGCTCATGTACAAAAACACGTTCTCTCTGAGCCTGCGGATTATGTTTTTCATCTAGCCAGTGTCACCAGCAAAAAGGCCGCAGAGAACCTAAGCCTTGGGCTAGATGTGAATCTGCGAGCCTCTATAGATTTACTTGAAGCCTTACGCCGTAGTGGCTCTAAACCTACCGTTGTGTTCACCAGTTCTATTGGCGTGTTCGGCACCCCGTTACCTGATCATATTCATGATCAAACCCCCATCCAACCCACCCTAAGCTACGGCACGCACAAACGCATGCTAGAGCTACTGATTGCGGACTACAGTCGACTCGGTCACATAGACGGTCGCAGCATACGTCTCTCCGGTGTGATTGCTCGACCTTTGCAAGCCATCGGTGCTTTTTCCACCTTTTCCAGCGATATGCTGCGCCATCTGGCCGCAGGCCTCCCTTATACCTGCCCCGTTTCCGCCGAGTCCAGCCATTGGCTTATTTCCTTGCCTTGCTGCTTAGAACAACTGCTGCATGCTGCCTTAACAAAACCCAGCGCTTGGCCTACCAGTCGAGCTGTTACCTTGCCCACTCAACGAGTATTAGCAGGAGAACTCGTCCAAGCCATGGCAAAACGCTACGGAAACCATTGCTTAAACCTCATTAGCTGGCAGCCTCAACCTCACATCGAGGCCCAATTCGGCCGTTGGCCAACACTAGAGACCCAATTGGCTAATGAGCTCGGCTTTACTCATGATCAAACGATTGAAAACTTAGTCACCCTAGCTCTAGCCCCTCCCCCCTCAGCTTGATACATAAAACATAAGTACATAAAGGAGACTTATTATGCTGACACTCTGTAAAAAACTGCTGCTTTCCTCTGGCTTGGCCTTAACCCTGAGTAGCGCTCAGGTTGCGCAAGCCGCCCCCACTGAATTAGCCGTTTCGGTCTGGCTGCCACCTACCCACTCCTTAGTCTCGGGCTTTATTGTGCCTTGGTTAGCTGAAATTGAAGAAAAAACCGAAGGCCGCGTTAAACCTCGTTTATTACCTAAAGCCGTCACTAACCCTGCTGGTCACTATGATGCGGTGCGTAATGGCTTGGTGGACATCAGCTTTATTTCGCATGCTTACTATCCCGGTCGTTTTGATTTAGCCAAAGTGGCCTCTCTGCCGCTAACCGGTGACCATGGCGAAGCCCGTTCAGTCGCCGCTTGGCGCATTTACGACAAATACCTAGCAGAGGCAGGAGAGCACCGTGGCGTCAAATTATTAGGCATCTATGGTCATGGTCCTGGCTTGATTCTTACCAGCAATAAACCGGTACGCCAAATCGAAGACTTTCAAGGGCTCAAAGTACGAGTAGGTGGTGGTATGGCTGCGGACGTAGCCCAAGCTTTGGGTATAAACCCCGTCGTAAAACCTGCACCCGATTCCTATGAACTTATCAGCACAGGCGTCGTCGACGGTTTGTTTTTCCCTGGTGAGTCCATCGCCGCCTTTAAACTTGATGATGTGGTGCGTTACATCACCACTTTCCCAGGTGGTCTCTATGGTGACTCACACGGCCTCATCATGAACGAGCGCACCTACAACAACTTAGATGAAAAAGACCGTGAGATCATTGATCAGCTCAGTGGTGAGTACGTAGCTCGTATGGCGGGAGCCGCTTGGGGCGCTGCCGACAAAACCTCTCTAGAAGCAGGCCAAGCCAAAGGCATTGAAATTATTGAGGCCGATGAAGCCCTCATCGCCGGTGTGCGTGAACGCACACAGCGTTTTGAGCAGGCCTGGTTAGACGCCGCTGCAGCTAAAAATATCGACGGCCAAGCGGCACTTAAAGATTTCTATCACCAACTAGAGCAATTAGACGCTGAAATAGATACCCGCCCTTAAAAACCTCCGTTGCCTAATCAGGACATGTGATGAACACTTTGCTTCGCCCCGTGTTGTTTGTCATGAGGCGTCTAGCCGAAGTGACTCTATTTCTGATGATGTGTCTCACCATGCTAGACGTGGTGGGACGCTATTTCCTTAATTTCCCCGTATTAGGCTCAGTAGAGCTCACTGAGTTATTAATGGTGGGGGTCATTTTCTCGGGCATTAGCTTGTCTTCCGCCAGCAGAAGTCATGTCACCGTGGATTTGATCAGTATGGCCTTACATGGCCGTTTACGCAGATTTCAACAACTGCTAGGGGAGTTTATTTCTTTAGGCATCATCGCTTTACTGACGGTGGTGAGTTGGAGCAAAGCGGCTGAAATTGCTGACTATGGCGATAAAACAGCGGTGCTTTTATTGCCCATTGCCCCTATCGCTTATTTTATGGCAGTTATGCTGAGCTTCACCACGCTCTACCATCTGCTGCAATGCATAGAAACACTTTCCACAAGGACGACTCATGACTGAAGCACTATTCGGCTTTGCCGCCATGTTAGTCCTAATTATGCTGCAAGTCCCCGTGGCCTTTGCCATGGCTTTGGTGGGCTTAGTCGGTATGGCCTTAATCCGTAACTGGTCCTCGGCCTATGCCATGGCCGGTTCCATGATTTACGAAAGTGGCTTTCAATACACCTTATCCGTTCTGCCCTTATTCATTTTAATGGGTAACTTTGTCACTCAAGCTAGACTATCCAAAGAACTTTACACTGCCGCTCATGCCTTTTTGGGCCACAGACGCGGCGGCCTTTCTTTGTCAACTATTTTAGCGTGTGGCGGCTTTAGCGCGGTCTGCGGCTCTAGCTTAGCCACTGCTGCCACCATGTCCAAAGTAGCCTACCCAGAAATGCGACGTTTTGGCTATGACCCAGGCCTAGCCACTGGTGCTATTGCGGCAGGCGGCACGCTAGGTATTTTATTACCGCCCTCCATCGTCATGGTGGTGTACTGTATTTTGACTGAACAAAGCATTGGCAAAATGTTTGCAGCGGGCATCATTCCCGGTATTTTAGCCATTGGGTTATATTTGTTGGCTTCTGCTTGGGTCACCTGGCGCAATCCCGCCGCCGGCCCTGCGGCAGGGGAACGCCAGAGCTGGCAAGTTCGTTGGGCCGCGCTCAAAAAAATTAAAGGGCTTTTGGTGCTGTTTGGCGTGGTCATGGGCGGCATCTATGGTGGCGTATTTACCTCTACCGAAGCGGCTGGCATTGGTGCTTTTGGGGCCATGCTTTTCTCCTTATTTAGAGGTACCTTAACGTGGCGCAGTCTTTCTGAAGTCCTGATTGAATCCACCAAAACCACTGGCATGTTATTTATGGTGATTATTGGGGCCTTACTTTTTGCCAATTTCATCAATTTCACCACCTTACCTACCGATTTAAGAGACCTCGTCACACAATTCGATTTAAGTCCTATTACCGTCATTATCTTAATTGGCCTGCTCTATATCGTGCTTGGGGCAATTCTAGAAAGTATGTCGATGATTTTATTGACAGTTCCTATTTTCTATCCTTTGGTTCAATACTTAGGCTTTGATCTGATTTGGTTTGGCATTATTGTGGTAGTGGTAACAGAAATCAGCTTTATTACCCCTCCTTTTGGGATGAACGTCATTGTGTTACGCAGCCTGCTGCCTGAGGTCTCTTTGGCTACCATGTACCGAGGGGTTATGCCCTTTGTGGTAGCCGATATTATTCGTTTGGGTATTTTATTGGCCTTCCCTATCTTGTCATTACTGTTGCCCCGTTATTTGGGCTAACGCTATCTACCTACTGGAACCACTATGACTGCTAACTCGCCTCAGGTTGCTATTGGCGTCCGGGTTTTTCCCGAATCGATTGCCAAGCTCCAAGCCGCTGGTTTTACTGTACGGGCCCATGATTCAGCCCAAGCCTTACAAGGCGCCGACTTGGTGGCTTTAGCCAAAGGCGCCAACTCACTCTTAGTCTCAGCCAGCAGTCGGGTAGATGCCGCCCTGTTGGAACAGCTCCCCCACCTGCGTATGATTGCTAACATAGGGGTAGGCTACAACAACATTGATGTAGCCGCTGCTCAAGCACGTGGTATTCAGGTCAGCAACACGCCGGATGTGCTCACCGAAACCACTGCCGATATGGCGTGGGCACTGATGTTTGCCGCAGCACGACGCATTTCTGAATCAGAACGCTGGCTACGAGAAGGCCACTGGCAAGGCATCGCATTAGATGGCTGGTTAGGGGTAGATGTCCATGGCAGCACCTTGGGAATTATAGGCATGGGACGTATAGGCAGTGCCATTGCTCGCCGTGCTCAAGGCTTTGGCATGCGGGTGCTCTACCATAATCGCACTCAACTTCCTGCCACCACAGCACCCAACGCGACCTGGGTGGAAAAACACACCTTATTACAAGAGTCAGATCATGTGATTTTAGTGGTGCCCTACTCCCCTCAGACCCATCATCTGATTGGAACCAGTGAATTAGCGCTCATGAAACCCACCGCTGTGCTCGTCAATATTGCTCGCGGCGGTGTAGTGGATGATGTGGCTCTGGCTCAGGCTTTAAAAAGCGGTCAAATTGGCGCGGCCGGTCTAGATGTTTATGAAAACGAACCACACATCCATGCCGAGCTGTTAGCGCTACCCAATGCTGTGCTGACGCCGCATATAGGCAGTGCAACGAAACGGACGCGGCTAGGCATGGTCAACCTGGCGGTAGATAACCTACTGGACTGGCACGTGGGTAAAATTCCACGAAATACAGTTAGCTAAGGTCTAGGTCTATATAAACGCCTTTGACTCTTGCTGCCAGACTTTAGGCTGGCAGCAGCTCAAAGCCGGTTTTCCCATAGCTCTTGCCATTTACCAGCACCTCTAGCTCGTGATAACCGGGGTAATGAATACGAGTACTGAAATCTACGATCTGCTGCTTTTTCTTCAGCTGAACGGTAGCCCCTGCTGCCAACTCAATGCTTTTGAGTTTAAATACCTTGGCCGCCACCGCTCCTGACTTCTTCACGTAATACAACGCATAATCCACCACTAAGCGCTGGGGAGTTTCCGCGGTAGAAGTTAACTCAAAAAATAACTCAATGGCTTCACCCAAACGGATCACAGACGGTGCCACGGCTAGATTTTTTAAAATAAGCTGGGGGTCGGTGGTAGCACCCAATAATGCCAAGGCAGCGGGATCCCCTTGTTTAATTAAACTACGCAAAGCCTGTTTAGCAATCCAAGCGGTGTGAGGATGAACTAAAGGCCAATGCTGCAAACGATCTACTACCCAAGAAGGATGGTCTTTGCTAATGTCGTTCAAATGATTGGCAACCGACTTGCGTACATACAAACTGGGATCTTGGTTTAATGCATCCAGTATTGCTCCAACGGGAGCCGGGTTAGCTTTTAGCTCCTTAAGATGAAACGACCAGGGCAAGCGTGGCCTACACCCCTCGCTGGCTAACCGACGCACATGCTCATTCTCGTCATAGGCCCAACTCAACATCACCGTCAACGTACGCGCTAGGTCTTGCCGCAAAAAAGGCCGTATCGCATATTCGGCGGTGCCAAACTGAGTTAGGTGTCTTAGCCCCTTCATGGAAACTTCAAAATGTTCCGCACCATACCGAGCAATGTACTCAGGTAAAACCAAAGCAATCAACCTACCTTGTAAATGAGGCGCTAATTGCGACAAAACCTCCACATTCTGCTCATAAGGCCCCGGCAAAGCGAAATGTAAGCCTTGCGTGACTAGATGAATACGCTCCATCAAGGCAAGACCGTCTAATTGAGCGCAATGTGCCAAAAAAACCTGTGTATTAAACTGCGCGCATATTGACTGAGCCTGAGCTGCCAAATCCTGCACACGCTCCTCGTTCACACTCTGTTTACGTGCTGTAGATGTCTTTTTCTCCACCAAAATGCACTCCTTTTATCCAGTACGTGTCTTGTTCTAAAGATGGCTCATACTTATTTCGTAGCATTTAAACGTATACAAAACAGTAAAACATAAAAAACCCCAAAAAATGGACAACAACCAAATTTTGGGGTTTATTTAGAGTGCGAGCGTGGATTAATTAATCGTCTTTAGAAGCCGCCTCTTTTTGCAAGAGTTCACTTTCTTGATCCTCATACAGCACTCCTCCCATGGCAGCGACCAGAACCATAAAACCAGTGCCCAACAACCAAGACAAATACCAAGGGCCATAGTCTCCCATGATCACTGCAATTAAAATGGCTATGACCGCCAACACAAGCATAATTAGGATACGAACTAACATAAAGGCTCCTTTTAGTAATTTTGCTTGGATGATTGAACCTGCTGACCATCGACCTTGCCACGCATAATATAAAAAGCCCAGCTAGTATAGGTCACAATAATAGGCATAAAAATAAGCGTAAAGCCCAGCATCCAGCCCATCGTTAATGTGCTCGCGCCTGAGTTCCAAACCGTTAGACTATGTGATGGGTTGGTACTGGAAGGCAGTATAAATGGGAACAACACCGCCCCCACCATACTCAGTACGCCTACCCACGTCACCACTCCTGACCACCAACCCAGCACAGAGCGTCCCGCACGTAATGCCCACATCCCCACAATCAAAGCCACATACGCCAAAGCAGGCAAAGCCCATAATACAGGGTATTTAGCATAATTTTGCAATAATGCACCGGGCACGGTAGTTACGACTTGATGTAAAGGAGTCTGCTGTATGCCGGGTGCTGGTGATTGTACTAGTTCAAACCCAGGCAAAGTCGCAGACCAAATACCACCAATGGTCATTAAAACCAAGGCTGTCACGCCACTAAACAGAGCAGCCCGCAAAGCACGCTGACTGATTTTAGGCTCGCCACTGCCCACCAATATCATCGACGCTCCCATATAAATGGAAAGCATCACAGAGACCAGTCCACACAAAATCGCGTAAGGGTTCAAAAGACCCAAAAAGCTACCCGTATAATACGACACCAAACGGCCATCAAAGTGAAAGGGCACGCCCAACAGCACATTACCCACCGCAGCACCGAAGATCAGCATGGGCACAAAACCTGAGACAAATAAACTCCAATCCCAAATATTACGCCACGAGCCTGACTGCAGTTGATTGCGGTACTCAAAGCCTAGGGGCCTAACTATCATGCTCCAAAGCAAAATAAGCATGACTATGTAAAAACCGGAAAAAGCCGTTGCATACACCAAAGGCCACGCGGCGAAGATCGCCCCTCCACCTAAGACGAACCAAACTTGATTACCATCCCAATGCGGGCCAATAATCCGTAACACGACTTTTCGATCCACATCAGTACGTCCCACATAGCGCAAGACCGTACCCACCCCCATGTCCATACCTACCATGGCTCCTATGCCCATCAAGAGCACACCGAGTAAGAGCCACCAAGCCATAATTAAATAGAAATACGTTTCCATGATGTCTGCCCCTTAGTCTGTGCTCAGTTGTGGCTGTAGGCCACGCTGTTGCAGTTCACGCTCGTTGGGTTCTTCTGGCCCTTTTTTCACGCTACGTACCATCAAATACATTTCCACAATAGCAAAAACGGTATAGAGCAAGACAAAACCCGTTAAAGAAACCACCATATAGGTTACGGAGTGGGTAGAAACAGAGAGCCAAGTGGGTAGAATCTCAAACACCGTCCAAGGTTGTCGGCCCATTTCCGCCACAATCCAACCCATTTCACACGCAAGAAATGGCACCGGAATCATCCAGACCGAAGCATGCAAAAACCAGCGTTGATGTTGAACCTTGTTAGTTAAAGTCAACATAATGCCTACTACAAAATAACCTAGCATCAACAAGCCCAATCCCACCATAATGCGGAAGGCCCAGAAAATGACCCAGACCTCTGGAATTGTGTCTTTAGCGGCCAGCTCGACGTCCGCCTCCGTGATTTGGGTTAAGTCCCCATCAGGGGCATACCGTTGAACTAAGAAGCCAAAACCTACGTCGTCCTTATGTGCTTCAAATATGGCCAAAGCCTCTGCGTCGTCTCGGTCTTGCCCTAGGCGTTCTAATGCCATCACTGCTGGGATCCCATTCCTAATACGTCCTTTGGCCTCTTCTTGGACCTCCGCGATAGAGGGCACCGTCCCATCTAACGAGTGAGTCACTAAAATCGACAAGACATCTGGCACCTGTAACTCAAAGAGATTACGCTCTTGCTCTTGGGAAGGGAAAGCAATCACATTAAATGGCATAGGGGCTTCTTCTGGCTCCCAGAGTGCTTCCATCGCTGCCAATTTAGAAGGTTGTGCATGACCACCAATAAAGCCTAGGGCATCGCCTAAGGTAATTACCCCCGCGGTTCCCAATACGCCAAATAGGGCGGCAATACGAAAAGAGCGCTGTGCTACCTCCATATGACGACGGCGCAACATATAAAAAGCGCTAATACCACACACAAACACGGCTGCGGTGACATAACCCGCTAACACCGTATGCACAAACTTCGCCTGTGCATCAGGGTTAAAGAATAACGTCTGGAAACTGGCGAGCTCCATGCGCATCGTGATGGGGTTTAGCTCTGCCCCCACTGGATTTTGCATAAAGCTATTCGCCACTAAAATCCATAGAGCGGAGAAGTTAGAGGCCAAAGCCACTAAATAAGTGATTACCAAGTGCTTGCCTTTGGATAAACGATCCCAACCCAGCACCATTAAACCAACAAAGGTCGCCTCCATAAAGAACGCCATTAAGCCTTCAACAGCCAAAAGCGCCCCAAACGTATCCCCCACAAAACTCGAGTAATACGACCAGTTCATGCCAAACTGCAGCTCCATGGTCAAGCCGGTGGCCACGCCCAGCGCAAAGTTGATCATGAATAAGTGCATCCAAAACTTAGTAATGCGCTTATACACTTCACGCCCTGTCACCACATACACGGTTTCCATCACAGCCAATAAGACTGACAGCCCTAAAGTTAAGGGGACGAACAAAAAGTGGTACAGTGCCGTAACCGCAAACTGTAATCTGGACAGATCCACTACGGTTTCATTAAACATATTCTCTTACCTAAAAAAGAAGGGAGTAAAGACTGGCCTTAAGCCGAGCTATCTCTCTAATAAGTTGACTTTGGCTAAGTCTACAACCTGCTGTAATTGATCATCCATCACAGCGCGTAGCCCCCACATACTAAAACCTTTAATCTGATCCAAATGAATAGTTGGCGGCACAATCAGCTCTTGGCTAGCTGTCACTACATCGAGTACAGCAGGTCCATCGTGGGCTAAAAAGCGATCAATGGCCTCAGGTAACTGGGCCGGATCCTGAACCCGTTCTGCGTAAAGCCCTACCGCCTGTGCCACTTGAGCAAAATTGGGGTTATCTAAATTAACGCCCGTATTCACAAAGCCAGCTACTTTCATTTCTAGGGCCACAAAGCCCAACACACCGTTGTTAATAATGACGACTTTGACAGGAACTTGATGTTGCTTAAGGCTGAGCAGATCGCCCATCAACATGGAAAAGCCGCCATCCCCTGATAAAGATATAACTTGTCGTTGAGGCTGGGCCATTTGAATCCCAATTGCTTGAGGCATCGCATTCGCCATAGAGCCGTGCGTAAACGAGCCAATTAAACGACGTTTACCATTCATTTTTAAGTAACGTGCAGCCCAAACGGTAGGTGTGCCCACATCGGCGGTAAAGGCCGCCTCATCGCTCGCTTTTTCACTAAGAAGGCGCGTTAAGTACTGAGGATGAATAACAGAGTGAGAGCCTGGTTGCGCTAGAAAATCTAGGGTAGATCTGGATTTTTTATAATCGTTAATTGCACTATCTAAGAAAGTCTTGTCAGTTTTGGGCGTTAAATGCGGCAGTAACGCTTGCAAGGTGGCTTTAATATCACCGACCACGCCTAAATCTAACTGCACTCGTCGCCCTAAGTTTTCTGGCCTAATATCCACCTGTATCACTTGCACGTGTGAAGGCAAAAACTGTTTGTAAGGAAAATCGGTGCCCAGCATCAGCAAGGTATCACAGGAATGCATGGCCTTATAACCTGAGGCGTAGCCAATAAACCCTGTCATGCCTACATCATAAGGATTGTCGTACTCCACATGCTCTTTCCCCCCTAAAGCATGGGTAATAGGGCTTTGTAACGTTTGTGCTAACTGCATTAATTCACTATGGGCCCCAGCACAGCCACGGCCTGCAAAAACAGTTACCCGTTTAGACTGGTTGAGCAAATTAGCCAAAGAGGTGATCTCGGCGGGAGCCGGAGCAATAATAGGAGCCACCGGCACCAAACTGGCCTGTGGGGAAACCTGCTTAACAGGTGCAGGCTGCAAAGCCACATCACCCGGCAACACAATCACAGCAACCCCATGTTGTCCAATTGCAGCCCGAATCGCATTTTCAAACACATACGGTAACTGACTGGGGTGAGAGACTACCTCACAATAGTGACTGCACTCTTTAAAGAGCTGTTCAGGATGCGTCTCTTGAAAATACCCGCTGCCAATTTCAGCGGAAGGAATGTGCGCAGCAATGGCTAGTACTGGAGTACGGCTACGGTGCGCATCAAACAAGCCATTAATTAAATGTAGATTGCCTGGGCCACAAGAGCCTGCACAAACGGCCAAGGCATGGGTGAGCTGAGACTCTCCGCTGGCAGCAAAAGCGGCAACCTCTTCGTGCCTAGTGCCAACCCACTGAATGCCCCCATGAACACGCAAGGCTTCGGTGACCCCATTTAAGCTATCCCCAACCACCCCATAAATACGCTTAACACCAACCTGCGCCAAAGTGTGAACCAACAAATCAGCAACATTTTTTATTTTCATCATCCCCCCTTTCCCCAAAGATGACTAAACGTGTGACTCAACTAGTGGTTAAATTTAGTTTTTCTAAAAAATAGATTTAGGCTCTAATTACAACGTTTATCTGTGCACGTTTCAAATCCGAGCCCCTAACTACCTCTTGATGAATATAAGCCTCAATCCAATCAAAATATCACTGCCGCTGGAAAGTTAACCCATAAGTACTACCTATGTACACTAAACTTTACCACCTTATACAAAGAATATTACATGCTTATTCTAATTTTTGAAGAAGACTGCACAGCCTTACATTTCTCTTACAGTATTATTCTAATAGGGCACCTTCATTTTTCTAAAAGTATGACTTTTCAAACAAAACCAAAACATTTAGATACAATTACAATCTAAGAAATCAATAACTCAAAGATCCCTTTAATACCCATAAATTTCATGATCATTAACTTAGTTAATATAATTGCTCCCGTTTTTATTATTGTCTTATTGGGCTTTGTTTTAG
>CANROS010000004.1 GCA_947632305.1 uncultured Paenalcaligenes sp. | reverse complement strand
CCTTCTCCTTGGTATTCAAGGTGCACAGTTAAATCAGGCGGGGGTAATAGCCCTCCTGCTTTTTCAGGCCACTCGATAAGTACAACGGCTTTTTCTTCTAGAATATCACGAAAACCGGCTTCTACCCATTCCTCTGGATCATTAAATCGATAGAAATCAAGGTGGTAGAGATTTAAATTAGAAACTTTATAGTTTTCTAATAACGCATAGCTAGGGCTTTTAATGCGACCAGTGACACCGAGGCTACGCAAAAAGGCGCGAGTAAACGCGGTTTTGCCTGCCCCCAAATCACCCTTAAGGTAAAGGTGGGCGCTGCTTTGCAGCGGTTGGATCACCTGTGCCAATTGTTGTGCAAGTGCTTGGGTTGCACTTTCATCTGCAAGAAACTGTTGGTAGGTAGCCAGTGCAGGAGTAGGGGAGGACATAATCGTTAAGTTAGGCAAATAGCTGACAAAATGATGTGTTTCTACCATAGGGGTAGAAAGTAAGAAAGCTCTATTATAGATTGCTTAGAAGGGTATTTTCTCTTTATAATTTTAAAGTTATGGCCCCATAGTTAAATGGATATAACTTTCCCCTCCTAAGGGAAGATTGCAGGTTCGATTCCTGCTGGGGCCGCCAGCCCCTAAATAGGAGCTGGGGCCGTTTGGCTGATTAGTTAGCTGTTACCACTGGCCCAGATACACCCCGGCTTTTTTATGGGCATCTGTGCCTTTTTCAATAGAGGCAGTGGTGGCGGTAGTGCGCCGTTTTAATTGACTAAACCAGACCAGTAACTCTTGACGTAATTCATCTCGTACCGCTTGATGGCTCAAGCTACGTCCTAGATCGTGAAATTGTTGCGGGTCGCTATCTAAGTCAAATAATTGTTCTGGTAAATCCATCCAATACACGTAATACCACCGTTCAGTACGAATGGCCCAAGCTCTGGAGTTAAATGGGGTGCGGTCCAACAAAAGTCTAGCGCGTCGGTAGCTATAGTCCAATTCAGAGTAAACCGTATTACGCCAGCTTTGCTGTTGTTGGAAAAGCAATGGCTGCAGACTGCGCCCCTCTAGGCGATGATCCGGTATAGGTGCTCCTAAGGCGTCTAAAATAGTAGGTAAAATATCTACCGCTTCAATCATCTCAGTGAGGCTTTTGCCGCGTGACACATCCGCTTCGGGTCGAGGGTCCATAATAATCATAGGGACATTTTGAACGGTATCGTAAAAAAGCTCTTTTTCACCTAACCAGTGATCCCCTAAAAAATCCCCATGGTCAGCAGTAAAGATGATGAGGGTGTTTTCCATCAGACCTTGTTGCTCCATGTGTTCAAACAAACGCCCCAGATGGTCATCTAATTGGGTAATTAAACCCTGATAGGCGGGGCGCACGGTTTGAATACATTCGTCTTGTGCAAAGCTTTGGGATTCTTCTTGTTCGCGATAAGCCGCCACCACGGGGTGGGCATCTTGCTTTTCTTCTTCGGAGCGGACCACGGGTAAGCATTGGTTTGCGCTATACATATTGTGGTAGGGCGCAGGGGCAATATAAGGCCAGTGGGGTTTGACATAGCTCAAGTGCATGACCCAAGGCTGATCGCCTTGTTTTTTCATGAAATCAATGGCTTGATTGGTCATGTAGGCAGTTTCAGAGTGCTCTTCTTTGACCACCGCGGGAAAGCGAGCATTACGCATATGCCAACCACTGACTTTTTCACCTTGGTCGTTAAGCGCTGAGATAACAAAGTCCGTCCAGGGGTCGCTGGAGTCATAACCATGATGACGTAAATAGGAAGGGTAGCCACTTTCTTGGCCGGGCTCATGGTGGCCATCGTAACGATCTATTTCTTCAAAACCGCCACGATATAACAGCTGCTCTAGTTCAGAGCCTCCGTCTAGGTGCAGGCGGGCTAAGCCTTCGTGGTCAGGCATGATGTGGGTTTTACCTGCCAGTACTAAGTTCAACTGTTGTTGACGTAAGTACTCACCCATGGTGACTTCCCCTATGGAAAGAGGCACGCGATTCCACGTGGCACCGTGGGTAGACGGATAGCGGCCTGTGTAATAGCTCATACGCGAAGGACCACAGACGCCAGAGTTCACAAAGGCTCGTTCAAACTTAACCCCTTTTTTTGCTAACGCATCAATATTAGGGGTGCGGATATAAGGATGACCATAGCAGGCTAAGTGGTCTGCACGTAATTGGTCAGCCATAATAAAAAGTACATTTTTTACGGTGGACATTAGTCGTTTACCTTATAGCCTGAGGCTTGGATGATGGGAGTCCAAAGCTGTTTGAAGTCTTCCACTGTTGCGGTGCTTTCTGCGCGGTTAGCGGCCACAGGAGGCAGATCGCTGTTTTTAAATCGAGCCTGAATTTCAGGTTGACTCATGATCTCTTTAAGTAGATCCGCTAGATAATCCACTTTTTTATCATCGGCTTCGGCTGAAATATACAGCGTATTCCAGCCGGAAGCTTGGATGTCTAAACCACTTTGGGTTAAGGTTGGCACACCTTCCAAGCTAGGGTCTGGTTCTGAGCCTGAGGTGGCCAAAATACGAATACGTTCGCCTCTATGTTGAGGGCTTAAGACGTCAATAGTATCGATGGCGACAGGGATGTTGCCGCCAATGAGATCATTCAGCGCAGGAGCAGAACCACGGTAGCCAATGACTTCTGCTTCCACTCCACTTTTTTCAGCTAGCATAAGGGCAAAAAAATGTGGCAGACTGCCTGACGCAGGTACACCTACATTAAAATCGTTGGGGTTGGTTTTGGCCCATTCGATTAAGTCGTCTAGGTTTTTTAAGGGGCTATCTGCCGCTACGGCAACGCCAAAGGTGTAGTCAGAAATGACGGAAACGGGTTTGAAATCCAGATCTGGGTCATAACTTAAATGATTAAAAACCAAAGGAGCAATGACCATGGTGGCGGGGTTGGCCATGATTAATATGTCTTTAGAGACACCTTGATTTTTAAGGTATTGGGCGGCGATGCGGCCTCCGGCTCCACTGCGATTTTCTACAAGGACGTTGACCTTGAGACGTTCTTGCAGCTGATCAGCGATAAAACGGGCCGCACGATCTGTTGCCCCGCCAGGTGCATAACCTACTGTTATATAGAAAGGATTACTGAATGCAGGCGTTTCAGCTAAGGTAAGGGTAGATTGCAATAAAAGGCCACTGGCCAACAAGGGCAAAGCGATCTTTTTGGCCCAACTTTTCATAGTTTTTCCTCGGGTTTTTATAGCGTGTTATGAGTTAGAGCAGCATAGCAACAGAGTAAATACTTGATCTAATCAAATGTATAGAATAAAGGGATAACCCCGTCTTATATAGGAGCTCCCATGAGCGATTTTTTGCGAGCACAGCCTTTGTTTCAGTTGTATTTGGCGTGGTCTTCCGCAAATCCGATGTTTGTTCGTTTGAGTGAAGGGCGCTTTCACATAACCCGTCGAGAGTGGCGGATTCTAGCTACCTTGGGCCATTTTGAGCGTTTGAATGTGTCAGACTTGGCGCAAGAGGTGCAATTGGATTTGGTGCGTACGTCCCGCGCTGTGACTCGACTCGTAGAAAAAGGTTTGCTCTCTAAAATAAAAAGCAGCGCTAATGCCCGCTTGGTGTGGGTCAATTTAGAGCCCAAGGGGCGCGCTCTGTTTGAGCAAATGAAACCCTTAGTGGAAGAGTTGAACCATTTGCTAGTCCAAGACTTGGATGCTGCTGAGCTAGAGCTATTAACTACTATGCTTCAAAAAATTACACAGCGGGCGCAACAACTTAATGCCTCATCATTGATTACAGATAAGGCCAGACGAGGCAGTCGTTAGTTTTGCAGCGTAGAGCATCCCGTCTTTAGATTAAGCCTCTAAGGGAAACCACTAACATTAAGCATTAAATGATTAATGTAAATTAGAGGTAATCTTCAATTATCTCTTTACACCTTGGGAGGCAGTGATGTCTGATCTTTTTGAAAATCCGATGGGTTTGGCCGGTTTTGAGTTTGTGGAGTTTGCTGCGCCTATGGCTGGTGTGCTCGAGCCTTTGTTCGAAAAATTAGGCTTTACCGAAGTCGCTCGTCACCGTTCTAAAGATGTGTCGCTCTATCGTCAAGGGGATATTAATTTTATTGTGAACCGCGAACCCAAAAGTTTGGCGTCTTATTTTGTCGCCGAGCATGGGCCTTCTGCTTGTGGTTTAGCCTTTAGAGTAAAAAATGCCCAACAGGCTTATAAACGAGCCTTAGAGTTGGGTGCGCAGCCCATTGAGATTCCTACTGGTCCCATGGAGTTACGCTTGCCGGCGATTAAGGGCATTGGGGGCGCACCGCTTTATTTAATTGATCGCTACAAAGAGGGCGAGTCCATTTATGACATTGACTTTGAGTTCTTGCCCGGTGTGGATCGCAATCCGGTGGGTCACGGTTTTAAAATTGTCGATCATCTAACTCATAACGTGTACCGTGGTCGTATGGCTTTTTGGGCTGACTTCTACGAGCGACTATTTAATTTCCGTGAAATTCGCTATTTTGATATCAAAGGCGAATACACCGGTTTAACTTCCAAAGCCATGACGGCTCCTGATGGCAAAATCCGTATTCCTCTGAACGAAGAGTCCAAACAGGGCGGGGGGCAGATCGAAGAGTTTTTGATGGCCTTTAATGGCGAAGGCATTCAGCATATTGCTTTACTAAGCGATAACCTCTTGGCTTCGATTGATGCCTTACGCGCAGCGGGCGTACCATTAATGACGGCGCCCAACGAGACGTATTATGAGATGTTGGCCGAGCGGTTGCCGGGGCATGGCGAGCATGTGCCTGATTTACAATCACGGGGCATATTATTAGACGGCAGTACCGAAGGGCAACAACCTCGTTTATTACTGCAGATTTTTTCTGAGCCTGCGCTGGGCCCAGTGTTCTTTGAGTTTATTCAGCGTAAAGGTGACGATGGTTTTGGCGAGGGTAATTTCAAAGCCTTGTTTGAATCGTTAGAGCGTGACCAGATCCGCCGCGGGACCTTAGCCACGGAAACAGATAGCTAAAGACCTCGTCTTTAAAAGCGCCACACAGTCAAATTATTGTGTGGCGCTTTCTTTATGGATGGAGTCTTGGCCTGCTTGAATGATCATCTGGGTAATCACTTCCAGCTGAGTCTGAGTGAGGGGCTCATCTATTTCAAAAATACGCATGACGGCTATGCCTCGTAAGGCTGAGAAAATCACATAGGCAAACTGCTCAGGCTGAGCATGGCGCGCCGCGATCTCAGGAAAGACTTCTACAAAGTGGGCAAAGTACACCGGGTCATGGACAGACCGGTGCAGGTTGATTTTTTCAAATAAGGCCGTATTTTGGCTACCAAAAAACAGACTCCAAGCCGCTAAATAACTGGGTGATCCGTAGACATTTTTCCATGCTTGGTGCACAAATTCGTGTGCACGTTGTGAGAGCGGTAACTGCAGAGCATCTATAGACCAGCCCTTGCCTAGAGTAGCCAGCGGTGCCATCACGGCTTCAACGACGTGTTCCATCAGCGCTTGGCGGTTGCCAAACTGATGTTGAACGGCCCCTAGCGTCACGTTTGCTCCGCGAGCGATATCTTGCAAATTGGTTTTTTGATAGCCTACCGTTTGAAGTAAATGCAGCGCGGACTGGATGATTTTTTGTTGCGTGCTGTGGCTACGTTCAGATTGAGTCCGCCGAGGAGCCGGGTTTTTTTTTGTGATTGCAGTCATGGATTTCCGTGAGACAGTTCTATAAATAGGCCTTATAGAAGGTTATTCGGTCTTAGTCATCCAAGTCATTTTAGAACCGGTATTTTAATCTCGCAATCTTTGGCTACCTTAGGCTTAGCAGGTGGCAATTACATTAAGCGCGCGTTAAAAATTAAAGGCTTTGTTGATACATGGCGACGGCATCTGCTAAGACCTGATCGTTTTGACTGTTGCGCCCACTAATTCCTATCGCACCAATGAGACGATTTTCTTTAGTAAATAAAGGAGTACCGCCTGGAACGGCGGTGAGCTGGTCATCCATGTAGTCTTGGGCTTGTAGTTGTTCTTGTTGTAGCTGGTTATGGAACTCGGTCGTGGCTAAACCCAATCGTGCTGCGGTATAGGCTTTAGAGATAGAGAGCGGAATGGCTTGGACGGGGGCTTGGTCCATGCGCTCAAACCAAATGAGATCTCCGGAGCTGTCTACAATAGCAAAACAGACAGGACTTAAACCGTCCTCAGAGACGGTGGTGTGTAGCCAATGCGCTAAATTGAGACAGTCTAAGTGAGTCAGAAACATAAGAAAATAGATGAGGTGATTTGATTTTAGTCTTAACTAATGACTATTAATTATTCGTTGTAGCCATCATATAGCATAACCTTTAGTAGATAAAGCCGGAGCCTGCAAGGAGATAGATTTAGGCGGTGTGGGTTGGATGATTCTTAATATTTCTTAATAAACGGCTAACTCAAAGCCACTTCTACTGGCTTGGCTCCGAGTGGTTCGGTAAGCACTTTGGGGTCTAGCTTTAATAGCATGCCGCGTTTACCGCCGTTAATATAAATGTGCTCTAACTCTAAAATACTGCTTTGCACCCAGACGGGGAGGACTTTACGGGTCCCAAAGGGTGAGGTGCCTCCGACCAAATACCCGGAATGACGTTGAGCGGTAGCTGGGTCGCAGGGCTGAATGTGTTTGGCACCTGTTTGGCGAGCGAGATTTTTGGTGGAAACCTCTTGGTCACCATGCATTAAAACAATGAGGGGCTGTTTTTTCTCGTCTTCCATTACCAAGGTCTTGATGGTGAGGTGGGGGTTTAAACCCAGTTTGTGGGCAGCATCGTTAGCGCCGCCTCTGGCCTCGTAGACATAGACATGCTCAGTAAAAGGGATACGTTGTTTTTTCAACCATAACGTGGCTTGGGTTTCACTGGTTTTTTTGGACATGGTGTGTAGTTAAGATTTAAGCCCGAGGGTGGTGTTCGGTATGTAATTGTTTTAAACGTTCGCGGGTGATATGGCTATAAATTTGTGTGGTACTGGGGTTTTTATGCCCTAACAGTAATTGCACCACGCTAAGGTTAGCACCGTTTTTTAAGAGGTGGGTAGCAAAAGCATGCCGTAGTGATTGGGGGGAGAGTGTTTGGCTAATGTGGGCTTGTTGGGCGTATTTTTTTATCAGTAACCAGAGGGCTTGGCGGCTTAAAGCTTTGCCATGGGTGCTAATAAAAAGCGCTTCTGAGCAGCGAGCACGCAAGATAACCGGCCGAGCTTCGATTAAATAACGATTGAGCCAGAAATACGCATCGTCGCCCAAAGGAATCAGGCGCTGTTGGGTTTGATTAGGGTGAGTAACCAAGAGCAGACGCTGTTCTAGATCGAGCTGATCTAGGTGCAAATCCACTAATTCAGAGACCCGAATCCCCGTGGCATACAGTAGCTCTAGCATGCTTTTGTCCCGCAAACCTAAGGGGGTGTTGACATCGGGGGCGTAGAGCAGTCCATCAATATCGGTTTCACTGATGGGTGGTGGGGTGGAGCTGGGCAGTTTAACGCTGCGTAAACAGTGGGCGGGATTAACCGATAGCTGCTGAGTCTGAATTAACCACTCGTAGAATTTTTTTAATGTGGCTAGACGTCGATTCACAGTGCTGGGGGATGGGTTACTGGTTGGGTCTGCTAGCCAGCTTTGAATTTGTTCGGTGTGGACTTGACTAAGGCACGTGGCGGGGGCGTGTTGTTTAAGCCAGAGAGCAAACTGCTGTAGGTCACGGCCATAAGCGGCTACAGTATGAGCAGAGAGTTGCTGCTGAGTTAAATGCTGACCAAATAGATCAATCCAACTTTGAGCGGTAGCAGGCTGTTTCATCATGTTTTTACATAGTGAGGAATTTAATATTATCCCTATATAGGGTGGTATACTGCGGTTCTAAATAGAGATAGAGAGTTAGAGTCATCAGGAATGAGTATGAGTTATTTTAAACAGGCATGGCGCGTTGTTTTTTTCCTTGTTGTATTCAGTGTAGCAGTGAAGTCGACTCCTGTAATGGCGGGGGAGTTAGTGGTGTCTGCTGCAGCTAGCCTAACCAATGCGTTTAAAGAGTTGGGAGATAACTTTTCTAAGCAACAGCCCGATACGTACGTTTTAAATAGTTTTGCGGCTTCTGATGTGTTGGTACAGCAAATTGTGCATGGGGCGCCTATAGATGTCTTTGCTTCAGCGGATCAAAGCGCCATGGATAAAGCCGTAGCTGCCGGAGTGATTGACTCCCCCACACGGGTGGATTTTGTACAAAATAAAGTGGTGCTGATTGTTCCCATAGATAACCCTAACGCGATTCAAAGTGTGGCCGATCTAGGGCGCGCTGATATTTCTCGAGTGGCTTATGGCAATCCCAGTACTGTGCCCGTGGGCCGTTATACTCAATCGGCTTTAGAGGCGATGGGGCAGTGGGAGGCGGTTGAGGCGCGTCAGATCCTAGGGCAAAATGTACGGCAGGTACTTGATTATGTGGCTAGAGGAGAGGTCGATGCGGGGTTTGTGTTTGCCACCGATGCGTTGCTTATGCCGGCTAAGGTGCAGGTGGTTGAGCCGCTGGCTACCAAGCAGCCCGTGAGCTATCCCATTGCGGTGGTGCAGCGCGCAGGCGCTAATCCAAAGGCTCAGGCGTATGTGGATTATATTTTGTCTGAATCAGGTCAAGCCGTCTTAGCCAAATACGGGTTTGTTAGTCCCTAAACGCTATGTCTAGCCGCTTAGCACCCAAGAGAAAATGATGAGTGATCTTTGGATACCGTTGGGGTTGTCCTTAAAAGTAGCAGGTTGGGCTACTTTGTTTGCTGCCGTGCTAGGCATAGGGGGAGCTTACCTTTTATCGCGTTGGCGTTCGCCGTGGTGCAATGTATTGGATTCGATCCTGACTTTGCCCTTAGTGTTGCCTCCTACCGTGATTGGTTATTATTTATTAGTTGTGTTTGGACGTAGAGGCTGGTTAGGGCAATGGCTTTCGGGGTGGGGCATAGAGTTAGTGTTTACGTGGCAAGGGGCTGTAGTGGCCGCCACTATAGTGGCCTTTCCTCTGGTCTTGAAGTCGTCCAGAGCTGCTTTTGAAAGCGTAGACAATCGTTTGGAAAATGCTGGGATGACGTTGGGGCTTAGTCAAATTGAGGTGTTTTTTAGGATTAGTTTGCCCCTAGCCCTGCGCGGTATTATGGCGGGGGTTTTGTTAGCTTTTGCACGTGCGTTAGGTGAGTTTGGGGCTACCTTGATGATTGCCGGGAGTATTCCTGGGCGTACTCAAACGTTGTCGATTGCTATTTACGAAGCGGTACAAGTGGGCAATGATCAGCTGGCTTTGATCATGGTGTTGGTGATTTCTTTCACGTGTGTTGCGGTGTTGTGTTTGGCCGGGTTATTAACTCCTGCTCCACCCCGCAGAGGAGTGCAGTGATGTCCGTTTCTATACGTATTTACCGTTCTTTTCGTAATGCACATCGTGAGTTTGTCTTAGATGTAGAACTGCAAACGCAGGCGCAACGCATAGCCATCTTAGGCCCCTCCGGTTCAGGTAAAACGTTAACGCTACAAGCCATTTCTGGTTTAATTAGCCCAGAGGCAGGGTTAATTCGTGTGCACAATACCGTTTTATACTGTTCTAAAACGGGGGTTAATGTCCCCCCCCAACAGCGACGCTTGGCTTATCTGTTACAAGACTATGGGTTATTTCCTCATTTAACCGTGGCGCAAAACATTAGTTTTGGTCTAAAGCGAGGCATATTGAATGCCTCTAAAAAGTGGGTCCCTCCCGAGGCACAACGCTGGATAGAGGCGTTTGAGCTGCAAGCTATTTTAAACAATTACCCCCATGAGATTTCTGGGGGGCAGAAACAACGCACGGCGTTAGCGCGGGCTTTGGCCGTTAGGCCTGCTTTGTTGTTGCTAGACGAACCGTTGGCGGCTTTGGATATGGATTTACGCGTCCGCATGCGCCAAGAGTTATTGCAGTTGCAGCAACGTGTAAGCATCCCGTCCATTATTATTACGCACGACCCTGAGGACGCCATTGTGCTGGCCGATGAGGTTTACAAAATGGCTGAGGGCAAAATCCAAGGGCGCTGTGCTCCCGAGGACTTGCGTGCAGAGATTGAGTTAGGCAATGAACGCATTGCGACAGAATTGCAGCGTTTGGTCAGAGTTGTTTAGTCCAGAGTGCCCAAGAGCACGCTGGATGCTTTGAATAGAGCAACAGCGCGTTGCCCTAATTCCAGTTGCAGTTGGTGTAGGCTGTCTAAGGTAATAATGGCAGTGATACGGTGCTGCTCTGAAATGGCTAGACTGACTTCGGCATTAATTGCCCCTGCATTTATCTGTACGATGGTACCTTCGATTTGATTGCGGGCGGAAAGCTTGCACTCACTAGGTAGAGCAATAATAATAGATGAGGCCTTGAGAAAAGCGAGGGCACGAGTCCCCTCTTTAAGAGATAAGCTCTCTACGCTCTCACGGGTAATGGCAGCGACTATGTGCTGAGAATGACTTAGTTTTAGTATGACCTCAGCATTCACAGCCCCTGGTTTGATTTTGGCTATGGTGCCCGAGAAGTTGTTGCGTGCAGAGGTTTGAACCATCATGGTTTGTAATAATTCCAGATTTTTATCAGAGCCGGGTTGTGCTTTGGCAAGGTGTTTCATAAAGCGTTGATGGGTAGCGTCTAGTTGCTGATACAGCGCGAGGATCTCTAAGGCTTTGGGTGTTAAAGAGGCGCCGCCCCCACGCTGGCCGCCCGTAGTGCGCAACACCAAAGGCTGTTCAGCAAGGTTGTTCATGGTGTCAATGGCATCCCAAGCGGCTTTGTAGCTTAAATCAATATGACGAGCAGCAGCAGAGATAGAGCCGTGTTCATGAATAGCCGCTAAAAGAGCCATCCGTCGAGGGTTCCCCCAGTTTAAGGTACCGGAGCGAAACCAAATGGAGCCAGCCAGCTCAAACAAGGGCGTTTTTTCTGAGGACATGGTTTTTTTAGTCTGTGTCTTGGTGTTGAATAAAAAGAGTAAAAAAGGAGAGGCGGCATATGTACGCTCAGCTTGATTGTACTGAGTTGCTTGAACTAAAGAGCGAAGAGACCTTAGTACTTACGGTAAATAATCGCTTTGCGCGACGGATTTTATCTGAATTGCAGCGCAGTTTAAGTGGGGAACACAAAGCCATTGCCGTCCCAGATATTATGCCTTTATCGGCGTGGTTAAGACAGGCCAACGATGATTTGAGTTTTTATGATGATTATGTGCCAGCTTCTTATTTGCTTGATGCTTTTAGCAGTTTGCATGTTTGGGAGCAAATTATTTATGGCCAAGAAGAAGAAAGTGCTTGGCTGATTGATGTGCCTCAAGCGGCTAAATTGGCAGCAGAGGCCGATGTGTTAATGGATGAATGGTCTTTGTGCGTTGAGGATGCCGAACACACCACTGACTCTACGCGTTTTGCGCAGTGGCGTGAGGCCTATAAAGCCTACTTGTTACAGCATGATTTAGATGACCAAAATCGAGCCGCAGAGCGAGTGGTGGTCGCTTTAGAACAAAATTGGTATCAGCCTCATTGGCAGAATGTGGTGCTGGTGGGGTTTCATGATAGATCCGCCCGTTTGCAGCGTTTGCTAGATGCCTTGTCCCAACAAGGTAAAAAGGTTTATGTGTATCAAGACGAGCCACGGAGTCCGGCTCAGTGTGAGCGAGTCTTAGCGCCCACCCCAGAAGCAGAGTGGCGTTTAGCAGCGCAATGGGCTGCTCGCCAGCTGGAGCAAAACCCTACCGGTTGTTTTGCTATTGTAGCTTTTGACTTACAAAAGCAAGTGGCTTTTGCTCATCGGGTCTTAGCTCACGAGCTGGCGCCTCATTCGGATCAAAGTGCAGGTTTTAATTGGAACGTAGCAGTGGGGCGACCATTAAGCCAATGGCCTTTGGTGCGAGCGGCTCTGGCTTGGTTGCAAGCCTTAGCCGAGCATCAGCAAGGGCAGGTACGGTGCAGTACCTTGGGGCAAGCATTGCTCAATGGCTATTGTTTTGCAGATCAACGTGAGGCCAATCAACGGGCGCGTCTAGATGTGTTGTGGCGTCGCCAGCAAACCGTTTACTTAAGTCCAGATCAGGCCAATGAGGCGCTGGCTTCTTGTGATGAGCTAGGGCAGGCTTGGTTAAACGCGGTGGCCGCCCTGAAGCAACAGGATTCCTTTGCGGCGCCGGCGCAATGGGTGGCTGTGATACGGGGCATTTTACAGATTTTAGGCTTTCCTGGCGAGCAATCCTTGGATAGCCATGCGTATCAAACCATGCAGGCTTTTGAGCAGCGTTTGGGCTTGTTTGCACGATTGGCTCCTGTGTTTGGCAGACTGTCTTTTGCTCAAGTGATTAGCATGTTGCAACGCTATTTGCATGAAACCATCTTTCAGCCGCAGCGTGAAGCCGGCACCCGCCTAGATGTGCTGGGGCTTTTAGAAGCAGAGGGTGGGCACTGGGATGGCATTTGGGTAGTTGGTGTGACAGATGAGGTCTTGCCGGCAATTCCTAAACCTAACCCTTTTGTGCCTTATCAGGTATTACGCCAAGCCCAAGCACCTCGTTCTAGCCCTGAAAGAGAGCTGGAATGGGCCTATCAAATGTTTGATGTTTTAAAACAGGCTACTGTTTCACTCACCTTTAGCCATGCCGAACAAGACAACGGGCAGTTGTTGCGTCCTAGTCCTTTAATCCAAAGCATAGCGTTACGCGTGGCCACTGACCCGTTAACCCATGCTGTGCAGGCACAAGTCAGCTTAGAGCATTTAGTAGACGAACAAGGTCCAGCTGTGCCTACAGGGCAGCAAGTATTTGGCGGCAGTGGTTTATTAGATAAACAAGCACGAAATCCTTTATGGGCTTTTGTGCATCACCGCTTACATGCTAGTGCTTTGCCCGCGTATGAAGACACTGGGGCCATTCGCTTGTGGCGGGGTCATTTTCTGCATCGGGCTTTGGAGCTATTTTGGCAAAGTGTGAGTCCTGCTAATTCCGCTGCGCTCATGCAGGTTTTTGTACAAGATCAGTTAGAGGCAACGCTACAGCAAGCTTTAGCGCAGGCTGCCACTGAGCAGTTAGGGAAAATGCCGTTGGTGATTCGGGAGCTGGAGCAAGAGCGAGCCACACAGGTGTTGACGGCGTGGCTAGAGCTAGAACGTTCGCGTCCCTCTTTTACTATACGAGCCCTAGAGCAAGAGCATCAGCTCAGTGGTTTAAATACCCAAATGCGTATTGATCGAATCGATGAACTGGCGGATGGTCAGTATGTGTTGATGGATTACAAAACCAGTCAGGCGCATAAACGCTATACCACTTGGTTGCGTGAACGTCCCATCGAGTTACAGTTGCCTATTTATGCGGCGATTTTGGCTGAGCAAGATCAGTCGGTTGCTGCGCTGAGCTTTGGTTTTTTGCATTATGAGGCCGTCTTAGGCGGTTTTAGTGCTGAAAGCTGTTTATTAACGCAAACGGATGAAAAAAAGTTTGCCGAAGCTTTTGAAAGTTGGGCTCAGTTTGTGGCTCACTTACAGCAACAGGTATACGGCATGCGCGACGAGTTTTTACAAGGTGTGGCTCGTAATCATTTTTATACTTTGGACGATTTAATGTACTGCGATGTGTTGCCATTTTTGCGTTTGAGTCAGGAGTTAGGGGAGGGGCACGATGAAGCCTAGTGATTACTTAGTTCGAGAGAACGCGGTTGATCCTACCCGTTCTTTTTTAGTGCAGGCTCCAGCCGGCTCTGGCAAAACAGAATTACTGACGGATCGGATCTTAGCGTTATTGGCTTTGGTGCAACAGCCTGAAGAAATTGTTGCTATTACCTTTACTCGAGCCGCTGCAGCAGAAATGCATGCCCGCGTTATTGAAAAACTGCAGGCTGCGGCCTTGCCTGAGCCTGAGGAAGCCTACAAAAAACAGAGTTGGCAGTTAGCACGGCAAGCGTTGGCGAATGACGCGGCGCGGGGCTGGTGTTTATTAGAGCATCCCGCGCGTTTAAGTATTCGCACGATTGACTCTTTGTGCGCGCACTTGGTTCGAGCCATGCCTTTGTTAAGTGGGTTGGGCGGGGTGCCAGAGGTCTCAGATCAGGCGGATGCATTGTATTTACAAGCCGCGCAGAGCACCATTGCCCGTGCCGATCAAGAGCCTGCGGTGGCTCAGGTGATCAAACACTTAGGGGTGAATCTGGTGGATGTGGAGCGTTTGTTGGTGCACATGCTCGCTATTCGTGATCAGTGGTTGCCTACCTTAGGTCAAGCCAGCTCTATGCAGCGCTTACAGGCCTATTTATACGACTTAGTCACAGAGCTGCTAGAGCGCACCGAGCAGGCTCTGCCTTTTGGGTGGCAAGCTACCTTACAGCCTTGTGCGGTCTATGCACATGAAAACTTAGTGGCAGAAGGTAAACAGGGTTTGCCTGCTTTGGCAGATTGGGATGAACAAAACCCTTTAGAGACCACACCGGATCAACTGCCGCGTTGGCAGGCCTTGAGCGATTTGTTATTAACCTCAGGCACACCGCGAGCACCGCGCAAACCCCGAGGTATTACTAAAACCTGCGGTTTTCCGGCCACAGGAAATAAAGCTCTTAACCAAAGTATGAAAGATTGGTTGGAGCCGTTTGATGAACAGACACCCTGGGTTGAGGCTTTGGTGGCGTTGCAACATTTACAAGCTGAGTACAGTCCAGAGCAAGCCGAACTGCTGGAGCATTTAGCACGTACTTTGTTGTTAGCGGTAGCCGAGCTACGGTTAGCTTTTATTGAAAGCGGCCAGGTGGATTTTATTGAGATTGCGCAGCGTGCCTTAGATGCTTTGGGTCAAGATCACAACCCTTCAGAGCTACTTTTACGATTAGATCGTAATATCAGTCATCTTTTAGTGGATGAGTTTCAAGATACCAGTTTAAACCAGATTAAATTGTTGGAGCGCTTAAGCTCCGGTTGGATGCCAGATGATGGGCGCACCCTCTTTTTGGTGGGTGACCCTATGCAGTCCATTTACCGTTTTCGTAAAGCCGAGGTCGGTTTGTTTCTGCAGGTGCAGCGCGAGCAGCGTTTAGGGGATGTGCCGTTAACGGCGCTAGCATTAACGAATAATTTTAGGTCTGCAGCCAATGTGGTGAATTGGGTTAACCAATTGGGGACAACGTTGTTTCCCATTCAGGCCGATCTAGAGCTGGGTGCCGTCACTTACAACGCATCGGTAGCTTTTCATGCCGAGCAAGCCCAAGCAGTGGTCCAAGCACACCCCTTTGTTTATCAAAAACAAAACCCCAATGTGGCAGATCTAGAGCAAGCGCGTTTAGCGGCGCAACAGCGTGTGGTGGAATTATGCCAAGACGCTTTGGAACGCTTTGCACAGAGTGCTAAACCAGTGGTGGTTTTAGTACGGGCCCGTACTCATTTGGGGCCTTTGATTCGAGCTTTGCATGAGGCTGGCGTGCCTACCAAAGCGGTAGATATTGATAGTTTGCACTCTAGGCCCGTGGTGCAAGACATTGTGCAACTGGTTCGAGCCTTAAAGCATGCTGGCGACCGGTTGGCGTGGTTGGCTTTGTTGCGGGCTCCATTGTGTGGTTTGACATTAGAGAGCTTACATAAACTGTGTGGGCACAATCGTGCTGATACCATTCCTCACTTAATTGAGCAGGCTGAGTTTTCGTCCTGGGATACTACAGAATGGCAGCGTTTACAGCATGTGGCTGATGTTTTGTTGGATCGTTCTCAGCAAAGCGGGGCGTTGCCTTTTGCGGCCTGGGTAGAATACTGTTGGTTACGCTTAGGAGGCGCACAAATCTATAGCAGCGTTAGCGAGCAGGCAGATGCAGAAAATGTCTTTAGGCTCTTAGAGCAACTGGCCCCATACGGAGATTTGCAGCTAGAGGTATTCGAAGAAAAAATCCAAAGTCTGTATGCGGTGGCGCAAAATGCGACGCAGGCTGTAGAAGTGATGACTATACACAAGTCAAAAGGCCTAGAGTTCGAGTCGGTGATTCTTTATGATCTAAATCGAGATGCGGCGTCAGACAAAGAGCCCTTGTTACGCTTAGAACAGAGCCAAGGACGTCTCTATGTGGGCATGGCTAAAGCCAGTGAGGCAACAAGCAGAGATGCCTTAAGCCTGTTTATTGCAGAGCGCGAGAAAAGTCGGGCCACCTATGAAATGCAGCGTTTGTTATATGTGGCGGTAACGCGAGCACGTCAACAGGTTCACTTGGTTGCTGCTATAGAGCTAAATGGCGTAAAAAATGAACTCGTAGTGCGGTCGCGTTCTTTATTGCACTTGTTATGGCCGCAGGTCGAAGCTGAGTTCAATCAAGCTGAGTCCGTAGCGGCGACGCAGGCTAGAGGGGACCAAGGTTTAGCTAGCCATCGTTATTTGCTACGAGTACGTAACTTAGAACAGCTGCCATATGTGCGTCCTCGTCGGGCCCCAGCCGGTCAAAACCAGTGGCATTGGAACGAAGCGCCATTTAAAGAAGCCGCCATAGGCACCGTCGCCCATGCTTGGCTAGAACGCATAGGGCGCGAAGGCCGAGAGCACTGGAGCACGCTACGCATCCAACAAAACGAGGCAGTTTTGCGTCGTCAGTTGTTGCGAGCTGGCTTTGCTATGGCCGAGGTGAAAGAGGCGGTGGTCATTATTCAAGACACGTTGATGCGGACGTTAGAAAGTGAGCGTGGGCAGTGGCTATTGGATGTGGCTAAAGCCTATAGAGAGTGGACGTTATTAGATGCTGAGGGTCGTGTTTCCATTATTGATTTGGCCATTTCCCAAGAAGACCAATGGTTGATTGTGGACTTTAAAACGGGGCGTCCTCATGAAGGCCAGAGCGAAGCCGAGTTTTTAGCCGTAATGCGAGCGCGTTATGCGCCTCAGTTGCAACGTTATTGCGCTCAAGTCACTGCTTTTGATGGGCGCCAAGCCAAAGCTGCACTTTATTTTCCACGTGCTGACCTTTGGTGCGAAATTTAGTGCTATACTAATTAATGGTGAGCCCCTTCGCATGGTTCAACAGTCAATCTGGTCAGGTCGGGAACGAAGCAGCCACAGCTGTCTCGAACCAGTGCCGAAGTCAGGCTCACCTCCTTCTTTGGATGCCGCATCCACCTCCCATATCCGCTGTAAATCCGGTACACTTGATTAGCCTTGTGGCTTTTTTCTTTTTACCGAATCGCACTCCTTCATGACATACCAGGTATTGGCTCGCAAATGGCGTCCCCGATCGTTTGACACCTTAATTGGTCAAGATCACGTGGTGCGCGCCCTCACTCATGCATTAGATACACAACGCTTACACCATGCGTGGCTTTTTACAGGCACACGAGGCGTGGGTAAAACCACTTTATCAAGAATTCTGGCTAAGGCTTTAAACTGCGAGCAGGGCGTCAGTGCACAGCCTTGTGGGGTTTGTCGTGCTTGTACTGAAATTGATCAAGGGCGTTTTGTTGATTATGTGGAATTAGACGCTGCCTCCAATCGAGGGGTAGACGAAATGACTCAGTTGCTCGAGCAGGCGGTATATGCTCCAAGCGCTGCACGTTATAAAGTCTACATGATTGACGAGGTGCACATGCTAACAGGTCATGCCTTTAATGCCATGTTAAAGACGCTTGAAGAGCCACCTGCCCATGTGAAATTTATTTTAGCCACCACGGATCCCCAAAAAATCCCTGTCACGGTGTTATCGCGCTGTTTGCAGTTTAATTTAAAGCAAATGACGGTGCCTGCGATTGAATCGCACCTGGCAGAAATTCTACAGCTAGAACAGATCCCATCCGAAGCGCCCGCTTTACGCTTATTAGCCCAAGCCGCTCAAGGGTCGATGCGTGATGCGCTTTCTCTTACGGATCAAGCCATTGCTTATAGTGCAGGTTCGGTTAATGCCGAGGCGGTCCAAGGGATGCTTGGTACCATTGATCAGTCTCATTTAATTCATTTGCTCGAAGCGTTAATTCAGGGCGACGGCACCCGCTTGATCGCTTTGGCCGATGACATGCTGTTACGTGGTTTGGCTTTTGGGGGCGCCTTGGCTGATTTGGCGGTGTTGTTGTCACGTATCGCCATTCAGCAGCGTGTGCCCGGAGCCTTACCTGCAGATGAGCCCCAATTAGAGCAAATCCAGCACCTGGCTCAACAACTATCACCCGATCATGTACAGTTATTTTACTCCGTGGTGGTGCATAGCCGTGATGAGCTGCGTTTGGCGCCAGATGAATACGCGGGTTTTGTGATGGCATGCATGCGTTTATTTGCCTTAACGCCAGCGGGAAGCTTGCCAGCGCAACAGGTGGAGGTCGTGACACAGCCAAGTGCTGTGCCAACAATTGCACCCGCACCCGCACCCGCACCCGCAGCTGTGCCGATTGCACCGAAAGCGCCGGTGGCAACTCCAGCTGCTATTACACCCGCACCAGTGCCGCCTCCAGCAAAGCCACAGCCTGCACCTGAACCTGAACCTGTCAGCAGTGTCTCACAGAGCGCGGCAACGCCTATGACGCCACCAGTGGTAGCGGCGAGCTCACCTTATGAGTCAGATGAAGATAGCATGACTCAACGAGAAGGCATTCAAGCGCCCATGGTAGAGCGAGGTGGTCAAGCCTTGCAGGCAGCAGACACAGATGAAGTGCCCCCTTGGGAAGACCAAACCCCAGTCGTAAAAGCCGCAAAGGCTCCTGCTGACTCTGTGGGCTCTACCGCTGCTCAGGTCGTGGAGCTTGACTCAGCTGCTGCGGTGCCGCCAGCAGAATCGGATTTAAATCCACCGCCTTATGACGAGGATCCTCCTTTTTCTGAAACAGACTATGGCGGGGCGTCTTATCCGGAGGAAGATCCGGATTTTCCCGAGGGGGGTATTGAAAACGGCAGCACTATCCCCCAGATAGAAGATGCGGTACAACAAGCCGTAGCAGCGTTAGATCTTGCGCCCGCAGCCGTGCCTGCACCGGAGCAAATGAGCAGAGCGCAGTGGGTAGAGTTAGCGACTAAATTACCTTTGTCAGGGTGGGCAGCCGAGCTAGCCCAACAGTCCGAGTGGATTGAGTGTGATGGCACCCAAGTCGTATTGCGCGCTGCGATTCGCTCTGCGGATGACAGTCAAGCCAAAGCCCGTATTAATACGGTGCTGAATGAACATTTTGGGCGGGTTTTACGCTTGGCGATTGATTATGGTTCTACTGGCGAAGACACCGCCTTTGCCGTGGCAGAGGCTCAGCGCGCGCAACGTCAACAGCAAGCCGAACTTGATGCGCAACAAAACCCGTTTATACTAGCGCTCATTGAACAGTTTGATGCTCAAATCGTTCCTGATACCATTCGAGCTAAATAGTTAAATCTGATGTGCCTCTTTCAGGCCGCATCCACTTTATTAGGATATGTAATTATGATGAAAGGTCAAATTGCGGGCTTGATGCGTCAAGCTCAGCAGATGCAGGAAAACATGAAAAAAGCCCAAGAGGAATTGGGTAATATTGAAGTAGAAGGCGCATCTGGCGGTGGTTTGGTTAAAATCACCATGACCTGCCGTAACGATGTGCGTCGTGTCAATATCGATCCTTCTTTGTTGGAAGACGACAAAGAAATGCTAGAGGACTTAGTCGCTGCTGCGTTTAATGATGCGCTACGCAAAGCCGAAAGCACGTCCCAAGAAAAAATGTCTGCCTTGACAGCGGGTTTGCCTTTGCCTCCAGGCATGTCGCTTCCTTTCTAAATGACCAATCCTGTTTTACCTGAGCCAGCGCCGCTGCGTGAGCTCATTGATGCGTTCAAACGTCTGCCCGGAGTAGGCGAACGCACTGCGCGCCGTATGGCCTATCATGTTTTGCAAAATGATGTGGTGGGCGCGCAGGAACTCAGCCAAGCGCTGCAGCACGCGGTGACGGCTTTGATGCATTGCCAGCGGTGCAATAGTTTTTCTGAAACTGAAATATGCCAAACCTGTTCTAATCCGCAACGCGACCCCAGTTTACTGTGTGTGGTGGAAACGCCCGCGGATCAAAACATGGTGGAGGCCAGTCATAGTTATCACGGATTGTATTATGTGTTGATGGGACGCTTGGCCCCCCTAGAAGGGGTGGGGCCTAAAGACCTGCAGTTTCAACGTATAGCAAATCGTGCCTCAGAGGCGGGGGTCAAAGAGGTGATTTTGGCGACTAATTACACCGCCGAAGGGGAAACCACCGCGCATTATTTGGCCGAGTACTTGAGAACAAATGGTATTCAGTTAACACGTTTAGCGCGTGGGGTGCCTGCCGGCAGTGAGCTGGAGTACGTAGATGCCAGCACCATTGCTTGGGCGTTAATGGAGCGTCGCTCTACTTAGTGCATTGCAGTCGGGGCCATTGCAATGGCCCCGGTTGACATAGATCGCGACTAGGGGCGCTTCTATTGGTTGTTTTTGGCGTCTAAGATCAACTGATCCAGCGCTTGGGCATCACGAATAAACAAGCGAATGCCTTCGGCCAACTTTTCTGTGGCCATGGCGTTAGCATTTAATTCGTTTCTAAATGCCACTTCGTTGTTGGCTTGCCATTCGGGCGCGTTGGATTTAGCGGCGGCGACGTCTAGGGCTTTTTCTACTTGGCCAGGCGTGTTGGCCAGTTGTTCTAATAGAGCAGGACTAATAGTTAATAAATCACAGCCAGCCAAGGCTAAAATTTGTCCTGTGTTTCTAAAGCTGGCCCCCATGATTTCTGTTTTTAAATCATAGGTTTTAAAGTACTCGTAAATTTGACGTACTGATTTTACGCCAGGGTCATTGACGCCCGCGTTGGCGGTCTCATCCCAAGTCGCTCCGGCGTCTTTTTTATACCAATCATAAATACGACCCACAAAAGGAGAGATTAGGGTGACTTTGGCTTGGGCACACGCAATGGCTTGGGGCAAGCTAAACAGGAGGGTGAGATTGCAGTGGATGTCTTCGCTTTCTAGTTGTTTGGCAGCTTGGATGCCTTCCCAGGTGGCGGCCAATTTGATTAAGACGCGTTTGCGATGAATACCGGCACGTTCGTATTGTTGAATAATGTGGCGTGCACGCTCGATGCTGGCTTGGGTGTCAAACGATAAGCGGGCGTCAATTTCTGTAGAGACTCGTCCGGGTACGATGCTTAAGATAGCTTTGCCAAAGGCAACCAATAGCGCATCGACCAGTTCACTGGCATTGGCTTTTGGATTTTGTAAGACCGTTTCGCGGAGTAAATGTTGATAAGCAGGCTGCTGTACGGCCTTGAGAATCAACGAGGGATTGGTGGTTGCGTCCGTGGGCTGAAAAGCGCGTATGGACTCAAAATCTCCTGTATCTGCTACTACAGTGGTAAATTGACGTAAGGATTCAAGCAAAGTTGTCATAGGTTAAGGACCAAAAAAGCAAAACAAGATGTACGGGTTACTGTAGACTACTTTTATATTCTATGTGGCAATGTTGCTACTGAGCGATATGTGCTTTATGCCTTATCGTAGTCAGGGTATAATCGTTAAGTTTTATTTGTAAATTATGAACCGGGGTTTAAACGTGCTGCCGTCTCTTTTTCCTGACGAGTCCAATGCTAGCTCAAGTGCGATCCTAGCTCTTGCCGATGGGACCGTATTCAAAGGTTATTCCATAGGTGTCGAGGGGTATGCTGTAGCCGAGATCGTATTCAATACATCCATGACGGGCTACCAAGAAATTCTCACTGACCCTAGCTATAAAGGTCAAATCGTAACACTAACTTATCCGCACATAGGGAATACTGGGGTAAATCCCGAGGACGCCGAGTCCACCCATATGCAGGTATCAGGTCTAGTTGTGCGTGATTGCGCTTTACGCGTATCTAATTTTCGTTCCACTCAGTCGCTGCCAGATTATCTAAAGCAACAGGGTATTGTTGCTATTGCGGGGGTTGATACCCGCAAGCTCACGCGAATTTTGCGTGAAAAAGGCGCTCAAAGCGCTTGTATTCTAGTTGGAGAAGATGTTGATCGGGCCATTGAACTGGCCCGTTCTTTTGCCGGTTTAGAGGGGGTCGATCTAGCCAAAGAGGTTAGTCTAGACGCCGCCAAAAACTGGACTCAAGGCTCTTGGGAGCTAGGCTCAGGCTTTGCTGACTTAAGCCCTGCCAACGAGGCTTACCATGTGGTCGCTTACGATTTTGGGGTAAAGAAAAACATCCTTCGCTTGTTGGCTGATCGGGGCTGCAAGGTCACCGTAGTTCCAGCCCAAACTAGCGCCGAAGAGGTTTTAGCGCTTAATCCGGATGGCGTGTTCTTATCTAATGGTCCTGGCGACCCAGCGGCTTGTGATTACGCAATTACCGCTACCCAAACTCTGCTCGAGAAAAAAATCCCCTTATTTGGTATTTGCTTAGGGCATCAGCTCTTGGGTTTAGCTGCGGGCGCAAAAAGCCTTAAGATGAAAACTGGCCATCATGGTGCTAACCATCCTGTGCACCAACTGGAAACAGGCCGGGTGTATATCACCAGTCAAAACCATGGTTTTGCTATTGATGCCGACACCCTCCCAGAGAACGTACGTGTAACGCATGTTTCTTTATTTGATGGCACCTTACAAGGCTTAGCTTTCACTGATCGTCCTGCTTTTGGTTTTCAGGGTCACCCTGAAGCCACACCAGGCCCGCGTGACATGACTGCTTTATTTGATCAATTCATTAGCCTCATTGCTAACAAACAGGCTTAATTGCCAGACTGAATATTATGCCTAAGCGTACAGATATAAAAAGTATTCTTATTATCGGAGCGGGCCCAATTATTATTGGCCAAGCTTGCGAATTTGACTATTCCGGTGCCCAAGCATGTAAAGCCCTCAAAGCCGAAGGCTATCGCACCATTTTAGTTAATAGCAACCCCGCAACGATCATGACGGATCCCGACACGGCCGATGTGACCTACATCGAGCCAATTACTTGGCAAGCCGTAGAAAAAATCATTGAGCGTGAGCGCCCTGATGCGTTGTTGCCCACCATGGGCGGTCAAACTGCCCTGAACTGCGCACTAGAGCTAGCCGATAAAGGCGTACTGGAAAAGTACAACGTTGAAATGATTGGCGCTAATGCCGAAGCCATTGATAAGGCCGAAGACCGTCTAAAATTTAAGGACGCAATGACCAAAATTGGCCTAGCGTCCGCTAAGTCCGGGGTGGCTCACTCCATGGACGAGGCGTGGATGGTACAGCGCCAGATCGCCGAAGAAGTCAACTCTTCCGGTTTCCCCGTGGTTATTCGTCCTAGTTTTACTCTGGGCGGTACAGGTGGCGGTATTGCGTACAACATGGAAGAGTTCGAGGAAATTTGTCGTCGCGGCCTAGAGGCTTCACCGACTAGCGAACTGCTCATTGAAGAGTCGTTACTTGGCTGGAAAGAGTACGAAATGGAAGTGGTGCGTGATAGTGCAGACAATTGCATTATTGTGTGTTCCATTGAAAACTTAGATCCTATGGGTGTGCATACGGGTGACTCCATCACGGTAGCGCCAGCGCAAACATTGACAGATCGTGAATACCAAATCATGCGTAATGCATCTATTGCCGTATTGCGTGAAATTGGTGTAAGCACAGGTGGTTCTAACGTACAGTTTGCGGTTAACCCAGATAATGGTCGTATGATTGTTATCGAGATGAACCCTCGCGTGTCACGTTCCTCGGCTTTGGCTTCCAAAGCCACTGGTTTTCCTATTGCCAAAATTGCTGCGCGTTTGGCGGTGGGTTACACCTTGGACGAACTACAAAACGAAATTACTGGTGGTAAAACACCGGCGTCGTTTGAGCCTTCCATTGACTACGTAGTCACGAAGATCCCTCGTTTTGCTTTCGAGAAATTCCCCCAAGCGAATTCCAGACTGACCACTCAGATGAAATCTGTAGGTGAAGTCATGGCCATGGGGCGTACTTTCCAAGAGTCCTTCCAAAAAGCCCTGCGTGGTCTAGAGGTAGGCGTGGATGGTCTGAATCAAATGACGACCGACCGTGAAAAACTACAGGTCGAACTCGGAGAGCCAGGTCCAGAGCGTATTTGGTATGTGGGTGATGCCTTTGCCCAAGGCATGAGCCTAGACGAAGTCCACCAAATCACCAAAATTGATCCTTGGTTTTTGGCGCAAATCGAAGAAATTGTCACCATAGAATTAGCCCTAGAGCAAAAAACGTTGGCCGATTTAGATCGTGATACGTTATTTGGTTTGAAACGCCGTGGTTTTTCCGACCGTCGTTTGGCGTTTTTATTGGATACAGTCGAGTCCGAGGTTCGTAAATTACGCCATCAGTTAAATGTGCGCCCCGTTTACAAGCGTGTGGACACATGTGCGGCAGAGTTCTCTACGGATACGGCTTATATGTACTCTACCTACGAGGAAGAGTGCGAGGCCGAGCCAACAGATCGTAAAAAAATCATTGTGTTAGGTGGCGGTCCCAACCGTATTGGCCAAGGGATTGAGTTCGATTACTGTTGCGTGCATGCTGCGATGGCTTTGCGTGAAGACGGTTTTGAAACCATCATGGTTAACTGTAACCCTGAAACGGTTTCTACCGACTACGATACCTCTGATCGTCTTTACTTCGAGCCTTTAACGCTCGAGGACGTTTTGGAAATCGTGCACGTAGAAAAACCGCTGGGCATGATTGTGCAGTACGGTGGTCAGACTCCTTTGAAATTGGCGCGTGCGCTTGAAGCCAATGGTGTTCCTATTATCGGCACCAGCCCAGAGTCCATTGACGTGGCCGAAGACCGTGAGCGTTTCCAAAAACTGCTAAATAAACTGGGTCTACGCCAGCCGCCAAACCGTACTGCACGTACCGAAGGCGAAGCATTGGCTTTGGCTGCTGAAATCGGTTATCCCTTAGTTGTGCGTCCTAGCTATGTATTAGGTGGTCGTGCGATGGAAATCGTGCACGAGCAAGCGGATCTAGAGCGTTACATGCGCGAAGCCGTCAAAGTCAGCAATGACTCCCCCGTATTATTGGATCATTTCTTGAACAATGCCACTGAAGTCGATGTGGATTGTATCTCTGATGGGACCGATGTATTTGTGGGCGGCGTGATGGAGCACATCGAACAAGCTGGCGTTCACTCTGGTGACTCTGCATGTAGCTTGCCTCCTTACTCCTTATCTGCTGATGTCGTAGAAGAAATTCGTCGTCAAACGGCCTTAATGGCCAAGGCCTTGAATGTTAAAGGTCTGATGAACGTGCAGTTCGCTATTCAAGACGACGAAGTCTATGTGCTTGAGGTCAACCCACGTGCTTCGCGTACGGTGCCTTTTGTGTCCAAAGCCACTGGCTTGCAAATGGCTAAGCTAGCTGCCCGTGTAATGGCTGGTGCAAAAGTAGCGGATTTAGATCTGTCTGCTAAAGCCAAAGACGGCTACTACGCGGTTAAAGAGGCGGTCTTCCCCTTTGTGAAGTTTCCAGGCGTAGATACGATCTTAGGCCCAGAAATGAAGTCCACGGGTGAAGTCATGGGCGTAGGGCGTAGTTTTGGCGAAGCCTTTGTGAAATCACAAATGGCCGCTAGCGTAAACTTGCCAGAGTCTGGTAATGCCTTTATCAGTGTACGCGATAGCGACAAAGAGCAAGCCGTAGAGGTGGCTCGTGGTCTGATTGATTTAGGCTTTAATGTGGTAGCGACTCGAGGCACAGCTGCTGCTATCGAAGCGGCGGGTCTAGCCGTCAATGCCGTGAATAAAGTCACAGAGGGCCGTCCTCATATCGTAGATATGATCAAAAACGGAGATGTGTCTTTGGTCGTGAATACAGTAGAAGAGCGTCGTAATGCAATTACGGATTCTCGTACCATTCGTACTCAGGCTTTGTCGGCAAACTTGGCGTACTACACCACTATCGCTGGTGCTTTGGCAGCAGTTGAAGGGTTGCAGTATTTACGTCATGGCGATGGCTTGCGAGTGTATTCTCTACAAGACATGCACGGTGGTTAAACCTAGTTAAATAGGTATTAGCTATGACTTGGGGACTCCTGCTTTTGGGCAAGAGTCCCCTTGTTTTTGAGCGCTGGTTTTTGAGTCTTTATATTTTTAGCTCATCTAAGGCATCCGTTAAATGGTCATGCTGCGCCCATTTGATGACTTGCCAAAGTGAATCAGACTCAATCGTAAACTGATTGACGCTGGCATTTAAAATGGGGTTAGGCCGTTGGCTGAGCAGGTCTGCTTGGTGTAATTGGCGCCAGACAATATCAATCACGCCGCCATGGGCAACGACTGCTAAGCGTTTGCCTTGATAGCGCGCAGCTAAATCATTAAAAGCCCGGAGGATGCGTTCATTAAATACCGTTAGACTCTCCCCATTCGGAATGTCTTGGTTGGGTTGGCGTAGGTTTAGCGTTGGCTGATTGCGGCCATCCACCTCTATTAGTTTTTGCCAGAGCTCACCTTCATACACGCCATAATTGCGTTCGCGTAAACTGCTATAGCGGGTAATGGCTGTGGTGGGCAGATCAAAGGCAATTTGGGCGGTTTCTGCTGCGCGACATAAGTCGCTGCTGAGTACATGGTCTACCTGTAATTGTTGCGTTTGCACATAGCGACGCACGGCTAGGGCTTGAGCTTTACCTATTTCATTGAGAGGAATATCGGCCCAACCTTGTAAGCGTTGCTGAGCATTCCAATCGGTTTCGCCATGACGAATTAGCCAAATTTCAGTTTTCATAGAGTTTGTAATAAAAGCAGAGAAGGGAAAAGAAGCAGGGTCTTAGTGTATCAGTTGAGGCGGGTCGTAGCCTTAGTCGGAGCGCAGAGCAAAACAGTGGGTGTTTCATCTTAGAGACAGCTTGCTGCTAAATGAAGCCCCTTGAGGCGCTAAGGGGCGGGATTGCTCAAGGGGTGCTTGATTGCTAGAACGTAGCGCCGTAAACTTGCGCCACGATCTTCTTTACTCTTTAGCACAAATTATGTCTGAAACCTACTTTCCCCGTTGGCGCAAGGTCACTTCTATGGCGCCAGATGCGGTAGTTCAACCGCAAGAATATTTGCCTGCGCCCCAAAGTGTGGCGATGGCAGCGCAACACGTAGTAGCTATGTTTGGCTCTACGATCTTAGCACCTTTGCTGATGGGGTTTGATCCAAATTTAGCCATCCTGATGTCAGGCGTGGGCACTTTGATCTTTTTCTTATTTGTAGGCGGACGGGTCCCTAGCTATTTGGGTTCCAGCTTTGCTTTTATTGGTGGGGTGGTTGCCGTCACTGGCTATGTGGGCAGTGGTGCTAATGCCAACATAGGTGTGGCCTTGGGGGCCATTATTATGTGTGGCTTGGTCTACACATTAATAGGAGCGGTGGTTTGGATTGCTGATGCGAGATCAGGTAGTGCAGCCCAAATCATTAATAAGCTAATGCCGCCTGTGGTGACAGGGGCTATTGTGGCCGTTATTGGCTTAAATTTAGCTCCTATTGCCGCCAAAGGTGCGATGGGTTCAGGCACTTTTGATGCGTTGATGGCCTTAATGACGGTGCTATGTGTAGGTGGTGTTGCGGTCTATAGCCGTGGGGTAGTGCAACGCCTTTTGATTTTGGTGGGGTTGATTATTGCTTGCTTGGTGTATGCGATTTTCACCAATGGTTTGGGTTATGGCACGCCGATCGAGGTGACCGGTGTGGTGCAGGCGGCTTGGTTTGGTTTGCCTAGTTTGTCAGCGCCGGTATTTGAAGTGCAAGCCATGACCGTCATTGTGCCGGTGGCGATTATTTTGGTGGCAGAAAACCTGGGTCACGTTAAAGCCGTATCCGCCATGACAGGGCAAAATTTGGACAAGTATTTGGGCCGAGCTTTTGTGGGTGATGGTGTGGCCACCATGTTATCAGGCTCTATGGGCGGTACAGGCGTCACCACGTATGCGGAAAATATTGGGGTGATGGCAGCGACTCGTATTTATTCTTCTTTGGTATTTGCTCTGGCAGCCTTAATTGCTATTTTCTTGGGTTTCTCTCCTAAGTTTGGTGCCGTTATTCAAATGATTCCTGGGCCGGTATTGGGTGGGATGTCCATTGTGGTATTTGGTTTGATTAGCGTAGCAGGGGCGCGTATTTGGGTAGTGAATCAGGTCGATTTTAGTAAAAGCAAAAACTTGTTAGTGGCTGCTATTACTTTAATTTTGGGTGCGGGTAACTTCCAAATCGAATTGGGTTTTATTCGTTTGGATGGGATTGGGACGGCCACTTTTGGGGCTATTTTAATGCATGCGTTACTTTCGCTACGCAAGAGCTCTGAGGCTAACTAGGTTTTTCCCTGTATGGTAGGACTTGCAATTTTATTGGGTTTTGCCGACAATATATCTAAAGCCCCAAAGCATTGGGGCTTTATTTCCAAGTGGGTTCAGGTCTTAATTAGCCCAGACTGACTAAACCAAAAACAATTCTCTTGCGCTCCTATCACCTTGGGGGCGTTTTTCATTTTTCAATCAGGAAATATATGTCTGCGATTCCGTTGACAGCGCAGGGCGCTGAACGCATAAAAGCTGAAATACATCGCTTAAAAACAGTAGAGCGTCCCGATGTAATTAATGCCATTGCAGAGGCTCGCGCTCAGGGTGACCTTTCCGAGAATGCTGAGTATGATGCAGCACGAGAGCGTCAGGCCTTTGTAGAAGGACGCATCCGCGAGCTAGAGGGCACGATTTCTAATGCTCAAATTATTGATCCCTCTTCCTTGGATGTGGGCGATAGAGTGGTGTTTGGGGCCACAGTAACCTTAGAAGATCTAGACTCTGGCAGCGAGGTTGCTTACCAAATAGTCGGTGACATTGAGTCCGATATACGTGAGAACCGTATCTCAGTCTCTAGTCCAGTGGCTCGTGCCTTAATAGGCAAGTCTGAGGGTGATGTGGTCGAGGTTCAAGCGCCAGCTGGTGTACGCGAGTACGAAATCTTAAGCATCGAATACCGTTAGAAAAACGCCTAGTTTTAGGGTTAGGAACAATAAAGCCCACATGAGTGGGCTTTGTTATTTTTTGCTATGGGGGAATTAGCGACGTACGCGAACTTTTCTGCCGCCTTTGGTTTTTTTAAGACCGGCTGCTGCCAGTTTTTTAGGCGTATAGGCGTCGTTGGCTTTACGCACCGCACGAGTTTCAGGCTCTTTGGGGTTTAAAATATCCGGTTGATCCGAGTTTTGACGGTACACTGTTAAGACTTTACCGACGTGATTGATGGGTTCGGCTTGGAGCGCTTCGCAGATTTGATCATAAATAGCTAAGCGTGCTTCACGGTCATCACCCGCAACACGGATTTTTATTAATTGATGTACGTTTAAGTGTACAGCGATTTCTTTAAGCACGGCCTCGGTGAGTCCGTTGTCACCGATGAGTACAACGGGACGTAAAGCATGTGCTGCGGCACGTAATTGATTACGTAGCTGAATAGTAATAGTTAATGTAGGCATAATGAGATTGTACGGGAATGGGCAAGAAAAAAACCTCTAAAGCATGGGTGCATCAGCATATCAATGATCCCTATGTCAAATTAGCGCAGCAAAAGGGTTATAGGGCCCGTGCTGCTTTTAAATTATTAGAAATTATAGAAACCGAGAAACTGTTGCATCCGGGCAACGTTGTCGTGGATTTAGGTGCTGCGCCAGGAAGCTGGTCGCAAGTCGCACGCGAACGTCTAACGCAAAACGGACAGATAAATGGTCGTATTATTGCTTTAGATATGTTGCCTATGGAGCCTATAGATGGTGTTGAGTTTATTTTAGGCGACTTTAGGGAAGATGAGGTACTTGATCAATTAAAAAATCTTTTACAGGGTCAAAAGGTAGACCTTGTAATTTCCGATATGGCCCCCAATTTATCAGGTGTGGCCGCCGCCGATTCAGTGCGTATTCAACATGTATGCGAATTAGCACTCGAGTTTGCGCAAAATCACCTGACTCCTAACGGTGCGTTGATAGTCAAAGTCTTTCATGGCAGTGGCTTTTCACAAATCGTAAAGTCCTTTAAAGAGCAATTCCGTCAGGTCCACACACGAAAGCCCAAATCATCTAGAGATCGTTCCGCAGAAAACTTTCTAGTTGGAAGGCAATTAAAAAGCACTTCAGTATGCTAAGACACATCATTATCAGGTAGAATGTGGTCATTGGCTCTTGTACAGCTAACTGTCAGTTTAGCTTTGCAAGTTTAAGCAATTAGGAGGTTGGTGTTGAACAACTCATTTTCCAAAGTCGCTGTTTGGATGGTCATCGCGCTAGTCCTGTTTACTGTGTTTAAACAGTTCGATGGGCGCCCTGCGGCTACCGATGGCGTAACATATACTCAGTTTATGGATGATGCGCGTGCTGGACGCATCTCTAAAGTAGACATTCAGGGCGATACCTTATACGTAACGCCTGACTCAGGTCGATCCTACTCCCTCACCTCACCGGGTGACTTATGGATGGTGCCTGAACTCGTGAAATCTGGTGTACAGGTTTCCGGAAAAGCACGCGAAGAGCCCTCATTTTTAGCCAGTATCTTTATTTCCTGGTTCCCTATGCTGTTGCTTATTGGGGTGTGGATCTTCTTCATGCGACAAATGCAGGGCGGGGGCAAAGGCGGTGCTTTTAGCTTCGGTAAATCCCGCGCACGCATGCTAGATGAAAACGCAAACCCCATTAACTTCTCTGATGTAGCAGGGTGTGATGAGGCCAAAGAAGACGTCCAAGAACTCGTCGACTTTTTACGTGACCCCACGCGCTTCCAGCGTTTGGGGGGTCGTATTCCTCGTGGCGTGCTCATGGTTGGCCCTCCCGGTACAGGTAAAACCTTATTGGCACGAGCCATTGCTGGCGAAGCCAAAGTCCCTTTCTTTAGCATTTCAGGTTCTGACTTCGTAGAAATGTTTGTGGGTGTGGGTGCGGCACGTGTACGCGACATGTTTGAAAACGCGAAAAAACACGCCCCATGTATTATCTTTATTGATGAGATCGATGCCGTGGGCCGTCAGCGTGGCGCAGGCATGGGCGGCGGTAATGACGAACGCGAACAAACACTAAACCAATTATTGGTGGAAATGGATGGCTTTGAAAAAGGCCAAGGTGTGATCGTTATTGCAGCAACGAACCGTCCCGACGTATTGGATCCGGCTTTATTGCGTCCAGGTCGTTTTGACCGACAAGTAGTCGTGTCTTTACCTGATATACGTGGTCGCGAGCAGATTCTAGGCGTACATATGCGCAAAGTGCCTGTGGCAAATAATGTCGATGCTCAGATTTTAGCGCGTGGTACCCCTGGTTTTTCTGGGGCTGACTTGGCTAACTTGGTCAACGAAGCGGCGTTGTTTGCGGCACGTCGCAATGCGCGTACCGTAGACATGCAAGACTTTGAAAGCGCTAAAGACAAGATCATTATGGGTGCAGAGCGTCGTTCCATGATCATGCCCGAAGAAGAGCGCCGTAATACTGCCTACCATGAATCCGGTCATGCTTTGGTGGCACGAATGCTGCCTAAAACAGACCCAGTCCACAAGGTCACTATCATTCCACGAGGTCGTGCTTTGGGTGTGACTATGCAGTTGCCAGAAGGCGACCGCTACAGCATGGACAAAGAGCGTTTGCTCAATATGATTGCGGTGTTATTTGGTGGTCGTATTGCCGAAGAAGTCTTCATGAATCAAATGACGACTGGTGCTTCCAATGACTTTGAGCGTGCGACTCAAATTGCACGAGACATAGTCACTCGATACGGTATGACCGACTCCTTAGGGCCGGTGGTGTATGCAGAAAACGAAGGTGAGGTTTTCTTGGGCCGTAGCATGAGCAAGCCCAACAGCATCTCCGAAGCCACTATGCAAAAGGTCGACCAAGAGGTTCGCGCTATTATTGACGAACAGTACACCATAGCTCGCCGTTTAATCGAAGAAAATCGCGATAAAATGGAAGCCATGACGCAGGCGTTGCTCGAGTGGGAAACCATTGATGCAGAGCAAATCGAAGACATTATGCAAGGTCGCGCTCCACGTCCCCCAAAGGACTACAGTGAGACCAAATCTAATGGCTCTGATAAAACTCCGCCAGCGTCTGGTGTAAAAGCCGAACCTGAGGTTACCGAGGTGACTACGCCTACCGACGACAAACCGGCAGACGATAAACCAGCAACCACTCCTGTTTAATTTTTTGATTAGTATTCCATGAAAAAAACATGGCGATGCGGGCGCTTCGAATTCGGGTTCGAGCGCCCGTTATTGATGGGGATAGTGAATATTACCCCTGACTCTTTTTCCGACGGTAATCAGTATATGCGTACCGAGGCTGCCATTGCACATGCGAAGCAGCTGGTGGCTGATGGGGCTGATATTCTCGACATTGGGGCTGAGTCCACGCGGCCTGGGGCGCAGCCCGTCCCCGTAGAAGAAGAACTACGACGTTTGCTGCCTGTTATTGAAGCTTTGCATGAACTCAACGTACCTTTGTCTATAGACACCTTTAAGCCCGCTGTGATGCGAGCTGTCTTAGCAGCTGGTGCCGATATGATTAATGATATTGCGGGCTTCCAAGACCCTGCTTCTATTGCGGCAGTTGCCAATTCTGATTGTGGTTTGTGTGTGATGCATATGCAGGGCGAGCCCAGCACGATGCAAGCGCAGCCTCAGTATGATGATGTGAAGCACGAGGTGCTAGATTTTCTTGAACAGCGGGTGCAAGCATTATTACAAGCCGGTGTGCAGCCTGATCGCATCATGCTGGATCCTGGTTTGGGCTTTGGTAAAACAGTTCAACATAATTACACCCTCTTACGAGACTTAGAGCAAATTCAGTTAGACTCTTACCCTTGGTTAATTGGATTGTCTCGTAAATCCATGATTGGTCATGTGGTAAATAAAGCACCGCAACAACGTGTAGCCGGTAGTTTGGCGGGTATGTTGGCCGCTGTAGCGAGAGGGGCTGCTATTGTGCGTGTGCACGATGTGGCTGAGTCAGCGGATGCGCTTAAAGTCTGGGCCGCAGTAGAACAAGGAATATAAAAATGAGTCAGCGTAAGTATTTTGGTACCGATGGTATTCGGGGCGAAGTGGGTGGTAGCACGATTAATGCCGAGTTCGCCTTGCGTTTGGGCTATGCCGCAGGGGTGGTGTTGTCTAGAACACAGACCTCGGTAAATCGTCCTCAAGTTGTAATTGGTAAAGACACCCGTATTTCTGGGTATATGCTTGAGTCAGCGCTCGAGGCGGGGCTTTCCGCTGCTGGGGTGGATGTTTTGCTTGCTGGGCCTGTGCCTACGCCTGCGGTGGCGTACCTGACCCGTACTTTACGCTTAACGGCAGGGATTGTGATTAGTGCTTCACACAACCCCTACTACGATAATGGCATCAAGTTTTTTTCTGCTCAAGGGATGAAGCTGCCTGATGATATCGAGCTACAGATTGAGGAGGCCCTTGATTTACCTGTTAAGTGTGTGGCTTCCGATAAACTTGGGCGTGCCCGTCGTCTACAGGACTCAGCAGGGCGCTACATTGAGTTTTGTAAAAGCACCTTTCCTAATGAGTTAGATCTCTCTGGGCTCAAGCTGGTTGTTGATGCCGCTCATGGTGCTGCTTATCATATTGCTCCGCACGTTTTTCGTGAGTTAGGGGCCGAAGTTCATGCAATTGGTTGTGAACCCGATGGGTTTAATATCAATGAAGGCGTAGGGGCTTTGCATACCGACCATCTGTTGAAAGTCGTACGTGAGCGTGGCGCAGACATAGGCATTGCCTTAGATGGTGATGCGGACCGTTTGCAGATGGTAGGCAGTGATGGCCGTCTATATAATGGCGACGAATTACTTTATATGATCGTACGTGACCGCATGCTTACCCAAGAGGTAAAAGGGGTAGTGGGCACGTTAATGACGAACCTAGGCTTAGAAAATAAACTAAAAGAATTAGGATTAGAGTTTATTCGTGCTAATGTAGGAGATAGGTACGTCTTAGAAAAACTATTAGAGCAAGGATGGCTGTTTGGTGGAGAAAACTCGGGCCATTTGCTGTGTCTAGACTACCATACAACAGGTGACGGTATTATTGCTGCCTTACAGATTTTGACAGCGATGCGTCATCACGGCAGTTTACTGCGTGAGCTGGTTGCAGACTTAACGATGTACCCGCAACAGATGGTGAACGTTCCTTGGGAACAAGGTCGCGACTGGCAAGAGTGCCACGAGCTGGTCCAAGCAAAGCAACAACTAGAAGCCGAACTCGGGCAAAAAGGGCGAGTGTTGATTCGTCCGTCAGGTACCGAGCCCAAGCTACGTTTAATGGTCGAGGCTGAAAACTTGCAGTGGGTTGAGCAAGGTATCAAGCGTCTACAGGCGGTAAACTTAAACTAATTCTAGATTGCCTTTGCTTAGGCTGCATTAAAACTAGTGCAACATAGCTTTGGCATGATGGTAGAACTTCAAGGAGCCTAAAGACCTATGCAGCAAACACTTCATGTTTCGCCTTTATTCGCCAAACAAATTTGGCATAGTCCTAAAAGTGATGGCTTGCAGCTGCGCCTAGCTCAAACTAACCATGAACTTAAAGCTGTGCAGCGCTTGCGTTTCACTATTTTTACCGAGGAAATGCAGGCGGCTTTGCCGAATGCGCATACAGGTCTTGATGTGGACGAGTACGATGCGTGGTGTGAACACTTTATGGTGCTTGAGAGCGCCAGTCAGAAAGTTGTAGGCACCTATCGTATTTTGCGACCTGAACAAGCCAGTCGGTTGGGGCGTTATTACTCAGAGTCCGAATTTGATATTAGTCCTCTAGATCACCTACGACCTCAAATGGCCGAGCTAGGTCGTTCTTGTGTAGATCGTGATTACCGAAATGGTAGCGCAATTATGCTGCTCTGGATGGGTATAGCTAGCATGATGCGCCTTGGAGGGTATCGTTATTTATTGGGGTGCGCCAGTGTGAGTTTGCGCGATGATGGCGCCATGGCAGCCGAAGTTTGGCGTGCTGCACAAAAATCCATGCAAGCGAATCCACAGGTGCCTTGTTTAACACCACATCATCGTTATCCGGTGGAAAAACTCAGCAGCACCTTACCAGCACGCATTCCGCCTTTAATCAAAGGGTATTTAAACCTAGGGGCGGTGTTGTGTGGTGAGCCTGCCTGGGATCCTGATTTTAATACGGCAGACTTTCCGGTTTTACTTGATCTAGAGCAGCTCTCAGAACGGTATCAGCGTCATTTGGGGTTTGCTTAATCCATGCGGGGCGCCCGTCTTTTACCAAAACGTGCGGAAAGCCTCGTCGTTTAGGGCGAGGAAGGATAGCACGGATGGCAACGCCGTCCTTTGAGTTTGCTGCTCTTCTCACTAGAGGGGCTACCACCTTATGAATAAGTTCTTGCGGGCATAGCCCGCATTTTTTATAGCCGCTTGGTGTAGACCAAGCGGATTCTAAAATCGGCTTTGGCCCATTCGCTTTGCTCGGTACGCAATGAGTACTCGGATAACGGACGGGTAGTAATCCAGTTTTTTTCTGCGTAAATGGTGGCCCCATGGGGGCTGGCCTCTACCCTGAGGGGGAGGTTGTCTAGGTCTTCACGGCGCCGCATCAACATGGCGCTAAGACGTAAACACAGCAAGGTTAACCATTCTAGACGTTGGCCTTGGTGAAGATGTCTTAGTTTTTCTAATTTGCCTTGTTGACCTAAGGTTAGGAATGCCAACAGCGCTTGATCGTCTTTAGAAAAACCAGGCATGTCTGCGTGGCCTAATACATAAGCGGTGTGCTTGTGGTAGTCGCTATGGGCAATAGAGAGCCCGACTTCGTGAAGGTCAGCAGCCCAGCCTAGGGCGGTTTCTAGTTCTTTGGTTTCGGTGGTGTTTTTCAGTTGTAGGTCTTGGAATAAACGTAGCGCGGTTTGTTTGACACGCAGAGCTTGTGCTTGATCAATATGGTAACGCTTGCTGAGTTGTATTACGGTTTCGGCGCGCTTGTCGCGGTTTGAGTCGCGGCCTAATAGATCATAGAGCACCCCCATGCGCAGCGCGCCTTCACCGCGCTGCATGGTATTAATTTTCAGTTCTTCAAAAACAGCAATCATAATAGCCAAACCTGCCGCCAAAACAGGTGCTCGGTGGGTTTTGATGCCGGGAAGCTCGTGAGGGATCACTTTTTTGTCACGCACGAGCTTTTTGCGTAGTAAATTCATGCCTTCTAGGGTGATGCCCCGTTCGGAAAACCCCATTTCTAATAAGATAGCCTCAATACCCTTGGCGGTGCCCGAGGAGCCGTAGGCTTGTTGCCAACCGGATTTGCGGTATTGCTGGGCAATGACTTCTAGCTCTCGCCTGGCTGCCAAAATGGCTTGATTCATGCGGTTTTCAGTAATCAGCCCTGTGCCGAAAAAGCGATCGGTATAACTGACACAGCCCATGGGTAACGAAGACAGTAAGGCGGGTTGGTTATTGCGGCCAATAATTAGCTCGGTAGAGCCGCCGCCAATATCCACCATGAGGCGTTTGCCAGAGGAGGGCGGCAGTTCGTTGTTAATCCCAGCGTAAATAAGGCGGGCTTCTTCGTAGCCAGAAATCACCTCGATGGGAAAGCCTAGCGCGGCCTCGGCAATAGGCAAAATCAGATCACGATTAGAGGCCACTCTGAAGGTGTTGGTTGCTACGGCTCGTACACGATTCGGATGAAACCCCTGAATGCGTTCATTAAAGCGCTGCAAAATAGTGATAGCGCGTTTGACGGCGTCGGGATGGATGGCTCTGTCGGGGCCCATATCGGCAGCTAGGCGCACAGACTCATTGAGACGGTCGATGGCGTATATTTGGGCGTGGCCATTGTGTTGTTCTACGCGTCCAATAGATAAACGGAAACTGTTGGAACCTAAGTCAACGGCGGCAAGTAAATGTTGGTCCATAATGGCACTAATTGAATCGATTATGCTGCGATTATACGTTTAAGTGAATAAAAGCACAGCGGTATTTTGTAGGGGCCTGGATGGGGCATAATGACTATTGTCATTCAATTGTAAAATGCAGGGAGTATAAGATTGGCCATATCTATGACGACTATCGAAACGAGCCCTATGATTCCAAACCCTTCTGTTATGCTCATTAACCGTGAGCTTTCTTTATTGAAATTTAATGAGCGTGTGATGGCGATGGCTGAAAACCCAAATACGCCTCTTTTGGAACGCCTGCGTTATTTATGCATAGTTAGCTCTAATTTGGATGAGTTTTTTGAGATTCGTGTATCGAGTCTTAAAGAGAAAATAGCTCAAGCGCCGCATCATATACATGCCGATGGCTTTTCGCCCGTAGAGGCGTTTACTAAAATTCAAGAAGCCACTCATGACTTGGTTGATAAGCAAAATGCGTTGTTACTAGACCAGGTTATGCCGGATTTGTTGGATGAAGGGATTGGTTTGTTGCGCCCGCCCCAATGGACGGAAGAACAACGAGAGTGGGCCTATCACACCTTTAAGCGCGAGGTCATGCCGCTTTTAACTCCTATTGGTTTAGACCCTGCGCACCCTTTTCCTCGAGTCTACAACAAAAGCCTGAATTTCATCATTTCTTTATCCGGAGAGGACGCCTTTGGGCGTATGGGCTCTATTGCCATTGTGCAAGCACCACGCGCTTTGCCCCGCTTGCTTAAAATGCCGGAAGCCATTGCTCAAATACCCCATGGGTATGTCTTGCTGACCTCTTTAATCAGCATGTTTGTGGATGACCTCTTTCCTGGGATGGATGTCAAAGGCTGTTATCAATGGCGCGTGACACGTAATAGTGATTTATTTGTTGACGAAGAAGAAGTCACTAATTTGCGCCAAGCGCTTCAGGGCGAGCTGTCTCAGCGCAATTTTGGTGCCGCGGTACGGTTGGAAATCGATTTATCCATGCCAGAAAAACTATCTTCTTTTCTGCAGCGTGAGTTTTCATTAGAAGAAAGGGATACGTACCGAGTTTTGGGGCCGGTTAATTTATCCAGATTGTCGGCGCTGTGCGATGTGTCTGATCGTCCAGATCTCTTGTTTAGGCCGTATCAAGCGCCTATACCGGCTCCGTTTGATCATCTAGAAAGTCCGCAAGAGCTTTTTAAAGCCATTGCGCGCAAAGATCATTTATTGCATCATCCTTATCAGTCATTTCAACCGGTCTTAAGCTTTTTGCGAGCAGCCGCTTTGGATCCGCATGTGGTAGCGATTAAGCAAACCATTTACAGAACAGGGGCAGATTCTGAGTTGATGCAGGTTTTGGTCCAGGCCGCTAAAGCTGGCAAAGAGGTGTCGGTGGTGGTGGAGTTGATGGCGCGTTTTGATGAACAAACCAATATTGATTGGGCCGCACGTCTAGAAGAAGTCGGGGCGCATGTGAGTTATGGCGTAGTGGGTTATAAAACTCACGCTAAAATGGCGCTGGTATTACGCCGTGAAAAAGGGGAAATTAAACGTTATGGGCATATAGGCACGGGTAATTATCACGCAGGAAATGCGCGTCTTTACACCGATTTTGGACTGTTAACAGCGAATGACGCCATGTGCTCAGACATGGAGCAAGTCTTTAGTCAGCTTACAGGTTTAGGTACTAGACGTAGCTTGCAGTTGCTATTGCAGTCGCCTTTTAATTTGCATGATTTTATGATGGAGCGTATTGCTCAAGAAACGCAACATGCCAAAGAGGGTAAAAAGACCCGTATTATGGCTAAGATGAATTCCCTGCTTGAGCCTAAAATCATTTATGCTTTGTATGAAGCCAGTCAAGCTGGCGTGCGGGTGGATTTAATTGTACGAGGAGCCTGCGCTTTGCGCCCAGGGGTGCCGGGTTTATCTGAACGAATTCAGGTCCGCTCCATTGTAGGGCGATTTTTAGAGCATTCCCGAGTCTTTTATTTTCATAACCAAGGCCAAGAAGACCTCTATATTTCTTCTGCGGACTGGATGGATAGAAACTTTTTTCGTCGGGTTGAACTCGCTGCTCCTATCTTAGACAAGCGCTTAAAACGGCGAGTAATGAACGAAGCGTTTCGTTATGCGCTGCGAGACAATCAGCTTGCTTGGCGGGCGCAGCCCAATGGCAGTTACGTGCGGGTACGTGGTCGTAGTGCTCAGCCTTTTAATTTGCATAACTATTTAATGCACGAGCTAGAAAATACTATTTAAGGAATAATTTCGTTACTGTCATAGACATGTCATATTTACGTCTTACACTGGCAACAGTTGCAGATTAGTCTGTCTATTACAAATCACCAAGAGGGTGCTTAGATGTTGAAACGTGCTTTTTCTAAAATATCTTTAGGTTTGGCTTTAAGTGCAGCTGCACTTTCTGCGCAGGCCGTAAATGTTACAGGTGCAGGTGCGTCTTTCCCATATCCTGTTTATGCTAAATGGGCAGCAGCCTATCACCAAGAGACCGGCAAACAAGTTAACTACCAATCCATTGGTTCTGGTGGCGGACAGCAACAGATTATTGCCAAAACCGTTGATTTTGGTGCTTCAGATGACCCGATGCTCGTAGAGGCTCTAGATAAAGACAATCTTTTACAGTTCCCCGCTATCATCGGTGGTACTGTGCCTGTAGTGAATATTGATGGCATTAAGCCAGGCGAGTTGCGTTTATCAGGTGCGGTCTTGGCTGATATTTACTTAGGTAAAATCACAAAGTGGGACGATGAGGCCATCAAAGCGTTAAACCCAGATTTAACCCTACCTAACAACTCCATCGTAGTTGTACACCGTTCTGATGGTTCTGGTACTACCTTTGGTTGGACTAACTACCTATCAAAAGTTTCTGCTGACTGGAAAGAAAACGTAGGTGAAGGTAAAGCCGTTAAATGGCCTACCGGTCAAGGTGGTAAAGGTAACGAGGGTGTAGCCGCGTATGTGCGTCAGTTGAAAGACTCTGTGGGCTATGTGGAATATGCTTACGCTAAACAAAATAATTTGTCATGGACTCAGCTTGAGAACAAAGACGGTCAATTTGTACAGCCTTCCCAAGAAACCTTTGCCGCAGCGGCTGCGCACGCTGACTGGAAAGGTACACCAGGTATGGGTGTAGTTCTCACTAACGAAGTCGGTGAAGACTCTTGGCCTGTTACCGCAGCTAGCTTTATTTTGATGCACAAGTCTCAAGACAAGCCTGAAAATGCCAAAGCCGTTTTGAACTTCTTTGATTGGGCTTTTGAAAACGGTGTAGAGATGGCTGCTGAGCTGGACTACGTTCCCCTACCTACAGCTGTGACTGATCAAATCAAAGAGCTCTGGGCTCAGGAAATCAAAGCCGCTGATGGCAGCGCAGTTTGGAACTAATTAGCTCCAGAAAAATCACTTAAATCGTTGGGAATACACAAGACGGTGCTATCTTTATTTGGTAGTCCCGTCTTGTTGTGTGACAATATGGCTTTTGTAAAATTACCAACTCAGTAAACCTTTGTCATGAAATCAAATCGGAATAGGTTTTTAGACGTTTTGTTTAAAAACGTAACGAGAAGCTTCGCTTTCCTCGTCTTTATTTTATTGGCTGGCATTATGGCTTCCCTTATTTGGGGTAGTCGCGAGTCAATTTCTGCTCATGGCATTGCGTTTTTATGGACCAATGAGTGGGATCCAGTGAATAACCACTACGGTGCCTTGGTTCCTATTGTGGGTACTGTGTTAACTTCAGCCATTGCGTTGTGTATTGCTGTACCCATTTCGTTTGGTATAGCTATGTTTTTAACCGAGTTGTCACCCACTTGGTTACGTCGTCCACTGGGGACGGCCATTGAGATGTTGGCTGCCATTCCGTCTATTATTTACGGGATGTGGGGCTTATTTGTTTTTGTGCCTTTATTCCAGCGTTATATTCAGCCTAATGTGATCTCTTTCTTTGAAGGGGTGCCTGTTTTAGGCTCTATTTTTGCAGGACCTCCCTTTGGTATTGGGGTATTTACTGCGGGGCTGATTTTGTCCATCATGATTATGCCTTTTATTACGGCGGTGATGCGTGATGTGTTTGAGTTGGTGCCACCTATGCTAAAAGAGTCCGCCTACGGATTGGGCAGCACCACATGGGAAGTCATGTGGAAAGTCGTTTTACCCTTTACTAAAAATGGGGTGATTGGGGGCGTCATGCTGGGCCTAGGGCGCGCTTTGGGTGAAACCATGGCAGTGACCTTCGTCATCGGGAATGCCTTTAACTTGCCAAGCTCCATTTTTGCGCCGTCTAATTCGATTGCATCCGCTTTGGCTAACGAGTTTAACGAGGCCGGTGGGATGCAAAAAGCCGCTTTGCTTGAGCTTGGGTTAATTCTATTCTTAATTACTACCTTAGTATTGGCCGTATCAAAAGTATTATTGGCTCGTTTGGCTCGCAACGAAGGGACTAAATCCTAAGCGCTTACTATTATGCAAACAACAACCTCATCTTCTGTTTTGACGCCGAATAATCCTGTCTATAGACGCCGCAATCGTTTTAATCGATTTATGCTGGTTTTGTCTGGATTGGCTCTAGTTTTTGGTTTATTTTGGCTGTTTTGGATTATTTTGACCTTGTTGGTCAAAGGGGCTCCGGCGCTATCTTTTACCTTGTTTACTCAACCTACGCCTCCACCTGGGGTTGATGGCGGGTTGCTGAACGCCATCCTAGGTAGCTTTATGATGGCGGGGGTAGGTACCCTAATTGGCACACCCATTGGCGTGTTGGCGGGAACCTATTTGGCCGAGTTCGGGCAGCGGGGCTGGTTAGCTCCTGCAACACGTTTTTTGAATGACGTGTTGCTGTCCGCACCTTCTATTGTGATTGGTTTGTTTATCTACGCCGTGTATGTGGCCCAAGTCGGGCACTATTCGGGTTGGGCTGGGGCTTTTGCTTTGGCTATTTTGGTTATACCTGTTGTGGTGCGTTCAACCGATAATATGCTGCAGCTGGTGCCTAATAGCTTGCGTGAGGCAGCTGCTGCGTTAGGTTCACCTCAATGGCGTATTGTACTTTTTATTAGCTATCGCGCCGCACGTGCTGGTATTGTGACTGGCGTGTTGTTGGCTGTCGCTCGTATTTCCGGTGAAACAGCTCCTTTGCTCTTTACCGCCTTAAATAATCAATTCATGTCGTTAAATATGAATGGGCCGCTAGCTAACCTGCCTGTGGTTATTTATCAATATGCCGCCAGCCCCTTCGAGGACTGGAACCGTTTAGCGTGGGCCGGAGCGGTGTTAATTACCCTGTTTGTACTTGGTATTAATATTTTGGCACGCACTCTATTCCGCAATAAATAACGCCCTCGTTTTACGAATTAAATGATGACTATGCAAAGCACTCCTACTACTGAAGAACGCATTAAGCTAGAGGTAAAAGACCTGAACTTTTACTATGGCAATTTTCATGCGATTAAAAACGTCAACATGAGTATTAAAGAAAACAAAGTAACGGCATTTATCGGCCCATCGGGTTGCGGTAAATCGACGTTATTGCGTGCCTTTAATCGTATGTTTGAGCTGTACCCTGGCCAGCGGGCCGAGGGCGAGATTTTGCTTGATGGCGAAAATATCTTGACCTCCAATGTGGATATTTCCCTATTGCGTGCCAAGGTTGGGATGGTTTTCCAAAAACCCACTCCTTTTCCCATGAGTATTTATGACAATATTGCTTTTGGGGTGCGTTTGTTTGAAAAGCTCAGCAAGGGTGAAATGGATGAGCGCGTAGAGTGGGCCTTGACCAAGGCTGCCTTGTGGGATGAGGTCAAAGACAAATTACGTCAAAGCGGTAACGGCCTGTCAGGCGGACAGCAGCAGCGTTTATGTATTGCTAGAGGCGTGGCCATTAAACCAGAGGTTTTGTTATTAGACGAACCGACTTCGGCTTTGGATCCCATTTCTACGGCTAAAATTGAAGAGCTGATTTCTGAGCTAAAAAACGACTATACTGTTTTGATTGTGACTCATAATATGCAGCAGGCTGCACGTTGTTCAGATTACACGGCTTATATGTATCTGGGCGAGCTGATGGAGTTTGGTGAAACTGATCAAATTTTCGTTAAGCCCACTCGCAAAGAAACAGAAGACTACATTACCGGTCGTTTCGGTTAAACGTCTTTACGTGGATATCAAGCAGCCTTCGGGCTGCTTTTTTCATGGAGACAAATAATGAATGATCTAAAAACAGTTTTGGCGCAGATTGCTCCTTCTGGAGAGCTGCGGGTGGCTTTGAATTATGGTAATCCTGTGTTGGTGCAGCGTGGTGCTGATGGGATTCCCCAAGGGGTAGCGCCTGACTTAGCGCGCGAATTAGCACGGCGCTTGGGCGTGGTGCCTCGTTTTATTAGTTATGAGGCTGCAGCCAAAGTCGCTGAGGTAGTGAACGAGCACGCATGGGATTTGGCTTTTATGGCGTTGGACCCTAAACGTGAGGCCAATATCGATTTCACTACAGCTTATGTGCAAATTGAAGGCACGTATCTAGTACGTGAAAACAGCCCTTGGTATAGCGTGGCTGAGCTGGATCGAGAGGGGGCACGAATCGCGGTGGCAAAAGGCGCGGCTTACGAGTTGTATTTGTCACGTGCTATTCAACAGGCCGAGCTGATTTTTTTCAATACTTCTAATGCGGCGATTCATGGCTTTGTTAATCAGAACTTAGAGGCCGCCGGCGGTGTGCGTCAGACCTTAATGGAGTTTGCGGCCGATAATGCAGGTTATAGAGTCTTAGAGGACTATTACACGGCTATTTATCAAGCTCTAGCTCTACCCAAGGGGCGTAGACAAGCCTTGGATTACGTCAGGGCCTTTCTAGAGGAAATGAAGCAGAATGGTTTCGTCGCTGAAGCGTTACGGCGCAGCGGCCAACACGGCGCTAATGTCGCCTTATAAGACATTAGGCCGTATTTTGTTTAGGGATTCGCTTTGATGGCTGCTGCCTCTGCTTCTAGTTTAACTAGAGCAGGGGATTTTTTACGCCATTCTTCGTACCATTTATCTACGCCCGGCCCAAAAAACTCTCTATCTACGCTGAGTAGTTTGACATCGGGTTTATGCTCTTGGATTTGTGTTAAATAATCCGAGTCAATTTGATCGTAAGCTAAGATGATTTGATTCAGGTGTTTGGCAGTGAGCTCAGTGATTAACTCGGTTTGCTCTGCGGGCAGCTGATTCCATTTGCGTGCTGAAGCAACGGCCACCATGGGCAGCATCATGTGGTTGGAGTGCAAAAAAGTTTTGGCATTGTCTATGTATTTCACATTCCAAGCGCCTTCGAAGTCAATTTGCATGCCATCAATTTGGCCGTTAGCAAAGGCATCATACAAAGCAGGTAGGGGCATGGGAGTGGGTGCAGTACCGACTTTGCGCCAAAAATCCAATTCAGGCTCAATAGGGATGGTACGAATTTTTTGGCCTTTGAGTTGCTCTACGGAATCCAAATCTTGGCGCACTAATACTTGGCGCATACCTGCCATGCCATAGCCTAATCCAACTAAGCCCAAGCCATTGAGCTCAGACAGCATTTCTGTGGCAGTAGGGCCCTGCAATAGCTGGCTGACCTCAGTGGGTGTGTCAACCAAATAAGGGGCAAATAAGGCTGCATAATTAGGGCGTCGGTTAGCGATTTCCCCTGCGACTAAAAAAGCCATATCAAGGGCGCCACTTTGTAGTTGTTGCAGCATCTGTGCTTCATTACCCAGTTGGCCTGATGGAAAGACCAGTAGGTTCACGGTGCCGTTACTTTTTTCTTTGAGTTCTTGGGCCAGTTCCTGCGCTGAAATGGTCCATTGATGCGAAGGGGGAGTAATCAGGCCAAGACGCAAATCGGCGGCAGAGGCGGTGCCTAAGAAAGTGCTGCTTAAAATGAGGCATTTTAAAAAAGAGCGCAAGGTGTTCTTCATAGTAGACCTAAAAAATAATTAACGAAGCGGACTTTGGTACTGGCTTAATACACAAAAAAAGTAGCTAAAATGGGGAAAAAGGTAACAAGTAAAGTCACCCCTAAAGCAATGAGTAAATAAGGTAGTGCTAGCCAAGCAATACGTTCGGCTTTTAGGCCAGAAAGCGAGGCGGAAACAAACAAGGCCGACCCAATGGGTGGAGTTAATAGACCGATGACTAAGCTCAAGCAAAGCACCACACCAAAATGAAAGGGGTCAATGTGGTACACCGTGGTGGCGACGGGAAGCAAGACAGGCACGACCAAAATAATAATAGGAATAGGGTCCATAATCATGCCGACTAACAGCAAAGCGGCGATGATGATGAGCAAAAAGGTTTGGGGGCTTGAGGAGAGGCCTTGAATCCAGTCAGCAAACAGGGAGGGGAGGTTCTCAAAGGTAATGACCCACCCAAAGACTTGCGAGGCGGCAATCAGTAACAGCACTAAGGCAGAGTTCTGGGCCGCACGGATTAATGCAGGCCAAATAAAATTAAAACTTAATTCTTTATAGATAAAACGACCGATAAGAATGGAGCTGATGCAGGCTAGGGTGGCTGACTCTGTTGGGGTGGCAACACCACCTAAAATACACCCAATAATAATTAAAGGAATCAGTGCGGCAGGTAGGCCATTTAGGATGAGTTGCGCGCGTTTTTTGAGGGAGTGACGTGAGGTAGCAGGGAAGTCTTTTTTGTGTGCTAGCCAGCCAATAAAAGCCACAAAACTTAAGCTTAATATCAAGCCGGGTAATATGCCTGCTAGAAAAAGATCACCAATGGAGATTTGGGCAATGACCCCATAAATAATAAATAACATGGATGGCGGTAGGACAGGGGCGAGTAGACCACCCACCGCTGTGATGGTGACTGCATCTTCTTTTTTGTAGCCTGCTTTTTCCATTTCAGGTACGGCTAAACGCATCATAATGGTAATTTGGGCAACGGTGGAGCCTAGGATGGCTGCCATCATCATATTCGCTAATAGGTTGATATGGGCCAGACCGCCGCGTACAGAGCCTATAAAAGCGGAGGCGGCTCCCATTAAGCGCCGGGCAATACCGCCTTCATGCATGCACTCCCCAAGCAAAATAAATAAGGGCAGCGCCAGTAAACCGTAGTTTTCTAAGCCACCAAAAAACTGCAGAGGGTAGGAGCTAAATAAAACCAAATTGCCACTGCTGTAGATGTAGATCAATGCTGTGATAGCGAGCACAAAAGCAATAGGAACACTTAGAGCAAGTAGAGTAAAAAAACTAAAAACTACCATTTTTATGCCTCAAGATTTTTAGCTAAATAAAAATCTTGGCCTAGATTGGTAAGACTATGAAAGAGCCCTGCGCCAGCAAACCAAGGCAAGATGAGCCACATCCAGATCTTTTTGATACCTAGGGTCATGGTGGGTTCTTCGTAAATAAAGTTGAACTGTGTTGCCGCAAAAGCAGTGGTATCGCCGTGATGAGTCAACCATAACGTAAAAGGCTCAAAGGTCACATTTAACAAATAAAGAAAAGTGGCAAAAAAAGCGACTAAACAGAGATCGACCAGTGTGTTGAGGTATTTTTGTAGGGCTGGACTTAGTTTGTCGTGTAGCAGGGTAATGGCAATGCTGGATTTGTAATGAATGCTAGCAGAGGCTGCGAATAAGGCCATCCACACCATGATGCTAACGGCGGCTTCATCAATCCAATACAACGAGTGGTTGGCCAAGCGTGTTATGACATTGAGCAAGAGCAAAAGGAAAATAAGGCCCATGCAAAGAGCTGCGCAGCGAACCTCAAAAGCCGCTAAGCTTTGGCTGCAGCGCGATAAACGTAGGAGTAGAGAATTCATGTGCTAGAGTGGCACGCTTTGATATGGTGCTGTAAAAGAGATGCTTGTATAAATGAGAACGATTTCGATTTATAGCATTCTAATCTGTGTGAGCACATTTGCCCAGCGCAAAGGTGAAATAGATAGGCGGGAAAAGAGACGCGCGTGGACAGAAGTCATGGGCAAATAAAGCGCGCAAGAAAAAAGGGTTTATGCTGTTGCATAAACCCTTTTTAAATATGGTCGGGGCGATAGGATTCGAACCTACGACCCTCTGGTCCCAAACCAGATGCGCTACCAGGCTGCGCTACGCCCCG
>CANROS010000003.1 GCA_947632305.1 uncultured Paenalcaligenes sp. | reverse complement strand
TCAGGAGTTGGATCGTTGGTTGCTTAAGCGCAGCCTAAAACCCAGCAACAGCAAAATGAAAGCGCCAATAATAACAGGTGCGTTGCCCAGTAACGTATAGGGGGTTTGGCCTGTCATGCCTTGCACTTCTACATCTAAGACTCCCACGCTGTGAGCAGGTAGCGCTGCTTGCACTTGACCAGTCGGCAAGATAGCGGCGGTTATGCCTGTGTTAGTCGCACGCAGCATGGGGCGCGCTGTTTCTATGCTACGCAGACGGGCAATTTGTAAATGCTGGCGCAAAGCCCACGAGTCTCCAAACCAGCCTAAATTGCTCATATTAACTAAGACCGTAGCCCCAGGTCCCAAGGTGTCGTGATCACGGACTCCTTGAATGATTTCCTCACCAAACAGATCCTCATAACAGATATTGGGTCCAATATACTGGGCGCCCACAGCAAAATTGGCTTGTCGAGTGGGGCCGCGGTTAAAGTCGCCTAAAGGAATGGCCAAAGCATCTACAAACCACCTAAAACCCATTGGCACAAACTCTCCAAAAGGGACTAGGTGATGCTTGTCGTAGCGCTGTTCCAGTTGCAGTTGCTGGATAGCAGTGGGCGTGGATTGAGCGGTAATGGTAAAGGCGCTATTTGTGTACACAGCCGTGCTACCTTGCTGCGCATACAGTGGGGCACCTAGTAGCAATGTTGCATTTTGGGCTGCCGCAATATCAATCCATTGTTGCCAAAAGCTGGCGGGCCATTGGTGCTGAAATAAGGGAATGATCGTTTCGGGTAAAACGATCAGGCTGGGGCTGCTTTCGGGAGTTTTGGCAGGCAACGCGGCAAGTTGTTGGTAGAGCTCTGTGCCCTGAACTAAAAGATCCGAATCAAATTTTATGCTTTGATCCACATTGCCTTGGGCCAAGCGCACAAAAAAGGGTGAGCCGTGTGGGCTAGACCATTGTATGCCCCCTAAAACAATGCCTATTACGGCGCTTAGCACCGCAAAAGCGATGGGGAAATTGTGGGTTTTAGGAGCCGTCTTGCTTGTGTTTAAGGCAAATAAAGCCAAAGTCGCAGCGGCAAAGGCAACAATCCAGCTAAGACCATACGTGCCTAAGACGCTGGCCCACCCCGCAAACATGCCATCTACGTGCGCATAGGCGATATTAAGCCAGGGGAAACCCGTTAAAAAGGTACCTCGTATCCACTCAAATAAAGTCCAAGCACTGGCCCAAACTATGGCTGCTAGCAGCTGTTCTTGCCAATGGATGCCTTGGCTACGTCGAATAAAAAAACGACTGAGGCCTACTGCCAGTACATAATAAAGCGCCATAAAAGCAGCAAAAAGCAGTACGGCGGCACCGGCTAGAGGGGCGGCTAAGCCCCCATAATCGTGCATGCTGATATAAAACCAGTACAAACCAATGGAAAACTGGCTAAAGCCAAATAACCACGCACCCCAGAGAGCGGAGCGAATGGTGGGGGCTTTTAGCATATAAAAAATAAATGCGCTAAACGCCAGTAGTTGTACATAGGGGAGCAATGCACCAGGTAAAGGAGCGGGTGCAAAGCTCAAGGCTTGCACAGCTCCCAGCACGATAAGTGGTAAGACTCTAAATGAAGTGGAGCGTTGAGACATTGCGGGTTTTAGTTGGAGTCGTCTGCTATTGAAGCGAGAGAGGGGGAAGCGACACTATCGCGTTGTACATGTAACCAAAGGGCGCGTTTAGCGTCAGCACGCACCACTGTGATATGGATGCCTTGGATGGTAGTGGTGTCGCCACGCTTAGGAATATGCCCCATTTCAGCTGCTAGCCAGCCACCAATGGTGTCGTATTCATCATTGGGAAGTTGCGTATCAAAGGCCGCATTGAAGTCATCAATTTCGGTCAGAGCCATGACGCGCCAACTATTGTTGCCGGCTTGGAAGATGGTTTGGGCAGTATCCTCGTCGTATTCGTCTTCGATGTCACCCACGATTTCCTCAAGTACGTCTTCCATAGTGATCAAGCCTGCGGTGCCACCATGCTCGTCAATCACAATAGCGAGATGGTTGCGACTGCTACGGAATTCGTGCAGCAGGACATTGAGTTTTTTGGTTTCAGGCACAAAGACGGCGGGGCGTACTAAAGGACGCAAATCAATATTGGGATTAGCAATAGATAGCAGTAAGTCTTTAGCGAGGAGAATACCCACGATATTGTCACGATCGTCTTCGTAAACGGGGAAACGAGAGCGTCCGGTTTCTACGATAAGAGGGAGTAGTTCGGAGACGGGTTTGCAGATATCCAATAAGTCGATTTTGGAGCGCGGCACCATAATATCGGCAACCGTTTTACTGGTTAGGTCCAGTGCACCCACAATCATGGTGTAGGAATCGTGATTGATGACTTGGCGCTCGAGGGCGGCTTCAAGGATAGCCTTGATGTCTTCACGATCAGTTGGTTCAGCGCGACGTTGAAAAAAACGAGTTAAAGCAGATAAGCGTTTTTTACTACGCGGTTCGGGGTCGGGGGTTGTATTTTCTGACATGCCCTACAGGACGGAATTAATAATGTTTTAGCATAACTTAAAAGTCTAAGTTTTGTTATGCCTATTTAGTGAGAATAAGGGTTAGCTATAGTTAATTGATGCAGGATGTCTATTTCTAGGCTTTCCATTTCTTCGGCATCGTCCTCTTCGAGGTGGTCATAGCCTAGGGCGTGTAAAACGCCATGTACGCATAAATGCGCAGCATGATGCAAAAAAGGTTTTTGCTGCTCTTCGGCTTCAGCGATTAAGACCGGAACGCAAATAATGATATCGCTGCTGACTGTGCCGGTCTCATCGATGCCATATTCAAAGGTGAGCACATTAGTGGCGTAGTCTTTGTCGCGGAATTGCAAGTTCAGGGCCTGGGCTTCGTCAGCATCGCAAAAACGAATGGTGAACATCGCTTGGGTATACGGGGGCAGTAAGTCAGCGTCTTCATAGACAGTGACGGCTGCAGTTAGTGCCTGCTGCACCCAGAGTTCAACCAAGCTGGCATCTAAGTCTGGGTGTGTTAGGGGGAATTGAAGGTCGAGTTCTAGAGGAATCATGGTGCTTATTGTTCGTGTGCCTCGTAGGCATCTACAATGTGGCCCACTAGGGGGTGACGCACTACGTCTTTGCTAGTGAGCTGACTGAGGGCTATGCCTTTTACGCCTTTTAAAATAGAGACGGCGTGCATTAAACCACTGGATTGGCCTTTGGGTAGATCAATTTGTGAGGGGTCGCCCGTAATGACGGCTTTGCTCCCAAAACCCGTGCGGGTTAAAAACATTTTCATCTGGGCAGGCGTGGTGTTTTGAGCTTCATCTAAAATAATAAATGAGTGATTTAAGGTACGCCCACGCATATAAGCTAAAGGTGCTACCTCGATAATTTGCTTTTCAAACAAGCGTTGTACTTTTTCAAAGCCCATTAAATCATAAAGTGCATCGTACAAAGGCCGCAGATAGGGGTCGACTTTTTGATTGAGATCACCCGGTAAAAAGCCTAAGTGCTCGCCAGCCTCTACTGCGGGCCTAGTGAGCACAATACGTTCCACTGCCTCACGTTCTAAGGCGTCAATGGCGCAGGCGACGGCTAAAAAGGTTTTGCCGGTACCCGCTGGGCCTATACCAAAAGTGATGTCATGGTTCAGAATCTGAGCTAAATAGTCGCGTTGACGTGGTGTACGAGGGCGTAAATCGCGTCTACGGGTGCGTAGGCTTAGTTCGCCTTCGTTCAGCACGGGAGCTACCGGTACATACTCTTCGCTAAAATCCTGTATAGGATCTGTGGGAACCACTGTGGTTTGGGCGCGCAGTTCGACTAAGCCTAGCTGGATATCGTCTAGGCTTAGGGCTTTGTGCACAGACCGATCATGAAACCAACGTACTGCATCGGCGGCAAGCCCAGCCTGTGGGCCTTCAATAACGATATGTTCGCCGCGTCGACGAAGTTGCACTTCGTAGGCCACGGCAATTTGGCGTAGGTTTTCATCCAAGGGGCCACAAAAGTTGGCCAAATGGGTGTTGTCCCCTTCGAGGTGTACGGTGTGCTTCTGATTGGACATTAGGCTCCGCTTACAGTGTCGGTGGTGATGATTTCACCCCGTAATGTGTTGGTTAGGGCTTCAGTAATACGAACTTTAACAAGTTGACCAATTAAACGAGATTGGCCGGGGAAGTTAACAATGCGGTTATTTTCAGTGCGGCCCATGATTTCAGCATCGTCTCGGCGAGAGAGGCGTTCCACTAGGACCACTTGTTCGGTGCCTATCATGTTTTGAGCGATGGCATTAGCTTGTTCGTTAATCAGGGCTTGGAGACGATGTAAACGGTCAAATTTTTCTTCTTTGCTGACGTCGTCGGCTAAGTCTGCAGCCGGAGTGCCGGGACGACGGGAATACACAAAAGAGAATGAAGTATCAAAGCCCACATCACGAATGAGCTGCATGGTTTTTTCAAAGTCTGCTTCGGTTTCGCCAGGAAAGCCCACAATAAAGTCGGAAGACAGCGTTAAACCAGGGCGCGCAGCACGTAAGCGGCGTGCAATGGATTTGAATTCTAACGAGGTATAGCCCCGTTTCATGGCGCTGAGGGTACGGTCACTACCCGCTTGTACTGGTAGGTGTAAAAAGGGTACAAGCTTAGATAATTTACCATGAGCCTCAATTAAACGTGAGGTCATTTCTTTAGGGTGCGAAGTGGTGTAGCGAATGCGTTCAATGCCAGGAATTTCATGTACGTACTCAAGCAACATGGCAAAGTCAGCGATCTCATTGCCTTCAGGCATGGAGCCGCGGTAAGCATTCACGTTTTGCCCTAGCAAGGTGATTTCTTTGACGCCTTGATCTGCGAGGTCAGCCACTTCGATGAGTACGTCTTCGAAGGGGCGGGAAATTTCAGCACCACGGGTGTAAGGCACCACACAGAAGCTACAGTATTTGCTGCAGCCTTCCATAATGGAGACAAAGGCGCTAGGACCATCAATACGAGCTGGTGGTAAGTTATCGAATTTTTCAATTTCAGGAAAACTAATATCGACTTGGGCGCGGCCGCGTTTTTTGCGCTCTACGATCAGCTCAGGCAAACGGTGTAGCGTTTGAGGGCCAAACACCACATCTACATAAGGGGCTCGTTCGATAATAGTTTTACCCTCTTGGCTTGCCACACAGCCGCCCACGCCAATAATAAGGTTGGGATTTTGTTGTTTGAGGTGACGCACTCGGCCTAAGTCAGAGAAAACTTTTTCTTGGGCTTTTTCTCGGACTGAGCAGGTATTAAACAGAATAATATCGGCCTCATCCGGATTTGTTGTCATTTCTACGGGGCCGTATTGATTGAGCACATCCGCCATTTTTTCGGAGTCGTATTCATTCATTTGGCAACCAAAGGTGCGAATGAAGAGTTTACGAGTCGTGCTGGGGCTGGATTCTGCAGTGGAGCTAGAGGAAGAAATATCTTTTTGCATAATTTGAAGCCGTTGCGGGTGTAGACCCCGTGGGCGTAAGTAAAGTTAAACCAGTTATTATAACTAGCTCTGTTGATGACGAGCGGTTAATTAAAAGGGTGCGGTATAAAAAGCACACAAGGCTGCTTGGTTGAGCAGCCTTGTGAGTGGGGCTAAATAGAGATTAGTCTAGCCCTTCTGCCGTGGGCTCTTCGTCTTTATTGATCTTTTTAGGAATCAGGTCTTCGCGTTTTAAACCCAGAGCTAAAGAAATGCCTGAGGCCACAAACACAGAAGAGTAAATCCCAAACCAAATCCCAATAGTCAAAGCCAAAGCGAAGTAGTGCAGAGTGGGGCCACCAAAGAACAACATGGACAACACCATGAGTTGGGTAGAGCCGTGCGTAATAATGGTACGAGAAATATTCTGTGTAATAGACAGGTTGATAATTTCAGGTACTTCCATACGTCGTTGTTTGCGGAAGTTTTCACGGATACGATCCATGACAACTACGGACTCGTTCACGGAGTAACCTAAAACCGCTAGTACACCCGCTAAGACCGGTAGTGAGAACTCCCACTGAAATAAAGCAAAAAAGCCTAAGATGATCACCACGTCATGTAAGTTAGCGATAGCACATGCAATGGCGAGCTTCCATTCGAAACGGAAAGCCAAATAGACCATGATGCCGATCACTACAAATAGCAAAGCGAGCAAGCCATTGTGAACTAGCTCTTGGCCTACTTGGGGCCCAACGAACTCGACACGACGCAGTTCTGCGTCACTGTGTTGAGCTTGCAGGGCAGCAACGACTGAAGCGCTTTGTGCGGTGGTGTCGTTAGTGTCCGTGGCCGGTAAGCGGATGAGTACGTCTTGTGAGGTACCAAAGCTTTGGACTTGAAAGTCGTTATAGTCCAGCTCTGTTAAGGTATGACGAATGTCCTCTATAGGAGCAGATTGCTCATAGTGGACTTCCATCACCGTGCCACCAGTGAACTCGATGGATAGATTAAAGCCACGCATCACAATAAAAAATACGGCGGCAATAAAGGCAGCAAAGCTAAGTACGTTCAGCGCCTTGACGTGGCGCATAAAGGGGATTACGCGCGAGATACGAAATAATTCCATGATTAGTCTGCCTTGTTAGAATCAGTAGGTTTCCACACCTGACCGATGGCAATAGACTGGAGACGACGACGGCCACCATACCAAAGGTTAACCATGGCACGTACACCGACAACGGAAGTGAACATGGAGGTGAGAATACCCAGGGTGTGCACCACAGCAAAGCCACGTACTGGGCCTGAAGCGAACGATAACAAGACAATCCCTACGATCAAACTGGTGATATTGGAGTCAAAAATAGTTGCCCAAGCGCGTTCAAAACCGACGTGAATGGCTTGTTGGGGGCTGAGGCCATTGCGTAGTTCTTCGCGAATACGTTCATTAATCAGAACGTTGGCGTCAATAGCCATACCTAGTGTTAAGGCTAATGCGGCAATACCCGGTAAGGTCAGGGTGGCTTGCAGCATAGATAAAATAGCCAACAAAAGCACAATGTTAAAGGTCAGGCCTAAAGTGGAAAAGACACCAAACAGGTGGTAGTACACCACAATGAAAATGGCAATGGCGAGAAAGCCATACAAGGTGGAGTCAAAGCCTTGTTTGATGTTTTCTGCCCCTAAGCTTGGGCCAATAGTGCGCTCTTCGATAATGGTCATGGGCGCTGCTAGTGAGCCTGCGCGCAGTAACAAAGCGACATCAGCGGCTTCTTGGACGCCCATGTTGCCTGAAATTTGTACTTGGCCACCAGGGATTTCCGAGCGGATCACCGGAGCCGTAACGATCTCGCCTTGGCCTTTTTCAAAGAGCACAATGGCCATGCGTTTGTTGATGTTGTTACGAGTCACATCACGGAAAATACGTGAGCCTTTGCTGTCTAAGGTTAAATTAACCGTAGGCTGCTGGGTTTGTGAGTCACGCCCAGGCTGCGCGTCTTGGAGGTTTTCGCCGGTGAGGATGACTTGGCGACGTAATAACAGTTCGTGACCATCACGGTCTTTATAACGCTCTAGGCCAAAAGGCACTGTGCCTGTTGCCAAAGCCGCCATAGCAGTGGGGGAGTCGTCCACTAGACGAATTTCCAAAGTGGCGGTACGCCCTAAAATTTCTTTGGCTTTGGCTACGTCTTGTACACCAGGGAGCTGTACCACAATACGGTCAGCGCCTTGTTGCTGAATAATGGGTTCGGCCACACCTAGCTCGTTAATGCGATTATGTAGCGTGGTGATGTTTTGGCGTAGCGCGTTGGCTTGGGTTTGCTGAATTGAGGTTTCAGATAAAACGGCTTGAAGCTCGTTGTTAGCCGGTGAAGCGCTGAACTCTAAGTCAGAAATTTGTCGGCGTAACCGTGTTTGGGCCTCAGAGCGAGCACTGTCCGAGTCAAAGGTCATGACAATGGATAGACCTTGACGTTCAATGCTTTGAGCGCGGATATCGGCTTCACGCAAAACAGTGCGAATTTCAGAAGACAGTGAGTCGTAGCGACCTGTTAAGGCGCCTTGCATATCGACTTCAAGTAAAAAATGGACACCACCGCGCAAGTCCAAGCCTAGGTGCATGGGTTTGGCACCGATGGAGCTAAGCCAGTGTGGCGTGGCAGACATCAGGTTCAGAGCAACGGTGTAATCTGGGTCGTTGGGGTTGCTGATTAACTCTTTTTCTAAAATGTCTTTGGCTTTTAGTTGGGTGTCTGTAGAGTCAAAACGAATACGTACAGTGCCTGCTGGTCCATTTTGTTCAAAATAAGCGCCATCCATAGTAATTTGATGACGACGTAAAATGTCTTCAACTTGGTTGAGGGTCGAGACATCGACTCTAACAACGGACTTGGCGCTGGCAACTTGTACGGCAGGGGACTCACCAAAAAGGTTGGGGATGGTGTAGAGCACGCCAATGACGAGCGCCACCAAGACGGTGAGGTATTTCCAAATGGGATAACGGTTCATAGTTTTAGCGGCAACGGCACATTTACCCTAGCTATTGCAATGAATAGCTAGGGGGCGCGAACGTACCAATTACAGTGATTTGATGGTGCCTTTAGGCAGTACGGAGCTAACGGCTTGGCGTTGCACAATGATTTCAACTGGTTTTTCAGCAATATCGGCTACAGTAATAGTGATGAAATTGTCATTGAGTTTTGTCACGGTACCGGCAATGCCGCCGCCTGTGATGACCTCGTCACCTTTGCTTAAGTTAGCAACCAAGTTGCGATGTTCTTTTTGACGCTTCATTTGAGGACGAATCATCAAGAAGTACAAAATCACAAACATCAAAATGATGGGCAGCATGCTGGTAAGTGCGCTAGGGGCATCAGCAGCTTGGGCTGGGATCAAGGTAAGAACTTGGGTTAAGGACATAGGTTTGCTCCACTTAAGGGGGAAAAGTTATTCAGGGAATTGTAATAAATGGGGTATTGTAATGCTTATTCAATACCACGGGCACGGTCTGCCGCAAATTCCTTGCGCCACGCCTCAAAGGTACCGCTTTCAATAGCATCACGCATTTCTTGCATGATTTTTAAATAAAAATGCAGATTGTGCAGGGTATTTAAACGTGCACCTGTAATTTCATTTGAGCGTTGCAAGTGATGTAAATAAGAGCGACTAAAGTGCTGACAGGTATGACAGCTGCAGCTTGGGTCTAATGGTTTTGTGTCTTCTTTATAACGCGCATTGCGAATCTTTACATCACCAAACCGTGTAAATAACCAACCGTTGCGTGCATTGCGGGTGGGCATAACACAGTCGAACATATCAATCCCATTGGCAACGCCGTCGACCAGGTCTTCGGGGGTGCCCACGCCCATTAAATAACGGGGCGCTTGTTCGGGTAAAGAAGGGGTGGTGTGTTCTAAAATACGCAACATATCAGCTTTGGGCTCGCCCACCGATAAACCACCGATGGCGTAGCCTTCGAAACCAATGTCGGTCAAGCCTGCTAAAGACTCGTCTCTTAGGTCTTCGTACATACCACCTTGGACAATACCAAATAAGGCATTGGGGTTTTCTGAGTCTTTGAAGGCTTGGCGCGATCGTTTGGCCCAGCGCAAGGACATGCGCATGGATTTGGCCGCTTCGTCATGCGTAGCGGGGCGGTCATCAATTAGGTACGGCGTACACTCATCGAACACCATAGCAATATCAGAGTTTAAGCTGTGCTGAATTCGCATGGACTCTTCGGGAGTTAAGAACATACGATCACCGTTAATAGGAGAGGCGAAAGTCACGCCTTCTTCGGTGATTTTACGCATGCCCTTAAGGCTGAAAACTTGAAAGCCACCCGAATCCGTCAAAATAGGTTTATCCCAACCCATAAATTGATGTAGACCGCCATGGGTTGTCATGGTGTCAGTACCTGGACGCAACCAAAGGTGAAAGGTATTGCCTAACACAATTTGGGCTCCAATTTCTTTGAGCTCGTGGGGCAGCATGGATTTAACGCTGCCATAGGTACCTACGGGCATAAAAATAGGAGTTTGTACCTCTCCGTGATTGAGAGTAATGGTGCCACGACGGGCTTTGCCATCGGTTTTTAGTAATTGAAAATTAAGTCCACTCATGAATTAGATTTTTCTATAAACATGGCATCGCCATAGCTAAAAAAGCGATATTTCATTTGTACTGCATGATGATACGCAGCCCGGATTGGGTCTATTCCAGCTAGGGCAGACACTAACATTAATAAGGTGGATTGGGGAAGATGGAAATTTGTAATAAGCGCATCTATCCAATGAAAGTGGTAGCCAGGCGTAATAAAAATACGGGTGTCGCCTTGGATATCGCCATTGCTGAGTACGGTGCCTTGGGTTTTGTCTGGTTGGGCGGCCGACTCTAAAGCACGAACACTGGTGGTGCCGACTGCAATAATACGACCCCCTGCAGCCCGAGTTTGTTCCATAGCGAGCAAGGTGGCGGCGGGTACCGTATAGCGTTCGGCGTGCATTTGATGGTCTTCAATGCGTTCTACCCGCACGGGTTGAAAAGTGCCAGCCCCTACGTGCAAGGTCACAAAAGCTATATTAATGCCTTGGCTTTCTAATTGCGTCAATATATTTTGATCGAAGTGTAAACCGGCGGTAGGCGCAGCCACTGCTCCGGGATGCTCGGCATAAACGGTTTGATAACGCTCTTCGTCTGTTTGCTCTGCTTGGTGGGTAATATACGGCGGCAAAGGCAAGGCACCAAACTGATCCAGAGCGGCTAAGGCAGGTTGGTCAAATTCGACGTTAAATAATGCATCCTCACGACCGGTGACAGTAAGAATGAGAGCGCCTTCTGCAAAGAGCAGTCTAGTGCCGGGTTTAGGGGCTTTGCTAGCACGGATATGCGCTACTGCTTGGTGCTCGTTAAGAATCCGTTCGATCAACACCTCGACCTTGCCGCCAGATTCTTTTTGGCCTTGTAATCTGGCTTTAATAACTTGGGTGTTATTAAAAATGAGCAAGTCCCCAGCATTGAGTAATTGGGGGAGGTCTTTAAAAAGCAGGTCGTGGTGGTGGCCTTGGGGGTCTAGGTGCAGTAGACGGCTACTGGTTCTAGAGGAGGCCGGTTGTTGAGCAATGAGGTCTTCGGGCAAATGGTAATCGAAGGTGGCAAGACTAAGAGAAGAGACAGACATAAAAAAATAAAGCCTAAAAATTAAGCGGGCAGAAATCTATTTTAAGCAACTCTACGCTTTTGCACACTAGCTTTATAAGGAGCTGCGGCTTCATTGGTTTTGTCACACGTCTGGTTCGCTTCTAGGAAGGAGATGTAGAAAGCGGTTGTGATCCTACGGGCTTTTCGTATCGTTTCTACGCAAAAGAAAGAGCGGTGCTAGAATGTGTTTTTATTTGTATTGACCAGAGGAGAGGGAGCATGCATCAAGTCGTTACGGCTTTGAAGCGCGCGGTAGTGGTAGCTGGTTTAGGGCTGATGAGCGCTCAGCTGTGGGCGCAACAACTACCTTCAGAGTTACAGCAGGTATGGAAAAATACACGTCTATCGGATCAGTCATTATCATTGGTGATCAAAGAGGTAGATGGGCCGATGTTAGTGCAATTTAACTCGACCGCACCTCGTAACCCTGCCTCAGTCATGAAGATGGTGACAACCTGGGCCGGTTTATCGGCCTTGGGCCCCGAACACGTGTGGCGCACCACTGTTTATACCCAAGCCAATGCAAAAGTGGATGATCAGGGTACCTTGCAAGGGCCATTGTATATAAAGGCCTCTGGGGACCCGATGTTTTCTGTGCCAGATCTCTGGAATTTACTGCGTGATGTACGTATGCGTGGTATTAAAAACTTGAGTCAAGTGGTGATCGATAGAGAAATATTTGGACAGGTTGCCGTAGACACGTATGCGTTTGATGGTGCTGGTGACCGTCCTTATAATGCAAGTCCTGATGCCATGATGGTGGGCTTTGGCGCATCACGTCTCGTGTTTCAGCCTGATGCTAAAAATAAAAAGTGGCTGGCTTTTGTAGATCCTCCCATCCCTGGAGTACGCCTAGAGAATCAAGTGCAATGGAGTGATCAACGTTGCCCTGGCTCACCCGTGGTGGGCACACGAATTCAAAGTGCCCCTGGCGGAGTCACGATTCAGGCCTCAGGCACAGCAGCAGGTTCGTGTGGTGAGTTCAGTGTGTATAGGCTAACTATGGGCCAACAAGCTTTTTTCAATGGCATTTTTAAAATGATTTGGAAAGAGCTGGGTGGGACCTTGGCACACGATATTAGTGCTGGTGCCGTACCCCGTAACGCTCAGGCATTGGTTTGGCATGACTCCCGCTCTTTGGCGGATCAAATACGCGTGATTAACAAACAAAGTAATAATGTGATGGCTACTTTGTTGCTTTTAACCCTAGGTAACCAACTTCAAGGTGATGGTGTCACGGTGGCCGGTAGTGAAAATGCCGTGATTCAAACCTTGCGTTCACAGGGTATTAATACAGGGGGATGGCGTATTGCTAATGGCTCAGGTTTGGCTCGTGAAGCGCGTGTGACGGCGAATGGTATGGCGCAAATGTTGGACGTGATTTGGCAGTCCAATTATATGCCTGAGTTTATTTCTTCTTTGGCCATTTCTGGAGTCGATGGGACGGTTCGTCGTCGTTGGCGCGACGAGGGTATTCAAGGCCGTGCTCATTTGAAAACGGGGACGTTACGTGACTCTCGTGCCTTGGCTGGGTATGTGCTGGGGCAGAGTGGCAAACGTTATATTATGGTGAGCTTGGTCAATGGCGAAGGCACTGCAGCGGTGCGCCCATTTAATGATGCTGTGGTGAAATGGCTAGCTGAGCAGTAAATTCAAGCAGAATGGCTTAAAATAACAAGGTAGGCTCACTCATAGACTGAGCGATTAAGATTTTTATAAAGAATACGACATGGCAATACATGAAATTCAACACCCTCTGATTCGACATAAATTAGGCTTAATGCGCAGAGCAGACTTAAGCACTAAAAACTTCAGAGAAATGTCACAAGAAATTGCGGCCCTTTTAACGTATGAGGCCACCAAAGACCTACCCTTAGAGGCCACCGCTATAGATGGTTGGTGCGGTGAGATCCACGTAGAAAAAATCGCGGGCAAAAAAATAACAGTTGTACCTATTTTGCGCGCGGGTATAGGGATGTTGGACGGCGTGCTTAGCCTCGTCCCAGGGGCCAAGGTCTCTGTTATTGGTATTGCTCGCAACGAAGAAACCCTAGAAGCCCAAACGTATTTAGAACGGTTAGTCGGTGAGTTAGATCAGCGTTTTGCTTTGATTATAGACCCGATGCTAGCGACTGGTGGGTCCATGGTAGCCACCATCGATTTACTTAAAAAAGCCGGTTGTAAAACCATTCGTGCTTTGGTTTTGGTGGCGGCCCCAGAGGGCATTAAAGCGGTTCAGGATGCTCACCCTGACGTGGCTATCTATACCGCTTCTATAGACAGCCATTTAGATGAACATGGGTATATTATTCCGGGTTTAGGCGATGCAGGCGACCGTATTTTTGGTACACGCCAAAAGGTAGAGGCCTAAGCCGTTCGTAGTAAATAATTACAAACTGAGCTTAGCCTTTGCAACGCCCTTTACTGAAATCAAGTAGCATGAAATTGAATTTGCACTTTTTTTCATAGGGATTACGCCAGAGGTCTCTTTGAGATGCTAAAGTGTATCTATACTAATCCCGTTTTTTAACTCTAGGAGTGTATTATGGTCACAAAGAAAGACGCACGTAAGGTTGAAAGTGAGCTAATTGACGAAGTGAAAAAAAGCTTAGACGAAGCAGAGCGTTTATTGCGTGATGCGGCTGAAAGCACAGGTGATAAAGCCAACGAAATGCGTGAAGCGGCTTTAACTTCTTTGCGTCATACACGTGAAACGTTGCACGACACCCAAGAGGCAATTGTAGAGCGTGGTCGTCAAGCAGTACAAGCGACTGATCACTATGTCCATGATAAACCTTGGCAAGCGATTGGTATTGCAGGGCTAGTTGGTTTGTTATTTGGTATGTTGGTCTGCCGCAAGTAAAAAAACTCAGAGCCCTTTACATTATGTAGAGGGCTTTTTTCATTAATAAAAAGGGTAGCGCATGTCATTAAGACAACGTTTTGGTGCTTTGTGCAGTACCTCGCTTTCCATTTTACGAACTCGACTAGAGATCTTTGCCTTAGAAGCCGGCGAACAAAAAGCTAGCTTTTTAAAACTGTTGGCTTTGTTAGCGGGGGCATTGTTATTTGCTACCTTAGCCATTTTGGTCTTTAGTTTGTTTGTTGCTTTGTTATTTTGGTCTACTGAGTACCGGTATTGGGCAATTGGGGCGCTAATGGTGCTGTATGCATTATTGGCCATCTTGTTCACCTACAGAATTATACAGCGGCTTACTCATGAACCCATGCCTTTTGCCGTAACCTTAGAGGAACTAGGGCGTGATATTCAGCTGTTAGAGCGCTTACGTAACGAGGATTCCGAGTCAAAATGAATAAACCCAACTCCCTCTTAGAGCGAAAAGTTCGCCTCGAAGTATTACGAGCACGGGCTGCTATAGAGCGTGGCCAGATGTGCGATATCGTGACAGACCTAGGCAAAAGCTTAGAGCCGGGGTCTTTGTTTGGATTGGCTAAGCGTCAAATGACGCAGGGGGTCAGTGCGAGTTTAGGCTCTGGTGTTGGGTCTTGGTTCGATTTGCTCTTGTCTTCAGGGCGGCGTTATCCTATTTTATTTTCAGGTGCTTCTGCCGTAATGGGTTCGGTACTGGGTAAAAGAAAATGGCGCTTTGGTGCGTTAGCTTTGACAGCGTGGCGATTATTTGGGGCGTATCAACAGCTGCAAACCAAAAAACAAGACCGCTATGTGCAACCGCAGAATCGTTCCAGCTCTAAAGTGATAGGGCCTTTTTAAAGGCTTTGAAAACACTCAGCACACATAGAGTGTGCTGAGCGTAAAGATCACAGACCTAGATCAGCCCAAAGCTGGTCTATTTTTGTAGTGACCTCGGGGTCCATTTTAATCACTCGTCCCCATTCGCGTTGTGTTTCACCAGGCCATTTATTGGTGGCATCCATCCCCATTTTTCCCCCTAGGCCAGAAACTGGTGAGGCAAAGTCTAGGTAATCTATAGGTGTGTTTTCTACCAGAACGGCATCGCGTACAGGATCCATACGGGTGGTCATGGCCCAAATGACTTCTTTCCAGTCGCGAGTATTAATGTCCTCGTCGACCACAACGATGAATTTAGTGTACATAAACTGGCGTAAAATGCTCCAGACGCCGAACATGACTCGTTTGGCGTGGCCAGCATATTGTTTGCGTATGGAAACTACGGCTAAACGATAGCTACAGCCTTCGGGGGGCAAGTAAAAATCAACGATTTCTGGTAGTTGACGCTTCAGGAGGGGCACAAACACCTCGTTTAGCGCCACCCCCAAGACCGCTGGTTCATCTGGTGGTTTGCCGGTGTAAGTACTGTGGTAAATCGGATTACGACGCATGGTTATGCGTTCTACGGTAAAGACGGGAAACCAGTCTTGTTCGTTGTAATACCCTGTATGATCGCCGTAAGGGCCTTCGAGCGCCATTTCATAGTCAGAGGCCGGCAGCGGGTTAGCGCCTTCGGGCACCGTGGGGGCGATGGCATCAGGGTGATTGGCTGGCAGAATATGGCCTTCGAGGACGATTTCTGCATAGGCCGGCACGGACAGATTGCTGCCAATGGCTTTGGCGAGTTCGGTGCGAGAGCCACGTAACAAGCCAGCGAATTGGTATTCAGATAGACTGTCGGGGACAGGGGTGACAGCGCCTAAAATAGTAGCAGGGTCACAACCTAAAGCCACGGCAATAGGAAAAGGCTCGCCCGGATTGGCTAGAGCGTGATCCCTAAAGTCTAAGGCACCGCCACGGTGTGAAAGCCAGCGCATGATGAGCTTGTTGTGCCCAATTTGCTGTTGGCGATAAATGCCTAGATTTTGGCGTCTGGCATTGGGGCCTTGGGTAATGACTAAGCCCCATGTTAACAAGGGAGCCGCATCGCCTGGCCAGCAGTATTGCAAAGGGATGTCATCTAAGTTGAGGTCTTTGCCCTCGATGACGATTTCCTGACAAGGGGGGCTTTTGATGTTTTTAGGCGCCATGTCCCACAGGGCTGATTTCAACATAGACACTTTAGAAAAAGCGTCTTTTAAGCCGCGTGGAGGTTCGGGTTCGCGTAAATTAGCTAAGAGCTCGCCCACATCGCGTAGGGCAGTGATGTCATTGGCACCCATGCCCCAGGCCACGCGTTTTGGCGTACCAAACAAGTTGGCCAAGACGGGCATTTTAGCGGGCTGATTCAGATGTAACGGGTTTTCGAATAATAGAGCCGGACCTTCGGCTCGTAAAACACGATCACCAATTTCAGTCATCTCGAGGTGAGTGGAAATGGGGTGGGTAATGCGCTTGAGTTCACCAGCTTGTTCTAGCTGTTGGATAAAGTCGCGTAAATCACGGTATTTCACAGGGATTATAGGCTCCGGTTTGACACAAGGGGCGTTAGGGTTATGATCAGTTTAATTCATTATAGAGGAATAGGGCTATGTCTACCGTAGGCCACCCATGGATTCAGCGCAGCTTGAGGTTTTTGCATTCAAGACTGGGCGAGTTTATCCATCTCTGTGCCATTTATTTAGGGATTGCCGTTTTGGTGACTATTGCTGCCGGAGCGGCCGTGCCTACGATTCGTGATCAAGCCAAACACATTTATGGCGTCGTAGTAGAGTCATTGCGTCCAGACGTAATGAGTCGCGGGGAGTATGTGACCTTAGGCTGGTTGTTACATGACGATGACGCGGAAGTCATTGTGATTGATAAAGGCAGAGAGCCACAAGTGAACCGCCCCTCACCGTCTGCCTACACCAGCTTTGCTCAAGTTTTGCAGCAGTCTGCCAGTGGTTTATCCATTAATGGTGTTAGCCGGACTCAACTTCAAGCCTTGCGCAGCTATATTTCGCGCAAATACCGACTCTCTAATGTGATTACTGGTGCATTGATTCAATTGGCTTATGAAAACGGTCGAGAGAAAGACATAGATCCTTTATTGATTTTGGCCGTGATCGCGATTGAGTCTACGTATAACCCCTTTGTGGAAAGTCATGCGGGGGCTCAGGGCTTAATGCAGGTAATGACGCGGGTTCACCAAGACAAGTTGGAGGACTACACAGAGGGGAATTTGGCTGTGTTTAGCCCAGTGGCGAATATTCGAGCCGGAACACAGATTCTATATGACTGTAAACGTCGCCGTGGTTCCATTACTGGGGCCTTGGCGTGTTATGTGGGAGCAACTGGCCCCAGTGATGGAGGTTATGGTGCCAAGGTATTAGCCGAACGGCGTCGTATAGCGCTGGCGTCCGGCATACCTGTTAAAGACTAGGCTAAAAATTTACGCATCCGCTGGACGGCTTCTTCCAGTTGTGCCATTTGGGTCGAATAGGAAAAACGTAGCATTTGTTTAGCGTAAGTAGGGCCAAAATCTAAGCCGGGCACAGCGGCCACATGGGCTTGATGTAACAGCTGATGTGAAAAAGCTTGGCTGTCGTTGCTGTGAGCGGATATATCCGCATAAATATAAAAGGCTCCATCGGGGATGACGGGCACGTGCAAGCCCATGGACTCAAAAGCGGGCAATAGGAAGTCGCGTCGGGCTTTAAAAGCCAACCGGCGTTGCTCGTAAATAGCCATGGCTTCGGGTTCAAAGCAGGCTAAAGCAGCGTGTTGGGCCAAAGCAGGAGCGCAAATAGCGAGACTGGCAGCGAGCTTTTCTATGGCGGGCAGCATAGAGCTGGGCGCAATTAGCCAACCTAGGCGCCAGCCCGTCATATGAAAGTATTTAGAAAAACTATTAATAATAATTAAGTCAGGGTCAAGGCAAAGAGCACTTTCGGGCTTGTCTTCGTAATAAAGACCCAGATAAATTTCATCCATAATGACAAAACCACCGCGCTGTTTGACTGCAAGGATTAAGTCCTCTAAGTCTTTTTTAGCCATGCTGGCTCCGGTGGGATTGCTGGGCGAGGCGATTAATACACCTCGTGTTTTGGCACTCCAGTGGGTGGCAATATCGTCAGCTGTAAGATGAAAGCGATTTGCTGCTGTACTGGGGATAAGGCGAGATACGCCGCCAGCAGCTAAGACAAAATTTTGGTTAGCAGGATAAGATGGGTCCGGCATGAGGATTTCATCGCCCGGATTGATCAGGGCCAAGGTAGCTAAGCTAAGCGCTCCGGAAGCTCCGGCAGTGATCATGATTTGGTCAGGCTGTACAGGCGCATTAAAATGCGTGCGATAGTAGTCGCAAATGGCTTGTTTTAGTTCAGGGGTCCCAGAAGGGGCCGTGTATTGTGCTTTGCCCGCCAGCGCCGCTCGGTTTAGTGCTTCAACTACGGTTGGAGGCGCAGTAAAATCAGGTTCACCAATACCCAGGCTAATGATGTCATTGCCTTGGGCGGCTAAGGTGTTTGCTTCTTTGAATAATTCTACAGCATGGAACGGCAAAGCCAGCTCCGTGCGATGGGCTAGGCGGGGCATACTAAATAGGTCTCGTGATTTAATTGTGAATGAAATATATCCGTGGAGGATACATGCAGAATCCATCTAGGCGCGCTTTTTTGGGTGGCAAAGCGCCTGAGCTATCACCTTGGGAGCAGTTTGTCTTAGCACTGCAGCGAAAAATTCAAGGTAGCGTTCGAGTGTTGGACTCGAGCTTGGGTCAGGCTTTGTGTACCGTGCAGCAAAGCACCGATATTCATCATGCTCGTCAATTATGCCAGACATTTGGGGTAAAGCTCTACGTTGGTACGGACTCAGACTTTTTGGAAGATCAGACCGATCCGGTCTTAGGGTTGGATGTGTCGCATTTAAATCAATTGATGCCTGTGAATGAAACAGAAACGCAATGGTTTATGCAGGCTGGAGTTACCGTAGCGCAGCTGCGAGCTAAGGGCTTTGCGATTCCAGAGCAGGTGCCGGCTGAGCTTTGGGTGATACAGTGGCTGGGGCAGCCTCAATATCAGTCCTACGCGTTGTCGCAACTAGAGCAAAGTGGGCTAGTGCATGCTTCTTTGTTAATGGCTGATGGCTCGCTAGGTAGTTTGGGTCCTTTTGGGGTGCAAAACAGTAAGCCCTTAAACACCGCCACTTTGCGTGCGGTCGTGCCGCAGTTATTTCAATTAGCGAGTTCGCCCGTGGCGGCTGAGCTGCTTGAGTTGCCGGGTTGGTTAGCCAAGTACAGACTGGATATATTCAGTGCGCAGAATCCCTCGTTAAATTTGGCACATCTCTTATTAGGCTCTGGCCAAGATTTAGGCCTATTGGACTGGGTGGTTTTGGATAAAAATGATTGGCGAGCAGCGCCTTTTAAGCGCTCTACTTGGGCGGCATCTGCAGAGCAACAGGTAAATGCTCAAGAGCTAGATGCTGCTGTGAAAGCCACGCTTGACCCGAATGCGCTTTTTTTTACCGCCCTCTCTGTCTAGGTCTAACAAAGAAACGGTCGCATGTTGTGCTGCAGCATGGACATGTAGCGTTCAGCGAGTAGAATAGCTATTCAGTTTTCTAACAATCAGCATTACTCTTGTAGGATAGTTGTCGTCATGGATGAAAATCTTCGTAAAGCCGCGCTGGAATATCACGAGCAAGGGCGCCCTGGAAAGTTAGCCGTTATACCCACCAAGCAATTAGCAAACCAACGCGATTTGGCTTTGGCTTATTCGCCAGGCGTTGCGGCTGCTTGTGAGGAGATCGTGGCTGACCCGCAGAACGCGTACCGTTACACTGGTAGAGGTAACCTAGTTGGGGTGATTACCAACGGGACTGCCGTGTTGGGTTTGGGTAATATTGGCGCGTTAGCCTCCAAGCCAGTCATGGAAGGTAAGGCCGTTTTATTTAAAAACTTTGCGGGCATTGATGTCTTTGACATTGAAATCAACGAAACGGATCCTGATAAGCTAGTCGATATTATTGCTGGGCTAGAGCCTACTTTTGGTGGCATTAACCTCGAAGACATCAAAGCGCCCGAGTGTTTCGAAGTAGAGCAAAAACTCCGCGCGCGTATGAACATCCCCGTGTTCCATGATGATCAGCACGGGACGGCGATTTGTGTGGCAGCTGCTTTTTTAAACGGGTTAAACGTAGTTAAAAAAGACCCTAAAAAAGTAAAAGTTGTGGTGTCAGGCGCAGGGGCCGCCGCTTTGGCTTGTTTGGATTTGTTGGTGGATTTAGGTCTACCCCCAGAGAATGTTTGGCTGACCGATATCGAAGGAGTCGTGTACAAAGGCCGTACTGTCTTGATGGATGAGAAAAAATCACAATACACTCAAGACACCGAGGCGCGCACTCTGGCAGAAGTCATTGCCGAAGCCGATGTGTTTTTAGGTTTGTCTGCCGGTGGGGTTTTAAAGCCGGAAATGGTGGCACAGATGGCGCCACGTCCGTTGATTTTGGCATTAGCGAATCCTACCCCTGAAATTCTGCCCGAAGTCGCGCATGCGGTGCGTGATGATGTGGTGATGGCCACAGGGCGATCTGATTACCCGAATCAGGTCAATAACGTTTTATGTTTCCCCTACATTTTCCGCGGTGCTTTGGATATTGGTGCGACGACGATTACGCGGGGCATGGAAAAAGCGGCAGTGCATGCTATTTGTCAGTTGGCTCGCGAAGAGCAAGACGAGCTTGTGGCAGCGGCTTATGGCTTAGAAGACGTAGAGTTTGGTGCGGATTACTTTATTCCTAAACCCTTTGATTCACGTTTGATCTCTAGAATTGCGCCTGCTGTGGCCCAGGCGGGTATGCTAGAAGGCGTAGCAACCCGTCCTATCGATGATTTCAGCAGTTACAGCTATCAGTTGCAGCAGTTTATGCACCGCTCCGGTGCTTTTATGAAGCCTATCTATGGTATTGCCAAAGGCTTAGTGAAAGACGGCGGCAAAGCCCGTATTGTTTTTGCTGAAGGGGAAGACGAGCGTGTGTTACGCGCCGTTCAAGTTGTGGTGGATGAACAACTGGCCAAACCTATTTTGGTGGGTCGTCCCTCGGTGATCGAGCAACGTATTGCGCGTTATGGTTTGCGTCTGCGTCCGGGTGTGGACATTGAAATTACGAACCCAGAACAAGACGATCGCTTTAATAAATACTGGCAAACTTATTGGGAACTACGCAATCGTGATGGGGTCACCAAAGAAATGGCACGCGTGGAAATGCGACGTCGTTTTACGTTGATTGGTGCCATGATGATCTATTTAGGCGAAGCCGACGGTATGATTTGTGGCACGGTGGGTACCTATGTGAATCACTTACGTTATGTGGATGAGCTAATTGGTAAAGCCCCTGGCGCTAAAACTTACGGAGCAATGAATATTTTGGTGTTGGGTGAACGCACTTTGGCTATTGCGGATACGCATGTCAATGACAACCCAACGGCAGAACAGGTGGCTGAGATCACCATTGCCTCTGCACGCCGCATGAAAGAACTCAGCATCGTGCCTAAGGCAGCCTTGTTATCTCGCTCTAACTTTGGTACTGAGGTCACGCCTTCTAGCACTAAAATGCGTGAGGCTTTGGGCTTGATCCGTCATTTAGAGCCGAGTCTAGAGGTAGACGGCGAGATGCACGGCGATTGCGCTTTAGACGAGGAAATGCGTGACAGTATCCTGCCAAATAGCACGTTGAATGGTTCAGCTAACTTGTTGGTTTGCCCCAACGCTGATGCAGCAAATATTGCTTACAACCTTCTGAAAACAGATCGTGGTGGTAATGTGGCTATAGGACCATTTTTATTAGGGGCAAATGCTCCGGTTAACATCTTAACAGCGACCTCTTCAGTCCGTAGAATCATCAATATGACGGCATTGACTGTCTTAGAAGCCAACACTAAATACAGCGGTTAAATCCTTTATGGCTAGAGTGCTGTGCATAAAAAACAGCACTCTATTAAATAAGGAACTCTATGCTTGCCTAAACCCCTATAAATGGATTAAAAATGCGACTTTAATTAGTCAGTATAAAAAAGCAGGATTGAACCACCATGATTAAGCTACACCTTATTCACAATACACAGGAGGCCTAGTAATGAGCCAAGCTATGCTGCAAGCTTTACTGCAGAATGGGGGGCTAATTGAGGCCACCGAATCCCAGCAAGAAGGGATTTTTGCTTTGGCACAAGCAGCCGATATTACTACTGCAACAGTAGAGTGTGATCGTGCGCGCAGCCGCTCAGCTGTACTGCGGGCTATTGTGAAAGCCGTTGATTTTCCCGAGTTCTTTGGCAATGATCTCGATGCTTTATATGACTGTTTGTGCGACACGGTTTCTGACCAAAAAACAGGTTTGTACGTTTGGTTTAATAAATTACATACCGGTGATCCCGCATTAGCTGACGATGCTCAAGCCATTTTAAGCGTCTGTAATGACGTGGCTGATTTTGCCAGTAACAAAGGGCGTTATTTTGCGTATACGGTGATCCACGCAGGTAAACACCCCGATCCTGATCCGGGTATTGCACCGACTCCTTATTCGGGGTCCTCTGAAGACTAATTAGTCGATCCAGCCTAGTTGGCCGCGTATCGCGCCCACTAAGGCAATAGCTGCGGTTTCGGTACGTAATACACGGCTGCCAAACCGCATAGAAATAGCGCCAGCATTGAGCGCTATTTTCTTTTCTTCTTCTGACCAACCTCCTTCGGGGCCAATCAGTAAAATCCAGTGGTTGGTGTTATGGGCTGTTGCTTGTTTGATAGCCGTGGGGAAGTCTTGGGGGGCATCGGGGTCACAGAATAATAAAACGCTGTCTGAGGCGAGCTGTTGGCAGAGCTGCGCTACCGTGTGTAGGACTTGTACTTGCAACAGTTGATTGCGTCCACACTGTTCACTAGCAGCTTGGGCAATGCGCTGCCAATGCACCAAGCGTTTTTCTAGACGTTCGCCCGATAATTTTAAGGTGCTGTGTTGAGCCGCTATAGGGATGAATGCGCTAGCACCCATTTCTACCGCTTTTTCACAGACCCAGTCCATTTTGTCGCCGGTGGCTAACCCTTGAGCAATAGAAATTTGCCAAGGGAGTTCTCGTTCTATGGCCGTAAATGCTAAGACGTGTGCTGCAACGTGTTTGCCACTGAAGTGTATTTGTGCTTGGTATTCTCCGCCTAAACCGTTAAATAGCGTGACCTGGCTTTGGTCGGCTAGCCGTAAAACCCGCTGCATATAATGCGCTAATTCTTTGGGTAGCTCTAGGTGTTGGTGGATTTCAATGGAATTAGGGTAATAAAAACGCGGCAAACTCATAGTTGTATAAATACAAAGTTAAAGGGGTAAAAAAGGAATAGAACGAAGCGTAGGGCAAGAGGGGGCGGTTTGTGCGGCTCAATAATGCTAAAATCAAAGTCTTTAGAATTTCTGATTGATTTATTGGGCTGCGCAATCCTGTTGCAGCCCCCTAGAGAGCATTTCATGGATCTTCCTCCTTCCACCGCAAAGACTATGGCTAACGCAATTCGTGCTTTGGCTATGGATGCTGTTCAACGTGCCAAATCGGGTCACCCCGGCGCCCCAATGGGAATGGCTGAAATAGCCGAGGTATTATGGAACCGTCATCTAAAACATAATCCTCTAAACCCTAACTGGTTTGACCGCGATCGTTTTGTATTATCAAACGGTCATGGTTCTATGCTGATTTATGCACTATTACATCTTACCGGCTACGATTTGCCTATAGATGAGCTTAAAAACTTTCGCCAGTTGCACTCTCGTACACCCGGGCACCCAGAAGTCGGCTATACAGCAGGAGTGGAAACCACTACAGGTCCTTTAGGACAAGGTTTAACCAATGCCGTAGGTCTGGCTTTAGCCGAGGCCATGCTAGCCAAAGAGTTCAACCGTCCTGAGCATTCGGTTATCGATCATTTTACCTATGTTTTTGCTGGTGATGGTTGCTTAATGGAAGGCATCTCTCACGAGGCGTGTTCTTTGGCTGGGACGCTAAAGCTCTCCAAGCTAATCGTTTTGTACGATGACAATGGTATCTCCATTGATGGTCAAGTCGAACCGTGGTTTAGCGATGATACGCCGGCTCGTTTCCGCAGTTATGGTTGGAATGTGATTCCCGCCGTAGATGGCCACGACGCCGATGCTGTGAATGCCGCCATTACTGAAGCCAAAGCCTTATCAGCACAAAATCAAGGTCCGACTTTGATTTGCTGCCGTACACAAATTGGCAAAGGTTCGCCTAACTTAGCTGGCTCTGAAAAATCGCATGGTGCGCCGTTGGGCGACGAAGAAATTGCCTTAACGCGTGCTGCTATCGATTGGCCTTATGCCCCTTTTGAAATTCCTACCAAGGTTTACGAGCAATGGGATGCTACCGCGCGCGGTGCTCAGGTCGAAGCCCAGTGGAATGAAAAATTCATGGCTTACCAAGCCGCTTATCCTGAGCTGGCCGCTGAACTCATTCGTCGTATGGCGGGCGAGCTACCTGCTGATTTTGATACAGTGGCTCAGGATTTCATCCAAGCCACCAATAACAAAGCAGAAACGGTCGCCACTCGTAAAGCATCGCAGCTAGCCATTAGCGCTCTAGCGCCGAATGTACCCGAAATGGTGGGTGGTTCTGCTGACTTAACCGGTTCTAACCTTACCAACTGGCCTGGGGTAGAACCCTTGCGAGTTGGGGCAGATGGTGTGCAGTTTGGCCGTCATATCAACTATGGTGTGCGTGAATTCGGTATGGCCGCCGTGATGAACGGTATTGCATTGCACGGGGGCTATATTCCCTTTGGCGGTACCTTTTTGACCTTCTCGGATTACTCCCGCAATGCCATTCGTATGGCTGCGCTAATGAAGCAGCGCGTGATCCATGTGTTTACGCATGACTCCATTGGGTTGGGCGAAGACGGTCCTACACACCAGTCCATTGAACACGCTACTAGCTTGCGCTTAATCCCTAATCTGCACGTGTGGCGCCCATGCGATACCACGGAAACAGCAGTGGCTTGGGTGCAGGCTTTAAGCCGCCCTCAAAGCGTAGGCCTAAGTGTTAAAGCCGGTGGTCCCAGCGCTTTGTTGCTGTCACGTCAAAACTTGCGTTTTGTGCCGCGTGATGCGGATACCATTGCCGCTATTGCTAAGGGTGGTTATGTGCTGGCCGATGTGGATCAGCCTCAAGTCATCCTGATTGCTACTGGTTCCGAAGTAGAAATTGCGCTGGATGCCCAAGCCCAATTAGCTGATAAAGGCATTGCCGCGCGCGTGGTTTCCATGCCGTGTACCAATTTGTTTGACGAGCAAGACCTAGAGTGGCGCAACAGTGTCCTCTTGCCAGGGGTACCTCGTGTGGCTATTGAGGCAGGTTCTACCGTAGGCTGGTATAAATACGTAGGTTTGGATGGTGCTGTTATTGGATTAGACACCTATGGTGAGTCTGCTCCAGCTAGCGCGTTATTTGAACATTTTGGTATTACCGCGGCACATTTAGTTAACGCCGCAGAGCAAGTTCTGTAAAGGAGATACATACATGACCATTCGTGTCGCTATTAACGGTTACGGTCGTATTGGCCGCATGACGCTACGCGCTCATTACGAGTACGGCAAAAAACACGGTATTGAAATCGTTGCCGTTAACGCACCAGGTCAAGACGTGGTAGCACGTCATTTAACGCGCTATGACTCAGTGCATGGCCGTTTTAATGCAGACGTAGAGCTGACCGAAGACAATCAGTATTTGGTAGTTAATGGTGATCGTATCCGCTTGCTCTCCGAGCGTGATCCCACTAAATTGCCTTGGGGCGAGCTAGATGTAGACGTGGTGCTTGAATGTACAGGTCGTTTTACCACCAAGGAATCAGCGGGTGCTCACTTGCAGGCCGGCGCCAAAAAAGTGTTGATTTCTGCTCCTGGTGGTAAAGATGTGGATGCTACCATTGTGTATGGTGTCAATCACGACACCTTAAAAGCCACGGATACGGTGGTGTCAAATGCGTCTTGCACGACCAACTGTTTGGCTCCACTGGTTCAGCCTCTTAGTGATGAGCTAGGTTTGGTAAATGGTTTAATGACCACTATCCATGCTTACACCAATGACCAGGTTCTGATTGACGTGGCCCATAAAGACCTACGTCGTGCGCGTGCTGCAGGTGAAAGCCTTATCCCTACTAAAACGGGTGCGGCAGCCGCTGTAGGTTTGGTCTTGCCTGAACTAAATGGTAAGCTAGACGGGTATGCAGTCCGTGTGCCTACTGTCAACGTTTCTATGGTTGATCTGACGTTTGTGGCGGCTCGTCCAACCACCGTAGACGAAGTCAATAGCATCCTTAAAACAGCCGCCGAAGGCCGTCTCAAGGGCATACTTGCTTACTGCGATGAGCCTTTGGTCTCTATTGATCATAATCACAGCACACCGTCTAGCATTGTGGATTCACTCTTAACCAAAGTGTCTGGCAATTTGGTCAAAGTAGCGGCTTGGTACGACAACGAATGGGCTTTCTCTGTTCGTATGTTAGATACCAGTGCAGCGATGATGTCTGCTAAGTAATTTCTATTAGTTTTAGGCGGGGCATGCCCCGCCTTTATTTTGTCTAAAGCAATCATGAGTACATCTATTACGACTTTGGCCGATTTGGCGGCCTCTGGCCAATTACAAGGTAAACGCGTTTTTATTCGTTCTGATATGAACGTGCCTTTAAGTAATGGTGAGATCACCGAAGACACCCGGATTAAAGCGTCTTTGCCGGCCATTCGTATGGCCTTGGATGCAGGCGCTGCTGTGATGGTCACCTCACATTTAGGCCGACCCAAAGAGGGCGTGGTGATGCCCGAGGATTCCTTAGCTCCCGTGGCTGAACGGTTATCAAAAATGCTAGCTTTGCCTGTGCCTTTACGCCGCGATTGGGTAGATGGGGTAGAGGTGGAAGTAGGACAAGTGGTTTTATTGGAAAACTGTCGTTGTAATGTAGGTGAAAAAGCCAACGATACTGAGCTTTCCAAGAAAATGGCCGCTTTGTGTGATGTATATGTGAATGATGCTTTTGGTACAGCGCACCGCGCTCAAGCAACCACAGAAGGCATTGCGCGCTTTGCTCCTGTGGCTTGTGCGGGGCCTTTGTTAGCTGCGGAGCTAGAAGCTTTAGGGCGTACCTTAAAAGACCCAGCTCGTCCTTTGGTGGCCATCGTAGGAGGAGCCAAGGTTTCTACTAAGCTCTCTATTTTGTGTGCCTTGGCAGACAAAGTGGATCAGTTGATCGTTGGTGGCGGTATTGCCAACACCTTTATGGCGGCGACTGATTTGCCCATTGGGAAATCGTTGGCGGAAATAGATCAAATAGACGAGGCCAAAGCAGTTACTAAACAAATGGCCGACCGTGGGGCAGCGATTCCAGTGCCTACCGACGTGGTGTGCGCCAAGAGTTTTTCTACGGATGCCGTGGCGACGACTAAGGCGGCAGATCAGGTCGAAGAAGACGATCTTATTTTAGACATTGGCCCTAAGTCTGCCCAAGAGCTAGCCGATATTTTACGTAATGCTGGCACCATCGTGTGGAATGGACCGGTAGGGGTGTTTGAGTTTCCCGCTTTTGCGAGTGGCACCCGGGTTATTGCTAATGCCATTGCTGACTCTAAGGCATTTTCTATTGCCGGTGGTGGCGATACTTTGGCTGCTATTGCTAAGTTCGGTATTGCTGATAAAGTGGGCTATATTTCTACAGGTGGCGGTGCTTTTTTAGAGTTCCTGGAAGGTAAACGTTTGCCTGCAGTGGTGGTACTCGAAGAGCGCGCGCAGGCTTAATACGACGAGTCTGTTGAGTATTTAAGGGCTAAGTCCAAGGACTTAGCCCTTTTGTGTAGCAGGCAAAGGTTTGGTCAAATCCTTAGGCTCGCAAATGGCGTAGTAAAGAAGGGTAGTAGGCCGTCAAGACGGCAGCTCGCATCACTATATACACGACCAAAGCAGCCCAAAGGCCGGCGTTACCATACGCAGAGCTCCACCAAGTCCCTAAACTAATCAAAACAATTAAAGCTAAAAGGGTGGCATTGCGCATAGCTTTGCTTTGAGTGACTCCTATAAACACACCGTCGAGTTGAAAGGCCGCAAACGAGAGCAATATATACAGAGCGGCATAGGGGGTATAAAGGATTGCCATGTTTTGTACCGCCTCATCTTGGCTTAGCCAAGGTATAAAGGTGGCACCGAAAATAAAAACACATAGGCCTAATAATAGCGCGGTGAGTGCGGCAAGATGGGTGGTATGACGGACTTCGCTTTGGAAGCGAGTTTTGTTTTTTGCGCCATACGCTTGGCCTACACGCATTTCTGCTACATTGGCAAAACCATCTAAAAAGAACGCCGATAGGGTGACAAACTGCAGCAAAATATGATTGGCCGCTAGGACATGGTCGCCAAAGCCCGCCCCTTTTTTAGCAAACCACGCAAAGCCACTAATTAACGCTAAGGTGCGAATCATAATATCGCTATTTACATGAAATAACGCCCATAAATGACGGCGATTAAAAATGCGAATTTTCAGCGTCTGAAAACGCTGTAAAGGCTGTTGGATATCCATCTTTTTTAACACAATAAATAGGGCAAAAAAGACGGTAATCCACTCGGCACATAAGGTCCCTAAGGCAATGCCTTTGACACCCATCTGCCAAGCTAAAACAAAAATAAGATTAAAAAGAATATTTAAGCCGTTTAATAACAACTGCACATAGAGCAGCTGACGTGTCCAGCCCATACCAATTAAAATGCCCAAAAGAGCAAAGGTAATGAGGGTGGCAGGCGCACCCCAGATACGTATGTAAAAATACTCCCGCACAGCTGTATTAACAGCGGGGCTAGCGCTAAGTAAATGGGTAGCGACTATTTCGATGGGTTTTTGTAACACAATGAGGCTTAAACCAATGCCAACGGCAATGAGCAAGGTTCTGAAGACTAAGGCGTGCAGCTCTTTGTAGTGGTTAGCGCCTGCGGCTTGAGCCACAAACCCAGTCGTCCCCATGCGTAAAAAACCAAAGCCCCAATAGACAAAACTAAAAACCAAGGAGGCTAAGGCAATGGCGCCTAGGTCACTGGCAGTGCCGGTTTGGCCTATTACAGCGGTATCGACTAGGCCCAAAATGGGCACCGCTGCATTGGCTAAAATAATAGGAAAAGCTAATTGAATCAGCGACCAATAAGGATTAGCTTTCATGGGTGATAGAGGCTAAGGAATCGAGCAAAAGATCATACCCTTGAAGGGTGCTGGGGTAGAGGAAATCAAAGCCGCTATTCAATAACCGCTGATTACTAAAGTGTTTGGACTCGTAGGCTTGCTGAGCATCAAAGCGGGGGGCGGGTACTTTAAGGCGTTGACTAAGATGACTGTAAAGTTGGCGCAGTGGTAAAGGGGTGCTGTCGGTTGCCACATAACAGGAATGGGGCTGAGCGTGATGTAATACATGCGCACAGACACGGGCCGCATCATCACTATGAATACGGTTCGCGTAGTTATCCATGGCTGGATTAATGCTTAGGCTTTGTTGGCGCAAGCTATTAAAAATACGTTGTCGGCCAGGGCCGTATAAGCCACTAAAACGGATGACGGTGAGTTTGTCTTTCAATTCTTGTTGTAAGAATTTTTCTGCTGCATGAAGGGTCTGGCCAGAGAAGCTGGTAGGCTTGAGCATAGAGTTTTCGTCTTGAGGAACTGGATCAGGTCCATAGACAGAGGTGGATGAAATAAAGACAAAGCGCTGTAGGGCATTTAGGTCTAAGGAGGCCAGTAGATGCTTAAGGCCAGAGTCGTAAACGGCTTGGTAGGCATCAGGGGAGCGCTCGCTAGGAGTCACACTATAAATTATGTGACTGGCTTGGGGCAGGTTTTGTAAGCTCTCTGCTAGCGTGACATCAGCGAGAACGATTTGATCAAAGACTGAGTCAGTGGGGCAGTGGCGTTTTAAGGCGGTACAGTGCCAAGCTGAACGATCTAGACCGCTTACGCAGCGTTGGGCTAAGTCCCCCGCACCCACCCAAAATAAGTTGTTTTGCATACATGCCCTACAAAAATAATTAGTATTTTACCGCCCTAAAGAATAGCATGGCTGACCAAACCGCCTCTGTCTCAAGGCCCTGATCCTTGTTTATCGCAGGCATAGCCTGCTCCTACGGTGTAGAATAGAGGCTCAGGTTTATAGTTATCTGTTTTTGTATTTAGGGATATTATGAGTTCTACGCGTTTAGTCCGTCAGCACCCCGATCAGCTTTTAATAGGGCTGGTGTCTGTGTCCGATCGCGCTTCTTCAGGCGGTTACGAAGACCAAGGCATTCCTGCCTTGCAGACATGGCTGGATCAGGCTTTGGTGCAACCATCGCAATATGTGACACGCCTAGTCGCTGACGAGCCCAGCCTGATTTCTGCTGCTTTGATCGAGCTGGTGGATGAGCTCGGTTGTGATTTGGTTTTGACTACGGGCGGCACAGGTCCTGCGCGACGTGATGTCACGCCAGAAGCCACTCTAACCGTAGCAACCAAAATCATGCCAGGCTTTGGCGAACAAATGCGTCAAATCAGCCTGCAGTTTGTGCCCACTGCCATCTTGTCACGTCAGGTCGCCGTCATCCGCGAAACAGAGGATCAAGCGGCGTTAATTATTAATTTACCCGGGCAGCCCAAAGCGATCGCTGAGACTCTAGAAGGTCTGAAAGACAAAGAGGGTAAAACTGTAGTCCCAGGTATTTTTGCTGCTGTGCCTTATTGCATTGATTTGATCGGTGGCCCGTACGCAGAGACGCATGAACACGTTGTTGCATCTTTCCGACCAAAGTCGGCACGTCGTAGTGCTTAAACACAAACTACACAAGCAAAAAACTTCATTCCACCTTAAAATTACCTATTCATTATTTGTTTTCTAGGAGAATTCACCATGGCATTGGTCTCCATGCGTCAGTTGCTGGATCATGCAGCTGAAAATGGTTACGGCATTCCGGCTTTTAACGTTAACAACCTAGAGCAGGTTCAGGCCATTATGGAAGCCGCCCATGAGACAGACAGTCCTGTCATCATGCAAGCTTCAGCAGGTGCGCGTAAATATGCGGGCGAAGCTTTCCTAAAACATCTGATCGAAGCGGCTGTAGAAACGTACCCTCACATTCCTGTAGTGATGCACCAAGACCACGGTCAATCTCCTGCTGTTTGCCAAGGAGCCATTGATTTAGGTTTTAGTAGCGTCATGATGGATGGTTCCTTACAAGAGGACGGTAAAACGGTTGCTGACTTTGAATACAACGTCAATGTCACTCGTCAGGTTGTCGAAATGGCTCACAAGCTAGGGGTCAGTGTAGAGGGCGAGCTGGGCTGCTTGGGTTCTTTGGAAACCATGCAAGGCGACAAAGAAGACGGTCATGGTTTTGAGGGTACCCTCACCATGGATCAGCTACTTACCAGCCCCGAAGAGGCCGCTGAGTTTGTACGACGTACTCAGGTAGATGCTTTGGCTATTGCCATTGGTACCAGTCATGGCGCATACAAATTTACGCGTGAACCAACTGGCGATATTCTGTCCATCGAGCGCGTGAAAGAAATTCATGCTCGTTTGCCTAATACCCACTTGGTTATGCACGGTAGCTCCAGTGTGCCCCAAGAGCTCTTGGCCGAAATCCGTGAGTTTGGTGGTGACATGAAAGAAACCTATGGCGTGCCTGTGGCTGAAATCCAAGAAGCCATTAAATACGGTGTGGTTAAAGTCAACATCGACACTGATATCCGTTTGGCTATGACCGCTGCGGTACGTCGCTTCTTGTTTGAAAACCCCAGTAAATTTGACCCACGAGAGTTTTTGAAACCGTCTCGCGAGGCAGCTAAAGCCATTTGTGTGGCGCGTTACCAGCAGTTTGGCACCGCAGGCAATGCGTCTAAAATCAAAGCCATTCCTTTAGACGAAATGGCAGCTAAATACGCTTCAGGCGCTTTGGCTCAGCATATCAAATAATATTTTTCATATGTGTGGCGGTGTTTTCACCGCCCTTTGTTTTATAGGATATATCGTGCAAGCTCTCTACCAAAGCACGCTGCAATCGTTGCCTTTACTTGGGCGCGGTAAAGTACGCGACATGTATGCCGTCGGCGACGACAAATTGTTAATTGTGGCTTCAGACCGCCTTTCTGCTTTTGATGTGATTTTAGAAGATCCTATCCCGGGTAAAGGCGCCGTTTTAACCACACTAACAGAGTTTTGGTTAGAAAAATTAGCGCACATTGTGCCTAATCATTCTACCCATGTAGACCCGCTGTCGGTGGTAACTACCGAAGAGCAGGCTTTAGTTAAAGACCGTTCTATGGTGGTGAAACGCTTAAAGCCGATTATGGTCGAGTGTGTGGCTCGCGGTTATGTAGTGGGTTCTGGTTGGACCGAGTACAAAGCAACTGGCAGCATCTGTGGTATTGAGCTTCCTGCCGGCTTGCAACAAGCACAAAAGCTAGAGCAACCCATTTTTACTCCAGCAGCTAAAGCCGAGGTAGGGGCCCATGATGAAAACGTGAGTTTTGATTATGTAGTTGCCGAGCTAGGTCCTGAGCTGGCCGAGCAGTTGCGCGCTACCACGTTGGCACTTTACCAAGCCGCTGCAGATTATGCCGCCACCAAGGGCATTATTATTGCTGACACTAAATTTGAATTTGGTCTAGATGAAAACGGTGTGTTGCATTTGATGGACGAGGTCTTAACGCCAGATTCTTCACGTTTTTGGGATGAAGATACCTATGTGGTAGGCAGCAACCCGCCTTCATTTGATAAGCAGTTTTTACGTGATTGGCTTGAAACCCAAGATTGGGATAAAACAGCCCCTGCGCCCCGTTTGCCTCAAGACGTTATTGATCAGACTGCGGCTAAATATGCGGATGCGGTGAAACGTTTAGGAGCCTAAGTGTTATGTCAGAAATCAAAGTAGGCTTGGTCATGGGGTCATCCTCAGATTGGCCCGTAATGCAACAAGCGGCACAAATCTTGACCGATTTTGGGGTGCCCTTCGAGGCCAAAGTCGTATCGGCGCATCGTATGCCGCAGGATATGGTAGAGTATGGCGCCCAAGCTAGCGCGGCGGGGTACTACGGTATTATCGCCGGAGCAGGTGGGGCCGCCCATTTGCCCGGTATGCTGGCCGCTTTAACTGAAGTGCCGGTTTTTGGGGTGCCAGTGCCTTCACGGTACCTCAAGGGGGAAGACTCTTTGTTGTCTATCGTTCAAATGCCCAAAGGGGTACCCGTAGCCACCTTTGCGATTGGCGAGGCCGGCGCTGCAAATGCTGCCTTGCATCTGATTGCCACGATGGCAGTTCACAATCCCGAACTCAAGCAAAAATTGATTGAGTTTCGTGCTAAGCAAACCGAAGCGGCTCGAGCGATGTCTTTACCTGCCGTAGGCGAGTCAAACTGATGTCTACCTTTGATACTTTTTTGCCAGGACAGTGGCTAGGCATGGTGGGCGGTGGTCAACTGGCCCGCATGTTTTGTTATAGTGCGCATCGCCTCGGTTATAAAGTGGCGGTGTTGGACCCAGACCCGTCTAGCCCTGCTGGGGTGGTTGCAGATAAACACATTTGTGCCGCTTACGACGATAGCCAAGCCTTGTCCGAGCTTGCCCAACTTTGTTCCGCTATTACTACTGAATTCGAAAATGTACCTGCGCAAAGTCTGACCCAGTTGGCTCAGCATTGTCGTGTGACGCCCAGTGGCGCCGCGGTAGCTATTGTGCAAGACCGTATTAGTGAAAAACAGTTCATCCAGCAAGCAGGGGTGCCTATTGCGCCATATTGTGCTGTGTTGTCTGCTGCAGACCTAGACCAAGCAGACGAAGCTTTGTTTCCCGGTATTTTGAAAGCGGCACGCTTTGGTTACGATGGCAAGGGACAAGCGCGGGTACAAACCAAACAAGAGGCTTTGCAGGCTTTTGAGGATTTTGGCCAAGTTGCTTGTGTATTGGAGTCTTTGCAGCCGCTGGTGGATGAGATTTCCGTTGTAGTGGCGCGAGGCTTAGATGGGAAAACGGCTATTTATACGCCGTCTCATAACTATCACCGTGATGGTATTTTAGCGGTATCGACTGTAGCCACAGAGTGTGCCGCGCCTTATTACCAACAAGCCCAAGCGGCCGCAGTCGCCATTGCCTCAGAGTTAGATTATTACGGTGTATTGTGCGTTGAGTTCTTTATCTTGGCTGATGGCTCTTTATTAGCCAATGAGATCGCTCCTCGCCCCCACAATAGTGGTCATTTTAGTATTGAGGCCTGTTATAGCAGCCAGTTTGAACAGCAGGTTCGGGTGATGACAGGTTTGCCCTTGGGGTCTAGCACCGACATTCAACCAGCTAAAATGTTCAACGTGTTGGGTGATTTGTGGTTTGACGAGCAGAATAACTATGCCGAACCTGATTGGCCCAGTGTTGTGGCGCTTCCAGGGGTATTTTTGCATCTGTATGGTAAAGCCGAAGCTCGTAAAGCACGCAAAATGGGGCATGTGACTTTGTTAGCGGCTGATGAGGCGGCTTTACAAGCCAAAGCGTTACAGGTGGCTCGTATTTTAGGATTTGATTGGTATGAGTGATTTGGCTGCGCACATTAATGAGGCCGCACACCGTTTAGCCCAAGGGCAGTTAGTGGCTTTTCCTACAGAAACGGTGTATGGATTAGGGGCAGATGCTTCTAATCCAGAGGCACTGGCTGCTATTTATCAAACTAAAGGACGGCCAGCGAATCACCCCATTATTGTGCATGTGGCAGATCAAGCCGAGCTAAAGCATTGGGTGGCCGAGATTCCCTTGGCTGCTCAGCAGCTCATGGATGCTTTTTGGCCTGGCCCGTTGACCTTGATTTTACCGCGGGCCGCTCAAGCTTCGGCTGCCGTTTCAGGCGGGCAGGACACCATAGGTGTACGCTGTCCTTCGCATCCGGTGGCTCAGGCTTTACTCAGCCGTTTTGCTCAAATTAAAGGCGAGGGGCAACCCGCTGGGGTAGCCGCTCCATCTGCCAATCGATTTGGGCAGGTTTCTCCTACGCAGGCGCAGCATGTACGAGACGAGTTTCCAGATCTAGGCTCAGACGAATTGTATATTTTGTCTGGGGGCAATGCCGAGGTAGGCATCGAGTCTACTATTGTAGATGTCTCCCGTCTGGGCCAAGGGGTCGCGCCTGTGGTATTGCGCCCAGGTCATATTACGGCAGAACAAATTGCAGAGGTAGTAGGGAGCACTTTAGGGCAGCAAGCTGAACCCAGTGCCAAGGCTCCTAGGGTATCCGGTTCTTTGAAGGCGCATTATGCGCCACGCACTCCGCTTTATCTAAAGAGCGCCACAGAGATCACAGCCCTAGAGGACGCGAAGGCTGTGGCGGTGGTCTTTGACAAGTCCATCAAGACTTCTGCTCATATTTATTTGGTGCCCAATGACGCCGCACATTATGCGAGCCAGCTCTATGCCATGTTGCGTCAGTTGGACGATCAAGGCTATAGCGCTATTTATCTAGAACGACCGCCTCAGACTGTATTGTGGGAAGCGGTCAATGATCGTATAGGCCGGGCCGCCGCTGCCTTTGAGGCTTAGGCCATATTATTTTAGAAACTGTTCTACGGCTTCGATGACACGCTCAGGCATATCTATATGAGGCGAGTGGCGGCAGTGTTCTAAAATGCAGAGCTGAGTTTGAGGGGCTAGACGTTGAATATCGTAAATTTGTTCTAAAGACGCATACTCATCGTCGGTGCCCTGAATGGCTAATAGGGGGCAGCGGATATGTGCTACCTCTTTTTCAATATTCCAGTGCTTTAAATAGTGCTCGTCACTCCAGACACGCCCCCAACCCCAAAACGCAGAATCCGGATCCGCATGGTAGTGTTTTAAGCGCTGTTTTAGGTCGCCGTTTTCATACCAATAAATAGCCTGTTTTACGCCTTCTAGCGTCATAGGCTCCATATAGATATGGGGGGCTAAAACGATGATTTGTTGGGCGAGATTCTGAGGCATGGCGGCATACAGCAAGGCAATGCTGGCGCCATCACTGTGACCAAACAAAGTGACAGGCTCATTGATCTCTAAGGCCTGCAATAAGGCGGGTAAAGCGTGTTGGGCTTCGATGTGTAAATAGTCACTTTGCCAGATGTCAGAGGCGGGCCTAGGTGTACTAAAACCATAAGCATAACGTGAATACACCAAGCCACGGTAACCCAAGTGAGTGCAAAGCTGATGAGGCCAGTGTTGCCAGTGGGATAAGGCTCCTAGGCCCTCATGTAAAAAAACCATGATGGGTGCCGTTGGGTCTTGGGTGCCAACCCATTGGTATTCAAGCGTTTTGGTGGACTGATTCCAAAATACGTCTATAGACTGTTTAGCATTTATCATAGGGATGGATGTGTAAAGACAAAAGCGACTGCAGAGGCAGTCGCTAAGTGTAGTGCAAATTAAGGATTTAGCTTAGGTGAGCATTCAAACATTTGCTGAGTTCAAACATGCTGATCTGCTCTTTACCGAAGATGGGTTTGAGCTTGGCGTCTGCATTGATATTACGGCGATTTTCAGGAGCCTGTAAATCATGCTTTTTAATGTATTCCCACATCTTTTTTGTTACTTCAGTGCGTGGTAGCGGTTTTTTACCCACAATTTCAGCCAGTTCTGCGCTAGGGGTCATGGGTTTCATGAAACCGGTAGCAGCCGTGCTCGCGGTTTTGGTTGCTTTGGTTGTCTTTGCTGCAGTGGTCTTAGTGGCTTTAGCCATGGTTTGCTCCTCTTGAATAAGTCGCACAGGTTAGTAAAGGCAGTTGCCAGCCTGTATAAAACATATCATGCTATGTATGTTTAGTCTGTGTTTAGAATAGCTAAGCACAGGATTTCCCTATCTTAGTCTGATAAATGTAAGAATGACGCCACAAAAACATCTTTTGACAGATCTTTACAGCTTGCAGCCTAGCATCACGCACTTAAGGCAGCAAATTCATGCTTACCCCGAGTTGGGTTTTGAAGAACATCGCACGGCAGCACTGGTGGCAAAATGCTTGGCCGATTGGGGCCTAGAGGTCCATCAAGGAGTGGGGCGTACCGGTGTGGTGGGGGTGTTGCGTGGCTTTCAGCCGGGGCCGCGCTGTGTGGGTTTGCGCGCGGATATGGATGCTTTGCCCATTCATGAACAAACCCAGTTGCCTTATCAGTCGACGTTATCAGGTCAAATGCATGCGTGTGGGCACGATGGCCATACCGCTATTTTGTTGATGGCAGCGGCTTATTTAGCCGAGCATCGTCAGTTTGCAGGCACCGTGCATTTTATTTTTCAACCTGCCGAAGAAGGTCTGGGCGGGGCTCAAGCCATGATAGAGGACGGTTTGTTCGAGCGGTTCCCCTGTGATGCCGTTTTTGCGTTACACAATTGGCCTAGCTTACCTCCGGGTCATATAGGGGTGAATCCTGGGCCTATGATGGCCGCCGCCGATACGTTTACTGTCCAGATAACGGGCCACGGTGGGCATGGTGCGCACCCGTCGTTATCTAAAGATCCAGTGGTGGTTTCGGCTCAACTGATCACAGCTTTGCAAACGATAGTTTCTCGTAACGTGCATCCTTTTGAATCTGGTGTGGTGACTGTTTCAGCCATGCAAGCCGGGCAGTTACATGCTCACAGTGTGATCCCGAGTCAGGTGCAGTTATCCGGCACAGTGCGGACTTTTTGTGAGCAGGTTCAAGCTAAAATTCAACAGCGTATGCAGCAAATTTGTGACGGTTTGGCCCAGGCCTTTAATATGCAAATCACACTCAATTACAACCGTCTTTTTCCTGCCACCATTAATACGGCTGAACACGCTCAATTGGTGGCAGAGACTGCACAAGATTTATTCGGCTCAGAGTCGGTGGATGCCGAGCTGACACCTTCTATGGGGGCAGAGGATTTCTCGTTTATGTTGCGCCAACGTCCAGGGGCTTACTTTAGATTGGGCCAAGGAGGTGCAGAGCAGGGGCGAGTATTGCATAATGCTAGTTTTGACTTTAATGATGCAGTGACTCCGCATGGGGCGGCAATGTTTATACGACTTGCGCAGCGCTTTTTAGCGCAAACTGCTTAAAATTTGGATTTAGGAATAACTATGACTGCGGCTCTACAGCAATTACGTTTTCGACGACCTGATGACTGGCATGTGCATTTGCGTGATGGCGAAATGCTGGAGTCCGTTGTGGCTCATACAGCGCAGCAGTTTGCGCGTGCCATCGTTATGCCAAATTTGACTCCGCCGGTCACGACCACAGAGCAAGCTATACAGTACAAAGAGCGTATTATGGCCGCCTTGGCACAGACGCCGAATGCACCGCGTTTTACACCGCTCATGACGCTTTACCTGACAAATAACACTCCAGCTGCGGAAATTGTTAAAGCCAAAGCGTCAGGGGTAGTGCATGCGGTCAAGCTGTACCCTGCGGGCGCAACCACTAACTCAGATGCGGGCGTAACCGACCTGTTAACGTATTGCACTGGGGCACTAGAGGCGTTGCAAGAGCAGCAGATGCCTTTGTTGGTCCATGGCGAGGTCACGGATCCAGAGGTGGATGTGTTTGACCGAGAGGCGCTATTTATTGATCGAGTCATGTTGCCTTTGCGTAAACAGTTCCCAGAGTTAAAAGTGGTGTTTGAACACATCACCACCAAAGAGGGGGCTGACTACGTCGCGACGGCAGAAGGCCCTATCGCCGCTACGATTACGCCACAGCACTTGCTCTATAACCGCAATGCCCTGTTTACGGGAGGCTTGCGTCCTCATTGGTATTGTTTGCCGATTTTAAAGCGTGAGGTACATCGTCAGGCCTTATTGGCTGCCGCTACCAGTGATAGCACACGCTTTTTCTTAGGCACAGATAGTGCGCCTCATATTCAAGGCCGCAAAGAAATGGATTGTGGCTGTGCGGGCTGTTATTCCGCTTTACATGCTTTAGAGCTATACGCTACGGCTTTTGATGCCGTCGGCAAGCTGGATCGCTTAGAAGCCTTTGCTAGTTTAAATGGGCCGGCTTTTTATGACTTGCCTGTCAATGAGGATTACGTCGTGTTAGAGCGTGTGGACGCTAGCATCCCTGAGGTATTAGACCTAAAGGCCGGCGCCTTAGTACCCTTGGCGGCAGGTGAACGTTTGGGATGGCGTTTAAAAGCGAATTAAATTGTTGTTATGGTGCGGTAAATAAAAAAATCATGGTGCAGGTTTAACCGCACCATGATTTTTTATTGGTCGAGCGAGATCAGATCGTGGGTTTAGGACACTAAGGGCTTTATTGCTCTAAGTCTTCCCAGCGTTCGAATAGCTCGAGTAGTTGCGTTTCTAGCAGCTCTAGCTCGGCATGAATGGCTTCAGCTTTGGCGTTGCCCTCAGCATAAAGGTCTGGGTTAGTCAGTTGTTGGGCTAGGTCGGTTTGCTTGGTTTCAATGGCGGCGATTTTTTCCGGTAGCTCTGCCAATTCGCGTTCCTCCCAAGGAGCCAGTTTTTTAGCTGGGGGCGTGGCACGTGCAGGGGTGGTAGCGGGTTCCACTTTGGATTTAGCGCTGGTAGTAGGAGCCGTGCTGGCGGTGCTGCTGGGTGCAGGGCGTTGAGCCAGCCAGTCGTCATACCCCCCCACGTATTCTCCCCACTTGCCATTGCCTTCCGCGGCGACCACTTGGGTGACGACGTTATTTAAAAAGGCCCTATCATGGCTAACGAGCATGACCGTACCGCTGTACTCAGTCAGTAATTGCTCTAGTAGCTCTAGCGTTTCGATATCTAAGTCATTGGTGGGTTCGTCTAAAACCAAAACATTGGTGGGTTGAGCAAACATACGAGCTAAGGCTAAGCGTGCTCGTTCGCCCCCCGATAAGGTTTTGACAGGAGAGTGAGCTCGCGCAGCGGGAAAGAGGAAGTCCTCTAGGTAGCTCATAACGTGTTTGCGTTGATCGCCGATTTCAATCCATTCGGTGCCAGGGCTGATGGTTTCTGCCAGGGTCGCATTTTCATCTAAGTTGGCGCGCATTTGATCAAAGTAACCAATGGTTAGTTGGGTACCGTGTTTAATGTGGCCACTGGTGGGGGGCTGTAGACCTAATAAAATGCGTAGCAAAGTGGTCTTGCCGACGCCGTTGGCTCCAATGAAACCAAGACGGTCACCACGCATAATGACTGTGGAAAAATCATCAATTAAGACTTGGTCATCGTAGCGTTGCTGAATGTGTTCGGCTTCAATCACGATGCGACCTGATTTTCTGCCTTCGGCAATAGCAAAGTTGACGTTACCACTGCGCTCGCGTCGGGCGGCACGATCTCGACGTAAGGCTTCTAGGCGGCGTACTCTGCCTTCGTCACGTGTGCGACGGGCTTGTACGCCAGTGCGTATCCAGACTTCTTCTTGGGCTAAGAACTTATCAAATTTGGCGTTTTGTTGAGCTTCGGTTTCAAGCCATTCGGCTTTACGTTCTTGCCAACGAGAGAAGTTACCGGGAAAGCTGAAAATTTGACCGCGATCCAGTTCAATAATACGGGTGGCCACAGCGTCCAAGAAAGCACGGTCATGGGTAATGACAATGATACTGCCACGAAACTGTTTGAGTTGCTGTTCTAGCCAGAGAATACCATCGAAGTCTAGGTGGTTGGTGGGCTCGTCTAAGAGCAATAAATCAGGTTCATCCACCATGGCTTTAGCCAGTGCTACCCGTTTACGGGTACCGCCAGAGAGCGCATTGGTTAAGGCATCGCCGTTTAAGCCGAGTTGATCGATTAAGGCGCCAACACGCCCCACGCGTTGCCAATCTTCGGTCTCGGCATAGTCGCCACATAAATAGTCATAAATGCTGGTGTCGGTAGGTAGCTCTGGCTCTTGCTCTACGGTGGCCACACGAAGGCCGCTTTTGAACATGATGTCGCCTTCATCGGGTTGGAGGCGTTGATCAATGAGTTTTAACAGTGAGGATTTGCCTGTGCCATTTCGTCCAATTAATCCACAACGCTCATTATCATGAATGATAAGGTCGGCATTATCCAATAAAGGATGGTGGCCAAAGGCGAGTTGGACGCGGTTCAGGGTCACTAAATGAATAGACATAGGCCAATAAAAAATAAAAATGAATGTGGGAGCCTACGCAGGGTACAATATATCTGTGGGGCAGGTCGGGCAATCGCGTTAATTTATTAACGAGGAAGGTCCGGACTCCATAGAGCAAGATAGCGGCTAACAGCCGTCTGGCGAGTCTAAAGACAAGCCAAGGACTAGGGCCACAGAGACGAGACTGCGTTGGGGGCATATCCTATTATATATGCACTGGTACGGCTATCTCCGTACTGTTTAACTGATTTTTCAGTTATAACAATGCAGGGTGAAACGCGGTAACCTCTATCTGGAGCAACATCAAATAGGCATACAAGGGTTTAATTACCTAAAGGGCGGCTCGCTCGAGTATGCGGGTAGGTGGCTCGAGCCCATGAGCAATCATGGGCCTAGACGAATGATTGCCAGCCTTCGGGCTTACAAAATCCGGCCTATAGACCTGTCCCACTTTCTTTACGGCGTACTCGCCGACTAAATGTTATTAAATGTAATATGTATGACGCCCGCATTTATTTGTTGGGCGTTTTTTGTTTTCATAAAGCCCTTTCATATTCCTGAGCAATACCTTGATTTATTAGCTTTTTTGAGCAATTTTTTCATTTATAAATGTAACCTAAGTGATTGTTGTCATTGCAAAACCTGAAGTTAGAGCCTTGACCACCGCTCGTGCATAGCTTAGAGTGGGAAAAAGTGGGATTTAGTGTAAATGGATGGGGCCATGTATCAAGGTAGCAGTGCTCTTAGCCTAGATGCTAAGGGGCGTCTGATCATTCCTACGCGACACCGTACGGCCTTAATGGCCCAGGAGAACGGTCGTCTCACGCTTACACGACACCCAGATGGCTGCCTAATTCTTTATCCCCGATCTCTGTGGGAACAAAAGCGCGAGCAAATTGCGGCTCTGCCCATGAGCGCACGTGCCTTGCAACGTTTAATGTTGGGTTCCGCCCAAGACGTAGAAATTGATTCGGCCGGGCGTATTTTAATCGCTCCCGAATTACGTCAAGCAGCGGGTCTTCAAAAGAACACCATGCTTTTAGGTTTGGGCGGTCATTTTGAGCTCTGGGATGCCCAGTTACTAGAGACCCGTCAAACCGAAGATCTAGCAAAAGGGTTGCCAGAGGCATTAGAACAATTTTCACTCTGAGTCGGCTCGTTTATGGAACTCAAACATCGTTCCGTTTTATTGGAAGCAACTGTTTCCGCATTGATTGCGCCTCGTTTCACCTCAAAGCGCTGGTCAGTGCTCGATTCGACTTTACCGCTGGTAGAGGGCATCTTTGTGGATGCTACTTTTGGCCGCGGTGGTCATAGTCGTTATTTATTGCAATTTTTAGCGCCTAGCGCGCGTTTGGTGGTGTTTGATAAAGACCCCACTGCGATTGGCTTTGCGTTAGCGCTTCAAAAAGAAGACCCTCGGGTGGTGGTGTGCCACGATGGCTTTGAAAACATAGCTACCCGTTTACGGGACTTGGGTATAGATCAGATTGATGGTGTCATGATGGATTTAGGGGTGTCATCGCCCCAGTTAGATGATGCCGAGCGAGGTTTTTCATTTATGCGTGATGGTCCTCTGGACATGCGCATGAACAATTCCACAGGCTTAACTGCCGCCGAATGGTTGGCTACGGCCGACCAAAATGAAATTAAGGAGGTCATCGCAGATTATGGCGAAGAACGGTTTGCTTTCCAGATTGCAAAGGCGATTACAACACGCCGCGAATCCAGCCCGCTACACACCACGTATGATCTCGCCGAGTTGGTCGCCGGCACCGTCCGCACGCGGGAAAAGAATCATCACCCAGCCACCAGGACCTTCCAGGCTATACGGATTTACCTCAACCGCGAGCTCCAGGAGCTTACGGATGCGCTCCCGCGCACTCTAGAGCTGTTAAAACCGGCGGGTCGTCTAGCGGTAATTAGTTTTCACTCTCTAGAAGACCGTATTGTTAAACAGTTTATTGCAGCAGCTGCGAATCCTGCGGTGCAGTATTCGCGTTTGCCCATAGCGCCGCACGATATGCCGGCACCGTGGTTAGACAATCTAGGGCGCGTTTTACCGAACTCAGATGAAATCGGTGCTAACACGCGTTCGCGTTCCGCGGTACTGCGGGTAGCGCAGCGTACAGAAGCCACCTTAACAGACGATTGGCAGCGTCAATTAACGGATGCGGTTGATTATTTGGCGAATGCGGGCAGCTTTAAACGGGGAGGGCGGCGATGAGTTTTCGCATTACTGTGCCCATACTCGTTATAGCGGTTATGATCTCTGCCATTAGTCTGGTAAATACTCGCTATCATTCTCGATCCCTTTTTATTAAAAGTGAGCAATTAGGCTTACAAGCCCAAGAGCTGGATATTGCTTGGCGTCACTTGCAATCTGATCGAGCCGAGTTGGTCCGTCATGCTCGTATTACTCAGCTAGCCCGAGAAGATCTCAACCTAGTACCTGCCGAGCTGCCACGTACTATGTATATCCCTGGTAGACCGTCTGTGCTGGTCCCCCGCGAGGGGCGGCCATGAGCGCACGCGACCATAAAATTAGAAAATCACAGCCCGCTACTAGTGTTCCTCTATGGCGGGCTAGATTTGTTTTGCTCTGTATTCTGTTGGCCTTTGGGGCCCTGATTGTGCGTGCTTTACAATTACAAGGGCTCAACACAGATTTTCTGCAGGCCCAAGGGGAAAAACGTTATCACCAAGAACTAAGCTTGCCGGCAATTCGAGGTAAAATCTTTGATCGCTCCGGTAAAGTGGTCTTGGCTTCATCTGTGTTGGTCAAAGCCATTTGGGCTAACCCCCAAGACAGCGCTAGGGCCACAGATAAACAATTAAGCGAGGTGGGTGCTATTTTAAATTTACCTCTCTCAGAGGTAAAACGCTTAATTAGCCGGGGTGGGCGTGAATTTGCCTATTTGAAACGCCAAGTCGAACTGGATGTGGCCGAGCAAATTTTAGCCCTTAAGGTGCCAGGTATTCACACCAAAGACGAACTGCGTAGGGTCTACCCCGAGGGGGAAACGGTTTCCCAAATCGTAGGGATTACTGATATTGATGGCGAGGGCAAAGAAGGCGTAGAGCTCGCTTTTAATGCCGATCTCGCAGGGCAGGCCGGGTCACGCAAAGTCTTACGCGATCGTTTAGGGCGCGTGTTGGAGGACGTGGCTGAGGTGATCCCACCTAGTCATGGTCAGGATATCTATTTATCGTTGGATGCCGGCATGCAGTACGACACGTTTATGGCTTTAGACAAAGCCATGACGGAAACCAATGCTAAAGCAGCTAGCGCGATAGTGGCCGATGTACAAACAGGCGAAATTTTGGCTTTAGTTAATTTGCCTACGTATGACCCTGCTCAGCGTCAGACCATTCGACCCGAATTAACGCGTAACCGAGCCTTGACTGACACCTTTGAGCCAGGCTCGACCATGAAACCATTTACCGTGGCTTTGGCTTTGGATATTAAACGTATAGGTCTAAATACCAAGTTCAATACAGGCAATGGTCAGTACCGTTATCAGGGGCACACCATTAGTGACGTGAGTCGAAATAATGGCGTGCTAGACGCCGCAGGCATCATCCGTCGCTCTAGCAATATTGGCATGACGATGATCTCTGAAATGCTGACCTCCGAGGAAATGTGGCAAAAATTCACTCTGTTGGGCTTTGGTCGAGCCCCACAGATTGGCTTTCCCGGAGCCGTAGCCGGACGGTTACGACCGTGGGACCGCTGGCGTCCTATAGAACGCGCCACGATGGCTTACGGTTATGGGTTGTCGGCTTCGTTGATGCAAATGGCTCAAGCCTTTACTGTGTTCGCTCGTAATGGCGATATGGTGTCGCTGAGCCTGATTAAACGAGACATGCAGCCCACCAGCATCCAGGTCTTTAGACCTGAGGTTGCACTTGCCGTGCGTCATATGCTTGAAGATGCCGCGGGTCCCGAAGGGGCGCGTTTGGCTCAGGTTCAAGGGTACCGAGTGGCGGGTAAAAGTGGTACTGCTCGAAAAATTGTAGATGGTAAATATAGTAAATCGTTATACAGAGGATCTTTTGTTGGTTTTGCTCCTGTCTCTAATCCACGCATTGTGGTGGCTGTGAGTATTGATGAACCCAAAGGACATTATTATGGTGGTCGAATAGCTGCTCCTGTGTTTGCTGACATTGTGGCAAATAGCTTACGACGCCTCGAAATTGAGCCGGATGAGCCGGTGGATGCATTGGTGGCCTTTGGCGCCGATCAGGAGAAAAGACAATAATGAACACGAAAAATATTGTTAATTGGTTAAAAGAAAATCACGTTCTTAGTACAGCTCATTTGTGTTTGGATTCACGAGTCATTCAACCAGGTGATGTGTTTTTTGCTTGCGCGGGTCAGGCGAGCAGTGGCCATGACTATATCCAGCAAGCAATTGCCGCAGGCGCGGTGGCGGTAGTAAAAGATGACAGCACAGCCACGCAAAGCGCTGTGCCTAGTTTAGTGGTACCTAATTTGCGAGCTCACTTAGGAGCGATTGCGCACGAATGGTATGGCCGACCTTCGGAGCAAATGACGGTGGTTGCTATTACCGGCACCAATGGCAAGACCTCCAGCGTGCAATGGCTAGCTGCCATGCTAAATAACTCAGGGGTATCGTGCGGCACCATTGGCACCTTAGGGGTGACGTTGCCTGATGGCACCAATCTGGGTGGCGTGTTGACTACCCCTGATGTGTTGACTATGCATCGTAGTTTGGCGGCTATTCAGGCGGCAGGGGCCAACTTGGTCGCTCTGGAAGCCTCATCCATTGGTTTGGAACAAGGTCGTTTGGATCAGGTGCAAATAGATATCGCGGCGCTAACGAATCTATCGCACGATCACCTAGACTACCACCATACCGAAGCAAACTATGCTGCAGCCAAAAGTCGGCTCTTTACATGGCCTAATTTACGTTTGGCTGTGCTTAATCTTGATGATGCGTTTGGCAAACAATTGCTCACAGAGGCGACAGCTCAACGTATCTTGAGTTATTCCACTCAAGACGCCCAGGCGGATTTGTTTGCTGATGACATTCATACCGCTGCAGATGGTCAGGTTTTTAACTTGATCGAGGCCCATGGCACTGCGCAGATCTTAACGCGCTTATTAGGTGAGCATAACGTCTCTAATCTTTTGTTGGTAGCGACGGTGTTGTTGGATTTAGGTTGGCCTATTGCGAAAACAGCCCGTTTGATGGCTACCTTAGGTCCAGTACCAGGTCGATTGGAAATTGTTAAAGCATTAGCCGTAGGCGCTCATCGTTCGGCGCCTTTAGCGGTGGTGGATTATGCCCATTCGCCGGACGCCTTAGAGCGAGCTTTGCTTTCTTTACGAGATACCGCACAGGTACGTGGCGGCAAGATTTGGTGTGTGTTTGGGTGTGGTGGTGATCGTGACAAACTCAAACGTCCCCTCATGGGGGCTATTGCCGATCGTTTAGCGGATCAAGTCGTTATCACCACGGATAACCCACGCTCTGAAGATCCGCTAAGCATTATCGAACAAATCCAAAAAGGCATGACCCGTACTCCTGAGGTGCAGTTGGATCGAGCCAAAGCCATTCTGCAGACTCTGTGGGTAGCCGAGCCCAATGATATTGTCTTGATTGCGGGTAAAGGGCATGAAACCTACCAAGAGGTACAAGGTCAACGTTTGGTTTTTGACGACAGTCATTGGGCCAGTTTTGCTTTGACTTGGTTGCGTGGTTTAAGTATGTCTACTGATACCCGTACGATACAGCCCGGGCAATTATTTGTGGCTTTACAAGGGGAAAGCTTTGATGGCCATGATTACGTTCAGGCCGCCAAAGACAAAGGCGCTGTGGCGGCTTTGGTTGAGCATGCGGTAGACGTAGATATTCCTCAGTTTGTTTTAGGTGACACGCAGGTAGCTTTGACCAAAGTAGCGGCGTTGTGGCGTCGTCGTTTTAACATACCAGTCGTTGCTGTGACAGGCAGTAATGGTAAAACCACCACCAAGGAAATGATTGCGGCTATTTTCACCGCTTGGTTAGGGGGTAAAGAGCCGTTTCTAGCGACCGCAGGCAATTTGAATAATCAAATTGGTGTGCCTTTATCTGTGTTGCGCTTAACCGCTCAGCATAAGGCTGCAGTGTTTGAGTTGGGGATGAATCACCCCGGTGAAATCTTGCCCTTGGCTCAGATTGCCGCGCCCACCATTGCCTTGATTAATAATGCGCAGCGCGAACACCAAGAATTCATGCAAAGCGTGGATGCAGTTGCGGCGGAAAATGGGGCGGTGTTAACTGCCTTAGGCGAACACGGGGTAGCGGTGTTCCCAGCGGATGATGCCTATACCGACTTTTGGCACGAGCTAGCAGGTACTAAAAAAACGCAGTGTTTTGGCTTTAATGATGGCGCCGTAGTCCGAGCGGAAAATATCCATGCTGCGGCTGAATCCACGCAGTTTAGGCTAGTGATTGGCTCCGAAGGCATCAAGGTGCATTTGCCTGTACCAGGCGTTCACAACCTACGTAATGCATTGGCTGCCGCTTCATGTGCATCGGCAGCTGGAGCCCCTTTGGCGGCTATAGTCGCAGGGCTAGAGTCCTTTAAAGCCGTAGCAGGTCGCATGCAAGTAAAACATTTGCCCAATGGTGTGCAGCTGATCGATGACAGCTATAATGCCAACCCTGATTCAGTGCGTGTTGCCATCGAAGTGTTGGCACAATTAAAAGGACGTAAAGTGTTGGTGTTGGGGAATATGGCCGAAGTCGGCATTCATAGCGGGGCAGTACACTCTGAGGTCGGGGCTTATGCCCGAGACTTAGGCATCGATGTGTTGTTGGTGCATGGTACAGAAGCGAAAAAAGCAGCGGAGGCTTTTGGTGCAGGCGCAAGCAGCTTTGACACCCTAGACGAGCTCACTGAGCAACTCTTAAAAGAAATGCCAGCGCAGACTTTGGTTAAAGGCTCACGCAGTGCGCGTATGGAGCGGGTAGTTAAAGCACTAGAGGCTTCTTTCTTGGAGAGCCACCATGCTTCTTGAGCTAGCGCGTTGGCTTGCTGAGTCTCATATTCGTGCTTTTGGTGTTTTTGAATACATCACTTTACGCGCTGTATTAGCGTGTGCGACCTCGTTGGTGATTGGTTTATGTTGTGGTCCGTGGGTAATACGACGCTTGACCGAACTCAAAATTGGTCAAGCGGTGCGCACATATGGGCCTGAGTCCCATTTGCAAAAAAATGGCACCCCCACCATGGGTGGGGTGCTGATATTGATATCCATCGGGATCAGCACCATTTTATGGGCGGACTGGACAAACCGATTTGTTTGGGTGGTCTTATTGGTGACCTTTGGTTTTGGGTGGATCGGTTGGGCCGATGACTATAAAAAAGTGGTGCACCGAGACCCTGAAGGCATGTCCTCTCGCCAAAAGTTTTTTTGGCAGGCTTTAATTGGGGTAGTGGCCTCTGTCTATCTCACCTTTGCCGTGTCTGCTCCTGATACCGCCGAGCTGTGGCCATTATTTAAAGAATGGGTGTGGAGCGGTTTTAGTATGCCTTTGCCTACCCAAGCCGATTTGATCGTGCCCTTTTTTAAAAGCATTAGTTATCCCTTGGGCGTGGTGGGCTTTGCCGCTTTGACGTGGTTTGTGATTGTGGGTTCAAGTAATGCCGTCAACCTGACGGATGGGTTAGATGGTTTGGCCATTATGCCTACGGTGATGGTGGGCAGTGCTTTAGGGATTTT
>CANROS010000002.1 GCA_947632305.1 uncultured Paenalcaligenes sp. | reverse complement strand
TACCGGGCGGGCATTGGCCAGCCGCCACTAAGCGCATGACCTGCCCGATAATTTGACGGTAGATCGGGTCAGGGGAGGTGGTTACTGGCCACCTTAGCCCCAAAAACCGTTACCAACGCTAACGATTAAATCGTGCCTAATCCCTCTGCAATCCACGTTACAATTCCCAGTCATAAGAAGTGTGATTGGCCTCTTCTTTTTCAAACTACTTTGAGTTTGCTCAATCTGCTCACATGAAATTATTTTCCACGCTCTATGCTCGGACCATGAAGTGGTCACGCTCTGACCGAGCCCCCTTGTTTTTAGGGACCCTCAGTTTTTTTGAATCTGTTTTCTTTCCCATTCCGCCAGACGTTATGTTGGCCCCCATGTGTATGGCGCACCCTAAACGAGCCTGGTGGTTTGCACTCATTACCACCCTCTGTTCTGTAGCAGGTGGTTTGTTAGGATATTTAATTGGTTATTATGCGATTAATTCAATTTTGCCTTGGTTAAGCACCAGTCACTATTGGCCTGCTTATGAAACGGCGATCAACTGGTTTAAGAGCTATGGTTTCTGGGCTATTTTTGTCGCTGGCTTTTCTCCTATTCCCTTTAAAGTATTTACTATCGCAGGCGGTGCCATGTCCATGGCTCTCTTACCTTTTATTTTCGCCGCTTTAATTGGGCGTGGCCTGCGTTTTTTCTTAGTCGCTGGCTTACTCGCTTGGGGAGGCCCCAGAATGGAGTCGTTGCTGCACCGCTATGTAGAGCGCATTGGCTGGGCTACCGTGGTTTTAGTGGTTCTAGTCGCTTTAGGGGCTGCGTTTTTTTAAATTAAAATGAGACACACTGCCCATACAGAAACAGCAAATAATGATGTCTTGAATTATACTAGATGAGTTATTTACACCTTTATTGCTCTATGCGACGGTTTGTCGTCATTTTTCTCCTTTTTCTGCTGCCGATTCAGGTCTTAGCCGAGTCCTTGACCGACTTGTCTTATGACGCTCTCTACGTCCCCATTGCTCTCACAGACACGACGGCTCTCACAATTAACCCAAGCCCAGAGGCTTCCGTGGTTACCGCTGACCTGCCTAAGCCACACCAGATAGAGCACGCCGACCTGCATGACTCGCTCCACAGCGCCTCTAGCTGTTCTTATCATGCGCTCATCTTTCAGCCGTGCTTTGTTTACCAACTAAGCAGCCAACCGCTTAGCTACCCTCCTCTGCGTAAGCCGCCACGCCTTTAAATAACTAAAACCTGCATCAATCCCCTTAGCCTCTTGATTATGAGGCACATTTTATTTATTTTTATTAGGCATAGCTATGGAATGGCTGCTAGACCCCACAATTTGGGTGGGGTTACTCACTTTAATCGTCCTTGAGATTGTTCTAGGGATCGATAATCTCATTTTTATTGCTATTTTAGCGGACAAACTACCCCCGCATCAGCGTGATAAAGCGCGTTTAATTGGCTTGTCACTGGCGCTGATTATGCGTTTAGGTTTGCTCACCATTGTGTCTTGGTTAGTCACCTTAACGGCCCCCTTGTTTTCCATTGGTCCTTTTAGCTTTTCAGGACGAGATCTCATCCTTTTCTTAGGGGGCGCTTTCTTATTATTTAAAGCGACCTCTGAGCTACATGAGCGGCTAGAAGGCAAATCACACGAGCACAGTAGCTCTAAGGTCTACGCCAGTTTTGCTGTGGTGGTGATACAGATCATCGTTTTAGATGCCGTGTTTTCCCTTGACGCCGTCATTACCGCCGTAGGCATGGTAGATGAGCTGCCTGTTATGATGGCCGCTGTCATTGTTTCCATGGGAATTATGATGTGGGCGTCTAAACCTCTAACTCGCTTTGTGAGTGCCCATCCCACCGTGGTCGTGTTGTGCTTAAGCTTTTTATTAATGATTGGCTTAACTCTAACCGCTGAAGGTTTAGGTTTCAAAATCCCCAAAGGCTATCTTTATGCTGCCATTGGTTTTTCTATTCTTATTGAGTTTTTCAACCAAATTGCTCGCAAAAGCGCTATTAGAAACGAAGCTCGTTTACCCTTGAGAGACCGCACTGCTGAAGCGGTGTTACGACTATTAGGGGACAAAAACAAAATGGATAACGCCGGCCCTAATGAGGAAATCTCTTCTGAAATCGAAACACCCGTTTTCGGCCAAGAGGAACGAAATATGGTGACTGGCGTACTGACTTTAGGCGAACGCTCCATTCGTTCTATTATGACCCCTAGAAATGAAATTTCTTGGATAGATCTAAATGACGACCCAGAGACCATACTGCAACGTTTACGTGAAACCCCTCACAGCTTCTTTCCCGTTTGCCGTGATGAGTTGGACAATATCTTAGGCGTGATTCGAGCTAAGGACCTCATGGCTGACATTATGGCAGACCAAGACCTCAGCGCCCTGCCTAGCCTGCGTGAACCCATCATTATTCATGAGTTAACAGGCGTATTAAATGCCATGGAAACACTAAAAAGCTCCAGAGGCCAGCTGGTGTTAGTGACGGATGAGTACGGCTCTATACAAGGCCTGCTTACCCCCATTGATGTGCTAGAGGCGATTGCTGGCGAGTTCCCTGACGAAGACGAGCACCCTACCATTCAAGTTTTAGGACCGAATCACTGGCGTGTAGCTGGTACTACAGATTTACACCACCTTTGTCAGCGACTAGAAAGCAATGCTTTACTGAGTTCAGATTCCGGGGCAGCCTCAGTTGCAGGTTTGTTATTGCATCAATTTGGAGCTTTACCAGAACAGGGCGACACCATTACCATCGAAAATCTACATTTTGAGGTAAAATCAATTGTGAACCGTTCCATAGCGGAGATAGACATCACGCGTCTAGACAACGAGGCGTCACCTAACTAAGGCTTTACACCTTCATTTAACGACGCTACTCCTAACTAGACCAAAAGGCCTTTTGCTTTGCTTAAGGCCTTTGCATTTTGTCCCTTATCTACCCAAAAAACCGTTCTATTCCTGCTATTTTTTTAAAACTCAGAGAAAATTGGAACTTTATGCCCAGCAGGCTCACAAATAATAATGAAAAACGTTATCATTAACGCCATCTTCCTTGTTACTTCATAAAAATTAATACCATGCGAGCCACTTCTTTTTCTTTATCTACTCTAAACCGCTTTGTCGGTTTCTTAGCCTCCTGCACTTTTTTTCTAGCTGCCCCCGCTGCAGCCCAAGACAGTCGCACCGTAGACACCAAGTTTGGCGCGGTGACCATTACAGGTGAACCACAACGCGTGGTAACTCTTTTTGAAGGCGCCCTAGACGCCAGCTATGCCGTGGGCGTAGAGCCTCTAGGCGCTATTATCACACGCGGGGGCACAGGTGTAGCCAGCTACCTCCAAGACCGAGCCGAGGGCATCACCATCGTTGGTACCCCCCAAGAAAACAATTTGGAAGCCATTATTGCGCTTGAGCCAGATTTAATCTTGGCCCCCAACACCTTACCCGAACAACAATACCGTTTGCTTGCAACCGTAGCGCCTACTGTGGCTTCCGGTCACACCTCTTTTGAAGAAGACGCGTGGCGCAAAGACGCGCGCTTATTTGCCTCGGCTTTAGGTAAACCTGACGTGATGGAGCAGCAACTCGAAGCGCTAGAGCAACGCATCGCTGAAGTCAAAACACAAGTAGAGGCCGCTATACCTGAAGATGAGCGCACTGTCATGATTGCGCGTTGGATGCCCCAAGGCCCAGTGATTCTTTCCAAGCAACTCTTTACCGCTAACTTGCTCACAGGTGCAGGTTTTACTGTGGACGATGGGGGTGTAGTCAAAGAAGGTCGCCCACATACCTCCTCTATTAGCCAAGAAAACCTAGCCATGCTGGATAAAGACTGGTTATTTTTGGCTACCATTAACGAAGAAGGCAATGATGCTTTAGCTCAAGCCGAAAAATCACCTGCTTATCAACGACTCGAAGTCGTAAAAAACAACCGTGTTATCCCTGTCGATGGCCAAATTTGGACCAGCGCCACTGGCGTACTAGCCGCTGAGGTCATCCTCTCTGGAGTCGAGAACGCCATCAAACAGGCGCAGTAACACCCAATGCCCAATCGTTATCCCTTGCCCTTTTTGCTTGTTTGTTGCGGTGCCCTGTTACTCTTGGTCAGCTTAGGCAGTTTGCTCTTTGGGGCTGGCAATGTGTCTCCTTGGCTCGCTCTTCAAACGTTGCTAGGCCAAGGGACCGATGAAGCCTCCTTTGTTTTATTTGAATTACGTGGACCGCGCACCCTCGTTGCGTTAGTGACTGGTTTGGCGCTGGGCTGTGCCGGTGCCCTCATGCAAACCTTGGCACGTAATCCTTTGGCCGAGCCAGGCTTGCTTGGCGTCAGCGCCGGCAGTGCCTTTGCCGTTACCTTAGCGCTATTGTTAGGGGCTTCCGCTGCTGGCCTCTCTGTGTATGTGGCTCAAGCAGGAGCCCTAGTTGGCTGTTTAATCGTGCTGTCCGCAGCACGCCTGAATAGCATGAGCAATGACCCCATCCGCTTGGTGCTTGCAGGGGCTACTCTATCTAGCTTGCTTCTTGCTTTGACCTCGCTGCTGTTAATGTTTGACCAACGCACCGCTGATGAAATTCGTTTCTGGATTACAGGTAGCGTAGCAGGTCGTGACATTTCTACTCTTTGGCAGCTTCTGCCCTCCTTGATCCTTGCCACGGTATTAACATTATTGATTATTCGCCCTTTAGCTGCCTTAGCTTTAGGCGAAAAAATGGCCACCAATCTAGGGCACAAACCAGGACGCATTCGACTCATTGCCGTGCTCATAGTGGCCTTACTAGTCGGTGCTGCTACCGCTTTAGCTGGCCCGATTATGTTTGTGGGTTTAGTGGTTCCTTTTATTGCCCGCGCCTTGGCCGGCGCAGACATTCGGCGCTACTTAGCTCTGTGTGTCTTTATTGGTCCTATTATTTTAATTGGTGCCGATACCTTATCTCGTGTCCTGGTTGCCCCTGCAGAACTGCCTCTTGGCGTACTTACCGCCATTATCGGTGCTCCGGTTTTACTCGCAGTGGTACGTGCTAACCGCCTACCTAAGCTCTGACCATGCCAACACCTTCGCTTAAAAGAAATAACACTTCGCTCCCTTTGGCGGGATTTTGGTTATTCAACGCTTTTCAACAAAAAGTTAGCCTGCCCATTTCCCAACGTACCACTTGGGTAAATCTAGGACTACTGCTGAGTCTATTGGTGGCCTGTACTGCCAGTCTCAGCCTAGGCAGTGTGCCACTTAGCCCGACTGAGGTTTGGCTGGCCTTAATCGGCAAAGGCTCTGCCATGCATCAACTCGTCGTTCAAGAGCTACGCTTAATGCGCGTCCTCGCCGGCGTAGGCACCGGCGCTGCCTTCGCTTTAGCCGGTTGTCTTATGCAAACCTTAGCCCGCAACCGTCTAGCCACCCCTGGAATTATAGGTATTGATAATGCCGCAACCGCTTTTGCCGTCGCCTCTGTGGTTGGCGTGGGGATTAGTCTAGCCCCCCCTGCCATGAGCCTAGTTGGCGCGCTTACCGCCACGGTACTCATTTTTGCGCTAGCCGGGGGCAGCGGGACTCAAGGGTATAGATTTATCGTTGTCGGCCTAGGAATTGGCGCCATTGCAGGGGCTATTACTCAACTCATCCTAAGCTCAGTGGCTCTGGATGACGCTAATGCCGCCTTTCCATGGACCATAGGTAGCTTAAACGCGCGTACCCCTGAGGCGCTCACCCTACTGCTGATCGGTCTGCTCGTCTGTTGGCTACCGGCTCTACGCCTAAGCAAAGGCCTCAATGTTTTACGTCTGTCAGAAACCATACCCATCAGTTTAGGTATTAATGTCAAACGCTTACGAGCCCTCAGCCTTATCCTAGCCGTCATTCTCACCGGTCTAGCCGTCGCAGTGGCTGGGCCGGTAGGCATGGTAGCTTTACTCGGCCCTGAAATCGCACGCGCTTTATGTCGCCATCGCGGTGTTCCTGTACTCGCCTCTGCTTTGACTGGGGCCTTATTAATGGTGTTGGCGGATTTATTAGGCCGTATTATGCTTGCCCCTTTAGAAATCCCCGTTGGCTTAGTAACCGCTGTAGTAGGCAGCCCGTATTTACTTTGGATGTTACTCAGCCCTACTTTTAGGAGCCAACTATGACTCTAATGGCGACAAACCTTACCACTCAAACCACCCTCAGCACCCAGTCCTTACAAGTTGGGCATGGCAAACAGGTGGTCATTGATAACCTCAATTTTTCTTTACCCGAAAACAAAGTAACGGCTATTGTGGGTCCAAACGGTTGTGGTAAATCCACGTTGCTTAATACCCTAGGACGTATTTTGGCCCCAAAAGCAGGACAGGTCATTTTAAATGGCGCCAATATACACAGCTTGCCCAGCAAAGTCGTTGCTCAAAAAATGGCCTTGCTCCCCCAAGAGACCACGGCTCCGGAAGGGATGACCATTCTTGATCTGGTACGCTTTGGGCGTCAGCCCCATCAGCAGTGGTTTAGCCAGTGGTCAGCTGAGGACCAACGTATTATCAAAGCAGCCCTTGAAGCCGCTAATCTGCTCGAACTGCAAGACCGTGAGCTAGACCAGTTATCTGGCGGCCAACGACAACGTGCTTGGATTGCCATGACACTCGCTCAAGACACGCCTTTAGTGCTGTTGGATGAACCCACCTCCGCACTGGATTTAGGGCACCAAATTGAGGTGTTTGAGCTAATACGTAGTCTGACTCAACAAGGTAAAACCGTAGCCATGGTCGTCCATGACTTAATGAATGCAGCACGGTACTCAAGCCATTTGGTGGCGATGCGTGAAGGCAAAATTATTGCCCAAGGCGCACCGCAAGACATTTTGACGTCTGAACTAGTGTATGAGCTTTATCAAGTTCACTGCGATGTGATCAGTGACCCCGCCAATGGCTCTCCTTTGTTAGTCAATATTCGTCGCTAGTTCTAAATCGTGCAGGGGCCATATGGTATAATTGAGGGTGTTTTACTTGGAGACACTCATGTCTATTGTGAAAATGCCTATTGTGAAAAACGTCCCTGTGCGTCAGCCAACAAAGACCATTACCCAACAATGCCTCTATCGTGCTGTAGCCAGCTCCGCCTCTATCGAAAGCACCCACAATACGCTTGCCATCGAAGCCCAGCTTCAATCCAACAAATACGCTCATTTAGCTTTAACTCGCTAAACCTCACACAACACATCCTGCACTAAGCGCTGCATAGGGCCATAGTCTCCCATGACGCCTGCATGTATGGCTCCCACATAATACTCCTTGTTTTGATCCCACAGGCTGTAATCCAATGGCGTGAATCCCGCCTGCGTGGCCATCACATCTAACAACAAGCGCGCTAAGCGCCCATTCCCTTCTCTGAAGGGGTGAATCAAAATTAATTCCACATGGCTTTGTGCTAAAAACTCCACCACCTGCTGTGTACTATAGGTAGCTAGCAGGGGGTACTGACTTAGGTAATGCTGCTCGTACTGCTCTAGCAAGCTTGGCACCAAATGCACAGAAGCAAAACGAAAGTCACCTTTAGACATATGCACCGTGCGGATCTGCCCCGCCCAATCATACAAGGCCCCCAGCCACATCCGATGCCAACGCCTTAAAAGCGTCACACTGATCTGCTTGAGCTGAAAGCTAGGCTGAAAAAGCGCTTCGTACAAACGCAATAACAACTGGTTTTCTGCTTGATTCATTTCGGCGGGATCGTTCAGGCACAACTTATTTTTTAATACCTGCCCCTCAGAGCCAGATTCATAGTCTGCCTCACTACCATAAATACGGTATTTCATGATCACCTCCACCTAAACGAGACCTCGCTCTCATTGTTGCCAGATTACCCGTAGTCACCTTCAGCGTAAAGTCTGCACGCTCTGGCCTATTTATTCAAAAACCAGGGAAGACCCTCTTTTTTAATAGATGCCCCTAATTAATTCTATTTTTGATTCCAAAAAATCACCTCAAAATTTATATACAGTTATTAAAATGAATAAATAATGGTTACCTATTTAGTTTATTTTGAATTATATTAGTCATGCTTCTTAATTTTATTGATGATGTTTTTTTCCATTGCTATCTATAAACAGACCCTACCAAGTCTATTTACCTAGAGAGAAAAATAATGCCTTTGCACGCAAAAGATACATTACGGGAACGCCTATTTGATGACGTTTATGCCTCAGATGATCTTCAACATATTTTGCCGCGCTTTAAAATGCCCGAGCAAGAGTCAGACCCACGACATGCGTATCAAGCCGTTCATGATGAGCTCATGCTAGATGGTAACTCTAGACAGAATTTAGCTACTTTTTGTCAAACTTGGGTAGATGATGAAATTCGGCGCCTTATGGATGAGTGCATCGATAAAAACATGATCGATAAAGACGAATACCCTCAAACCGCCGAACTAGAAAGTCGTTGCGTACACATGATTGCCGACCTCTGGAACTCTCCCGATGCCGCCAATACGCTAGGTTGTTCTACTACTGGGTCGTCTGAGGCCGCCATGCTCGGCGGCCTCGCCTTGAAATGGAGCTGGCGCAAACGTATGCAAGCCCAAGGCAAACCCACCGACAAGCCCAACCTAGTCTGCGGTCCAGTGCAAATTTGCTGGCATAAATTTGCGCGCTACTTTGATGTAGAGCTCAGAGAAGTGCCCATGGAAGGTGACCGTCTCACCCTAACGGCCGAAGAAGTTTTAAAGTACGTAGATGAAAACACCATCGGTGTAGTGCCCACGCTGGGGGTCACCTTTACGTGTAACTACGAGCCTGTTCAAGAAATCAATGACGCTCTAGACCAACTTCAAAAAGAAAAAGGCTGGGATATTCCCATTCACGTAGATGCAGCCAGTGGTGGCTTTTTAGCGCCCTTTTGCACCCCTGAATTAATTTGGGATTTCCGTCTACCTCGAGTCCACTCTATTAATACCTCCGGCCACAAATTTGGCTTGGCACCTTTAGGGGTGGGCTGGGTAATATGGCGCGAGGCCAAAAACCTGCCCGAAGAGCTGATTTTTAATGTGAACTACCTAGGTGGCAACATGCCCACCTTTGCTCTCAACTTCTCTCGTCCTGGTGGGCAGATCGTCGCCCAATACTACAACTTGCTACGTCTAGGTCGCGAGGGCTATACCCGCGTGCAAAGTGCGTGTTACGACACAGCGCAATTCCTCGCTAAATCCATTGCCAAGCTGGGACCTTTTGAGTTGCTCTTTGATGGCAACCCCAAAGAAGGTATCCCTGCTCTTAGCTGGAAACTCAAAGACGGTGTCCAACATAATTTTAACTTATATGAGTTGGCGGATCGCTTACGTAGTCGTGGCTGGCAAGTCCCTGCTTACTCCATGCCATCCAACCGTGAAGACTTGGTGGTGCAACGTATATTAGTACGCCATGGCGTCAGTTTAGACCTAGCCAGCTTACTACTAGAAGACTTTATTCGTTGCTTAGACTATTTTGAAAAAAACCCCACAGCCAACTCCACTCCTCTGAAAAATGAAGAGGGCTTTAACCATAACTAAACCTCATTAAATAGCGACTCTCATGGCCTGTTTCAACAGGCCATGCTTCTATCCACTTTTGCCAACCCTCTTCATCAGGAGCTATCCACATGGAGCTTTGGTTATGGTTAACCCACACACTACGTACTAATCCTGAATTAGCCATTTTTTTAGTACTGGCGCTTGGCTATTGGTTAGGATCCATCAAGCTAGGTAGCTTTACGTTAGGTGCAGTCACAGGGACTCTGTTAGTTGGGGTCTTAGTAGGGCAATTAAATATCGAAATCTCCAGTCAAATCAAAACGATATTTTTTCTCATGTTTTTATTTGCCGTCGGTTTTGGTGTAGGACCACAGTTTGTCAAAGGCTTAGGCTCAGCGGGCTTACCTCAAGCTTTATTTGCGGTAGTGGTCTGCCTGCTGTGTCTGGGTTGCGTCTATTTGGCCTCTATAGTGGCTGGCTTTGGTCCCGGAGTCACTGCGGGTTTATTAGCTGGCTCACAAACCATTTCAGCCTCTATCGGTTTGGCTACCGATGCCATTCAACAATCCAATTTAAGCCCCACCCAAACTGCGGCTGAGTTAAATCAAATTCCCGTCGCCTATGCCGTCACGTATTTATTTGGCACCGTAGGGACAGGCTGGATCATTGCTTTTTTAGGCCCCAAACTATTGGGTATAGACCTTAAAGCAGAATGCGCCCGCTACGAGAAAGACATGACAGAGGGCGAACCCGAAGGCGGCATTCAATCGGCTTGGCGCCAATATATTTATCGTGCCGTACAGCTCAGCCCCGAAAGCTCCTATGTAGGACAAACTGTGGCTGAGCTTGAGCATCACCAAAACACGCGCCTTTTTGTAGAAAGCCTCAGACGTGATGGCCGTATTCTTGAGGTGACTCCAGAGACTGTGCTGCAGGCGGACGATATTCTTGCCATCTCTGGACGCCATGATGCCCTCGTCAGTTTTACTCAACATAGTATCGAAGTGGCCGACCAAGAGTTATTGGATATTCCTCTAGAGTCCATTGATGTCTACATTACAAACAAAGCCGCTGATAACAAGACGCTCTTAGCGCTGTCCCAAACAGAAACGGCTCGAGGCGTATACGTAACACGTATTCGTCGTGGCTCGTTAGGGGTGGATATTCCGGTCCAAGCACAAACGCAATTACACCGCGGTGACATTGTCACTATTAATGGAACCCGCAAACACGTGGAAGCCATTATTAAAGAGTTTGGCTATGCAGATCGCCCCACTACAGTGACCAATATGACGTTTGTGGGTTTAGGCGTTGTGCTGGGCGGGCTCATTGGTGCTGTGGTATTGCCTATTAATGGGATCCCTGTGACCTTGTCGACTTCAGGCGGGGCTTTAATTGCGGGATTAGTATGTGGTTGGCTACGCAGCTTTCATCCCAAAATGGGCAATGTGCCTAGCGCTACCCTTTGGTTTATGAACTCAGTCGGTTTAAACGTATTTATCGCAGTAGTAGGGCTAACCGCTGGACCCACTTTTATTGCTGGCCTTGAGCAAATTGGCGTGAAAATTTTCCTCTGGGGTTTGTTTGCTACTGGCGTTCCCATGATCATCGCCCCCTTTATTGGTAAATATATTTTCAAATTTGATCCAGCGATTAATTTAGGGTGTTGCGGTGGTGCACGCACCAGCACGGCTTCGGTGGCGATGGTAGCAGATGCCGCACAAAGCAACGTACCCATGCTGGGTTATACCGTACCCTACGCCGTTAGTAATACCCTGCTGACCTTATGGGGATTAGTTATTATCTTGCTTATTATTTAATTGATTGCTTCTACCCCATGCGCTCTATTAATTTTTACAGCGCATGGGGTTTTTTATTACTTATTTCGCCAACCGAAACAATTTAATACATTGTGTTTATACAACACAAAACGTTACATTATGACACTGAAATATAAAAAATATATCATCTTACTTTTGTATTTCTTTAGGTCCTTTCCGTGTTTAAGCAGCAACTTTCCACCTTTTCCTTACTATCCGCTCTAGTCATCCCTTCCGCTTTTGCGACCGCCCCTGAGCAAACAGGAGTGATTCATTTCCACGGCTATGTCTACGACGACACCGCAATTAGAGATAAAGAAGCCTTTCTTGAAAACTACCTGCCTTATCTGCTGGATAACCAGGATCAACAGGCCGCTGAAGCCTTAAATCAAATCAATCATAGCGAGTTACTGTCTGTTAAAAAAACAGAACATAATAATAAAACCATCATTGAAGTCTCGTTTTTATAAAAGCTAGACCCATAGCTTCTTAGTACTCGTAGCACTAAATCGCAAAAAATGAGTCCGGTATATTATCTGGGCTCAATTTCATCTTCTGCCCGCCCGCCTCTTCCGGCTTTTTTTGCACCCTCTTAGCGACGAAGCTCCTCAGACAAGGCACTAGGCCTAAAGCCCTTACTCACACTTGGCTTTATGTATAATCAGCCCTAGTTCCTTAAAAAACCACTGCGTTTGCGCTTCAAGAGGCTTTTGTGATTCCCTCTACTTCTACCGTTCTGCCTGTTGACTTAATTCATGACTTACAGCAATTTATGCTGGCCAACGATACCAGCGAAGCCGCCTTTAACAGCATGGCACTGCGTATTTTTAAGCATCAATTTCAACATAATTTAGCTTACCAGCGCTATTGTCAGCACGTAGGCAAAACGCCGCGTTTTGTAAAACACTGGCATGACATTCCTGCGGTTCCCATTAATGCGTTTAAAGACGTCACGCTCAGCAGCTATCCCGCTGAACACTGCGAACGCGTCTTCATGACCAGTGGTACCACCCGCAATGTACGAGGGCGCAACTACCACCCTGATCTCACTATTTACGATCTATCCATGCGGCTCTATTTTAAACAGCGTTTTATGCCTGACTTAGACCGCATTGAAATGGGTATTATTTTTCCTACTGCACACACCTTAACGAATTCCTCCTTAGCGCATTATTTGGGTTTAGCCTTACAGCACTTTGGCACAGAAAATAGCCGCTACTTTTTAGACGAAGGCGGCCTGCAGGTCGACGCGCTCTGCCAAACACTACAAAACGCGATCACACAACAAACCCCTTATGCCTTATTAGGGGCCAGTTATAGCTTTGTTCATTTGATGGATGAGCTGCGTGCGCGTCAACTGCGCTTTCAATTACCCCCTGGCAGTCGCTTATTTGATACGGGAGGCTTCAAAGGCCAGTCACGCGACATTGAGCTTTCTGAGTTTTATGCAGATATGCAGCACTTTTTTGGTGTAGCACCCGCGGACTGCATCAATATGTATGGCATGACCGAACTTAGCTCACAACTCTATGATCACGGTAATGCCCACTTGCCCTCGGTAAAATCAGGCCCACCCTGGACACGTTTTCGCTTGGTGGATCCGTTAAGCGGACAGTCGGTGCCCAAAGGCGAACCCGGCGTTGTCGTGCATTATGACTTAGCCAACTACAACTCCGTGTCTAGCCTACTCACTGAAGACCTCGGCATAGAAAAAGACGTCGGCTTCCAACTATTAGGACGCGTCGAAGGGGCTGAAGCCAAAGGTTGTTCTTTGGCTATGGAAAGTTTTTTACAGGCTGTGCAATGAAAACCGTACACCTGCGTTGCGGCTATTGGCCCGCCGCTCTGGACCTAGGTGCCATTGAGTGGGAAACACAACAGCACCAAACACCGCGTGGGTCTTTAACGCTACAACTACCTAGGCTCACAGCAGCACAAATTCAAACCTGTGCGCTTTACATAAAAGCAGAAGCACAACGCGTGTTTGCGCAGAGTTCCGTTTGGGAGGTGGTAGCAACGGTAGATAGCTGCATCCAACTCATGCTCAATGAACAAGACCCCTTACGCCAACAGGTAGAGCTTGCCTTGCAACGCCTTACCGGCTACGACGCCGAGATGCTACGTCTAGGGATCAACGCGTGTTTGCGGAGTTTTAGGCGCCCAGAACTCATACGTTTTTTAAGTGAAGATTTTACTGACCCCTCTATTTTAGATGACTTCAGGCCCCGTGTTCAGGGTGGCTGGAGCAAGGCCTGTGGCGCAGAACTCTTAGGGGTAATTTGGGCGGGCAATGTTCCCGGTATTCCCCTCTGGTCACAAATTGCGGCCCTTTTAACCAAGAGCCCCAGTCTAGGCAAAGTCGCCACCGCCGAACCCATTTTCGCCAGCTGGTTTGCACAATGCTTAGCACGCTGTGCCCCTCAGCTAGCCAACACCTTAGCGGTGCTGTGGTGGCCAGGTGGCGATCAAGTCTCAGAACAAGCCTTAAGCCAACAGGTCGACGTCATGATGGTCTATGGCGGTGAAAACACCTTACAAGCTTGGCAAAGCCAACTGCCTGCTTCGGTGCGTTTTTTAGCGCATGGGCATAAATTCAGTGCCGCCTTTATTAGCCAAGCAGCCCTCGATACACGTCAAGCGCAGCGTTGTGCCCAATACGTAGCTCACGATGTCAGCCAATGGGATCAACAGGCCTGCTATGCTCCCCAAAGTATTTTTGTAGAACGTGGTGCTCAGGTCAGCCCTAAGGAGTTCGCTCTTTTAGTGGCGGGTGAATTAAAAGCTTTGTCGCAACGGTACCCCAGACAAACCCCTACCTTGGCCACTAAACATGCGATCGCGCAATGGCGCCAACGCTTTAGTTTGGCCTGGCTTCAAGGCCAAGCAGTCGAGGTATTCGGTCCAAACACTGCCGACTGGGCGGTGGTCTATTTAGATCAAGCGGATCAGCCTGAGCCCAGCCCTACGCAACGCTGCGTGAGTGTGATCGCCGTGGATAACATCGCTCATGTGGCCCAGCTGTTAAAGCCATATCGCAAACTACTGCAAACGGTTGCCGTTGCCACCCATCCCGAGCAGCTTTTTCAGACCGCCACTGCCCTCAGTGCAGTGGGTGTGAATCGAATTTGTGCCCTAGGTGCTAGTGCCCAGCCCCAACCCGGCTGGCACCATGATGGTCGTTTTAGTTTATTGGACCTAATTCGCATGGTGGATATTGAAGCCTCTGCCGAGCACCTTGCTCAGGAATTCGCCTGGTACCGAGACTAAATAAATGCCTTTTTTACAACTCAAGCAACTCAGCTACCGCCATCCCAATCAACACAGTGGTTTGCAGGCAATTAACCTAGCGCTACAAAAAGGTGAGTTTCATTGTTTATTAGGCCGCAGTGGTTGTGGGAAATCCACCCTACTAAAATTAGCCGCAGGGCTGCTCAAGCCTCAGAGTGGTCACGTGTTACTTGAGAATCAGCTCATTACCCACCCCGCCCAACAAATTGGGTTTGTGTTTCAAAACCCCACGCTCTTAGAGTGGCTTACGGTTTGGGATAACGTGCTCCTGCCTGCCACACTGCAAGGTAAACCTACCCCTACCCAGCAACAACAGGCCCAGCAGTTGCTCCACGAATTAGATATCGCTGACTTAACCTCCCGTTACCCTACTCAACTATCAGGCGGGCAACAAAGCCGAGTCGCTATTGCACGTGCATTACTTTTGCAGCCTCCTCTCTTATTAATGGACGAGCCCTTTGCTGCCCTAGACGCGCTCACGCGCGAACAACTCCAAGACAGCTTGCTGTCTATGTGCGCGCAACATCAAAGCACCGTGCTGTTTGTTACCCATGATATTAGCGAAGCCCTTTACCTTGCTCATCGCCTCTCTGTTTTGGAACAAGGCCAAATTTATCATCAGCAGGCCATTGCCCTGCCTCAGCCACGCACAGACGCCCTAAGATCTCAGCCTCAATTTATAGAGCTGGCTAACTCGTTACGTGGCTTAATTAAAGAACTGATATGAAGCCCTCTTTTAGTTCCTGGCGGGCACGCGGTTGCTCAGTCCTTCTGTTAATTGTGCTTATAGGCTGCTGGGAATGGGCCGTGCATTGGTATAACTGGTCCGCTTTAATTTTGCCCGCCCCGAGTCGAGTTGCTCAAACCCTCATCAACGGCATCCTGTCCGGCTATTTTTGGCCACACTTTTTGCAAACCACCGCTGAGGTCATTTGCGGTTTACTGCTGGGCGGAAGTTTAGGTTTTTTGCTAGGCGTGTTGTTAGGTCAATCGAAGTTTTGGCAAGCGGTGCTGATGCCTTATGTATTAACCAGCCAAGTGGTTCCAAAATTAGCGTTAGCCCCGTTATTAACGCTCTGGTTAGGGTTTGGTTTTTTACCCATGATTGTGATTACCGCCTTAGTCTGTTTTTTCCCAGTTCTGGAAAACACACTCACTGGATTACACCAAACCGATAAGGCCAGACTTGAGCTTTTTCAAATGCTAGGGGCCTCTCGTTGGCAAACCCTATGGCGCCTTAAACTACCCATAGGGTTGCCCTATACTTTATCTGGCTTACGTGTTGCAGCGGTATTAGCACTGGTCGGAGCCATCGTGGGCGAGTTCATCGGGGCCAATCAGGGGTTAGGGGCGTTAATTATTGCAGCCCAAGGCTCTATGGACACAGCACTCATGTTTGCCGTGCTTATCCTAATTACCTTTTTAGGGCTCTGTTTATACTATCTAACCCTAGTCTTACAGCGCCTCATCCTGCGCTTTTATTTACCTTATTCTTCTAGCGGATTGTCTCATGATCACTAAGCGTCAATTCTTAGGTCGGTTTGCCTCTTTAGTACTTGGTACTACCTTAAGTCTGGGACTAGCAACGAGCTGGGCTCAACCCACCACACAGCCCTTCACACTAGCAGGCTGGAGCAAACCCATCAGTGAAATCACGCAAATTCTTGCTGAGCCAGAATTACAGCACTTTAAAACACATGGGCTAGAGCTCAAGTATTTACCAGGAGCCGGTGGCGGTGATGCTCTACGCAATTTACTCAGCGGCCAAGCTGATATTGCGTTTACAGACCCAGGCTCTTTTTTTGCTGCACTAGATCAAGGCGCTGAACTGATTGCGGTCTATGATATTTATCCACAAAATGTGTTTAACGTTGTCTCTTTGGCTACTAGCCCCATTCAATCTGCCTCAGACCTAAAAGGTAAAAAAATTGGTGTCTACAGCTTAGCCAGCGGCACGCGTCAAAACCTACAAATTCTGTTGCAACAAGTGGGGCTAAAAGAAAGCGATGTGGAAATTATTGTCACAGGCTTATTGAACTTTGCCCCCTTAATGCAAGGTCAAGTAGATGCCACTGCCGCCACAGATACCGGTTTATTGCTGGCTCAATACCGAGGGCTGAAAGACCCGCAAGTGATTGAGGTCAAAGACTACCTGAATTATTCCAGTGATTTATTTGTGGTGCGTGCTGCTGATTTTGCTGAACAGCAAGATCGCATTGAACAGTTTTTACGGGCCTACCAACTCAGTACCGAATGGATGATACAGAACCCAGAGCAAGCAGCTCGCTTAGCGGTTAAATATGCCATTGATGGCCAAGATCCCAAGCTCAATCAACACATCATTGAGGCCCGTAATCGGTCCAGTGTGTCTGAATTCACCAAACAACACGGCCTAGGCCAGCTTAATCTGCCTTCGCTCCAACAAGCCGCAGACACCTATTATGAACTGGGCTTAATTCAAAATCCATTAGACCTAAGCCAGTCTGTACAGACGGCACCTCTACCTTAATTTATGATGAATTTCAGCAATCAAACCGTTTTAATTACAGGTTCTAGTCGTGGCCTTGGCGCAGCAATGGCCAAAGCCTTTGCCCAGCAAGGTGCCTTAGTTATTATTAACTATCGCAGCAATGAGGTGGCTGCCAATCAGGTAGCAGCTGACTGCGAGGCCTTAGGCGGCCAGGCGTGGCCCATTCAAGCCGATGTACAAGATGGCGCCGCCGTACAGGCTATGGTGCAAGACATTATCAGTGAAACCGGTCGGATTGATGTGTTAGTGAATAATGCCTTTGCTCCTTACCGTTTTAATCCAGATCAACGTCTACGTTTTCAAGACCTAAGCTGGGAACAGTGTGAGCAACAGCTCAATGGGTCAGTGAAAAGTACCTGGATGGTGAGCCAAGCCGTCATACCGCATATGCAGCGCGCCAGCCAAGGCAGCATTATTCATATTAGTAGTGATCTAAGCGAAGAAGCCATTGTACCCTACGCCGACTATGCCACGGCAAAAGCCGCTTTACAGGGTTTAACCCGACAAATGGCCACGGATTTAGGCCCCTATGGGATTCGCGTTAATACGGTGGCCCCTGGCTTGGTTTGGCCCACCGATTCCAGTCGCACCACACGAGCCTCTATCCGAGATCAAATTATTGAAAATACGCCCTTAGGTCGTATTGCTACACCCGCAGACATCACAGGCCCCGTTTTATTTCTGGCCTCTGAACACAGTGCTTTTATGACCGGACAAAACCTGTTTGTTAACGGTGGTCTGGTCATGCGTTAACTCTGGCCACGCCTGCGATGAGGTGCAGGGAGGATGTCAAAGGGGGAGGTCGCGCCATTCGCCGGGGGCAAGGTTTGCTAACTGCCAAGGTCCAATTTGGACTCGTATTAAACGTAGCGTGGGCAGTCCAACCGCAGCGGTCATACGACGCACTTGCCGATTTTTCCCCTCGCTAATGGTCAGCTCTAGCCAAGTCGTAGGTATATGAGCACGATAACGTATAGGGGGATTACGTTCCCACACCGCAGGCTCAGCAATCACCGCGACCTCGGCAGGCTGAGTTAAGCCATCGTTAAGCAGCACCCCTCGTTGCAAGGTAGCAAGCTGCTCTGTTGTCACCTCGCCTTCGACTTGGGCCCAGTAGGTTTTACGCATGCCGTATTTAGGCTCAGCAATACGCGCTTGTAAGCGCCCATCATTCGTCAATAACAATAAGCCTTCGCTATTTCGATCTAAACGCCCCGCTGCATACACTCCCGCAACAGGTACAAAGTCTTTAAGAGTTTGGCGACCTTGTTCGTCCGTAAACTGAGTCAGCACATCATAGGGCTTGTTCAAAGCGATTAAGCGTGATGCCACCGACGGCTGCTGGGTTTTAGCTTTAACAACCCGACGCCTAGAAGAAAAAGTAGAGTTCATAACCATTCAATCAAAACAGGAACTCGTATAGTAGCACCGCCCTCGTGGCCCAACAAAAAAGCTCTGGCCTAAACCAGAGCTTTTTTATCACTAACTAAGTGACTTACTTAGAAACGTTAGCAAAACGTAAGTAAGGCAGTTTAATATCCAGTTCGCCGTACTTGTCTTTGGCTTGCTCGTCATTTAAAGACAAAGCCACAATCACGTCTTTACCTGGAGTCCAGTCTGCTGGCGTCGCCAAAGGCTGGCCATCCGTTAACTGAATCGCGTCTAACACACGAATAATTTCAGCAAAGTTACGACCTACTGACATAGGGTAAGACAAGGTCAAACGAATTTTCTTGTCGGGACCGATAATAAAAACGGTACGTACGGTTGCGCTATCTGCAGGAGTACGGCCATCTGGCAAATAAGCCTCGGCAGGCAACATATTATAGAGCTTGGAAACCTGCAAAGACGTGTCATCAATAATAGGGAAATCAGCGGGCGCGCCAGCAAAAGCTTCGATATCACGCTTCCATTTTTGATGATCATCAACGTTATCAACGGAAACACCAATCACTTTGGTATTACGCTTTACGAACTCAGGCACTAAGCATGACACGGCGCCAAACTCTGTAGTACATACAGGCGTGAAGTCTTTAGGATGAGAGAAAATAATCGCGTAGCCTTCTCCGATCCAATCGTGGAAATTAATTTCGCCTGCAGTTGTATCAGCTGTAAAGTTTGGTGCAACATCATTAATGCGTAATGACATAATCGTCCCCTGTTTGAAAACATAAATAAGCACTGTTGATATAAATGCTAGCACACTCAAAGCGGTAACAAGCTATGTATTTAGTTATATGTATTTAACAATTAAATCTCAACAACCCCAGCGATACTTCTGTGTACAATCGCAGCCAATTGGCTGTATTTCCTAATTATTTTCATTGATCGCAATGCCACGTTATCGGGTTAGGGTCTTGGCAATTAGGATTCTTTTATTTATTTTTAAGCTAAACCATGCCCCATCTTAAAGCTACCGTGTCGCCATGATTATGCTTGCTCCACGGGTGGTTCTGAAGCTCATCGTTACCTAGAGAACTCTATTTATCAGTTTCTAAAAAACTGCGGTAACAGAAACTCATTTTACCTCTAGCAATATGCCCTAAAATAGGCCTTACCTTCAGGCTTTACTTAACCACTATGACTGTAAACACTCATTCCGCCACGTATCGAACTACCGGCTTTGCCGTCTTTTTACTCGGTGCGTTGCATTTAGCACTGCCTAGCGGCTATTCGGTTGGCGCTGCTGTTTTACTCTTAATTGGTCTATACAGCCTATGGCCTGTGTCTTATTTCAAAGGCCGTCTCTCTACCCAAGACCTCTGGGTCTTCGCGGCTTTAATTATTTTTGGCCTGAATGGGCTATTTGATGCCATCTACCACCAAGGCAGTGGTAGCAGCTACGATAAAGCCAGTCGTTTTTTGCTGGCTATCCCCGTGTATTTTGCACTACGCAAATACCCACCCACCCTAGAGTGGCTGTGGGCAGGCTTGATTGCTGGGACTGTGGCCACTTTTTTACTGGCTAGCTGGCAAGTTTGGGGCCTGCAGCATGCCCGAGCCGAAGGCCATACCCACCCCATCCAGTTTGGTAATTTATCGATGTTAAGCGGTTTTTTCTGTTTAGCTGGATTAGGCTGGGCTACGCAACTTCCCACTAAAAAACAACGTACCCAGTGGTTTTGTTTACTACTAGCTGGAGCGGCTCTGGGATTATTAAGCTCCTTGTTGTCAGGCAGTCGTGGCGGTTGGATCAGCATCCCTTTTGTGACGCTGATTTTAATTAAAGCCTACCATTCTTTTTTTTCTATTCGCCTTAAATTGGGTGCGCTCTTTACCGCTGCACTCCTAGCCATTGGCCTTTATTATACTCCGGTGCTTAATATCCAAGACCGGGTCCACTCTGCTTTTCATGACATTGAACTCTACCAACAAGGCCAGACTAATACGTCTTTAGGAGCACGCTTTGAAATGTGGAAAGCGGCTTTGCTTATGACCCAAGAGCGGCCATTACTAGGTTGGGGCAAAGACCAAATGCAAACCACCATGCAAGACCTGGCAGATCAGCAATTAGCTGACCCGGTAATCGGAGCCTTTAATCATGCCCACAACGAGGTCTTAGATACCTTAGCTAAACGAGGGCTGGTCGGATTGCTCGCCTTGGCCCTGCTGTACTTAATTCCTATACGCATGTTTGCCTCGTATTTAAGCCATCCTTGTCTAGCTACCCGTGCTTTGGCTACGGCTGGGATGATCCTGCCGGTGGCTTACATAGACTTTGGTTTGTCCCAAACTTTTTTATCGCATAATAGCGGCATTATGGTGTATGCCTTTTGGGTGCTCGTCTTTTGGGCCTGTTTACGTAATACTATTTGCTCACGCACTGGGCCTGTTGCCACTGCGCCTTAAATTGGTGACGCACATGCAACTCAGACTTTAAATAGCCCAATAATAGCAGCTGTAAATGGGGTGGAAACTGGCCCACGCCATCTATATGGCCCTCGGCCTCTGTGGGGCTTGAATAATGCACTTGGCCTGTTACTTGACCCGAAATGCCTTGTTTAGAGGCCTCACACTGCCCGCTAAAGCTCATGCTGTTCGCCGTCTGCCCATCCAGCTGTAGCTTGCATTGACCTAAGGCTTCGCCTATAACGTCTAAGCTTTGGGCTGGATCTTGTAAAAGAGCGGCCTGCTTGGGGCTGAGGCACTCTGTTAACTGTGAAGGGTCAAACTGAGCGAGTTTGTCTAAGTACTTGGGCTCTAAAAAAGCCGCCGCCTGCCTTTTGATCGCCTCAAGCCGTGGTGCGATATCTTGGCCCTCTGCATAGTTTTGTGTGTGAATCAGCCACTGCCCAGCTTTTGGTGCTACGCTTAGTTGGCTAGCATGAGCTTGAAAAGCCAGGCTGGAAACCAACAGACCTGTCCAAAAAAATTTCATATGCGTCTACTCTTGACGTTTACCTATCAACATTTAGGTGTAAGCCTAAGGTTACTATAACCTGATCCTTAACTACCTATTTTTTTAAGACATTACCCTACTTGGAATACCGATGGAGCCTACAAACCGTCCTTTACCTATTGCAGCCGTAGTGCATGAAAGCGCTGAATACGCTGATGAAATTCTGTACCCTTTTATTCAAGAACTACAATCCCAAGAAAAAAATATTTTAGGGGTAGTACAAGCGCATCCTGAAGTCAGCTACGCCTATGGCAGCCAAATGGGTATTGTTGACCTCAGCTCGGGCGCGTACCTCTCTATTGCTCAAGATCTAGGCAAACACAATACCAGTTGCTGTTTAGACGCCGAAGCCGTCAGCAACGCCAGTACGATTTTGCAAGCAGCGCGCATGCAAAACCCAGACCTTTTAATTGTTAACCGCTTTGGCAAACTAGAGGCCGAAGGCACCGGGTTTGCCGATGAAATGCTTGAAATCATGAGCGAAGGCACTCCCATGCTTACCGTAGTGGCCGAGCGTTTTCTTCCTATGTGGCGCGAGTTCACCGGCGGCTTAGCCACAGAACTAGAAGCCACCCCTACGGCCTTGCACCAATGGTTTGAGCAGCTACCTTCTTCTACCACTCCCTAACGCTGCTATTCAACCACCCCTTATTCAAAATAGAAATAAGCATATAAGCCTGTGATATATTCATGTTTTGACTTATTTTGACTCAATCATGATCACCAGCAGTATTTTGGGCTTACTTGTGGGTTTTACTTTGGGCTTAACAGGGGCGGGTGGTGGTATTCTCGCCGTGCCCGCCTTAGTTATAGGGATGGGCCTAAGCATGACAAGCGCAGCCCCAGTGGCCTTAATTGCCGTTGGTTTGGCAGCCTTAACGGGCGCTTTAGATGGCTTGCGACGCCAGCTGGTTCGCTACAAAGCCGCCTTTATTATGGCTCTAGCAGGGGGACTCATATCCCCCTTAGGGCTATGGCTAGCACAACGACTGCCTGAGTTTTGGTTGATGACCCTGTTTGGTCTCGTTATGTGTGTGGTGGCGTATCGTATGTTTAAACAAATCCACGTGCGCCTTTCCCAACAGGCCCGCCCTACTTTTGAGCCCCTGAAACACTGCATGCTGTCGGAGCAAACGGGTAAATTTATCTGGAACCCTCGCAGCCTTGCGACCATGGCAGGCATTGGGGCTGCGTCGGGCTTATTAACTGGCTTGCTTGGTGTAGGTGGCGGTTTTATTATTGTGCCGTTGCTGACACGTTTTACTAATTTAAAAATGCATAGCATTGTGGCAACCTCGTTGTTAGTCATCGCCTTAGTGTCAGCCATAACTGTGACCAACGCTTGGCATAGCTTGGTAGGCTTGCCTCTTGCTATTTGGGGTTTTGTTGCGCTGGTTATCGCAGGCATGGGGCTAGGCAGATGGATCTCACCTGCTATCAAGCCCCAATATATTCAACTGGGTTTTGCTTTAGTTTGCTTGCTTTCAGCCGGTGTGGTCTTTATGAATGCCTACCATCTAATTAACTAACTAACCCCTATCTGAAAACGCTTCGGGGTAGTAGACCACCCGCTTTATTGCACGCGCTGCCACGCCCCCTCTTTGATCGTTAATAGCTCTACACCCCGCTCGTCAAAACCACTGTGGTCCTCGGGAGTCATATTGTAAATACCTTGGGTTCCTGGAAGATCTTTGATGTTTTCTAGGGCTTCGCGCAACGCATGACGAAACTCTGGCGTGCCAGGCTGGGCCGTTTGGAGGGCTACAGGCACCGCTGCCTCGAGCAGCACCCCGGCATCATAGACATTGCCACCAAAGGTGGCTGGCGTTGAACCATAGCGCTCTTTGTAGTCATTCATGTATTGAACTGCTACGGCTTTGGATGGGTTTTCATCCGAAATCTGCTCTGGAACCAGCATTAAGCTACCACCTAAAATGGTGTCTTCTACTGCCTCGCCGCCTAGGCGAATAAAATCATTTAAAGCCGCCCCGTGGGTCTGATAAATGGTGCCTTGATAGCCTCGTTCCTTTAAGCCTGTTTGGGGCATAACGGCTGGCCCACCAGGCGCAGCAATCAGAACAGCATCCGGCTCGGCTCCCATTATTTTCAAAACCTGCCCTGTGGCTGAGGTGTCTGGACGATTAAAGCGCTCATTAGAGACCAGTTTGATGCCCCAAGGCTCGACACGCTCGGACAACACATTAAACCAAGTTTCACCATAGGCGTCTGAAGTACCAATAAAGCCCAATGTCTTCACGCCGTTGTCTTGCATATGTTGTAATAGTTTATCGGCGACCAAACCATCGTTTTGGGTCGTTTTAAACACCCATTTACGTCGATCGTCCATTGGCCAAACAACAGCAATAGAGCCCACTGGTGCAATTAAGGGGGTTTCTGCCTCGCTAATTAAATCGATTAAAGCCATAGCATGTGGCGACCCTGAAGGGCCAATAATTGCATCCACTTTTTCTTCTGTGATGAGCTTGCGTGCTGAGGTCACGGTATTGTTAGGCTCGCTGGCATCATCTAAATGAATGTATTGCACAGTTAGGTCGCCAATTTTAGTCGGTAACATCATAGCTGTATTGCGTTGGGGAATTCCAATGGCCGAAACAACGCCAGTAGAAGAAGCAATGGTCCCTATTTTGACCTGTGCTTGAGCCACCACACTCAATGTCATGCCAGTTAACCCCGCCATTAACACGACGCTTAGTTTCTTTAACTTCATTTTGATTCCTTTAAAAATCGAAGTCTAACTTTTCCGCAAAACCATTCCACATTTGTCATTAGGACGTTATACATCGCCCTATAAAATTCCCCTACTAAGGTAAATCCGATGGGGGAAATCCCTAAAGAAATAAGCACTACCGTTTTACTTTAGATAGATATAATTAAGAAGTAAACTAAAATAGGGAGACAACCATGGAAGCAACTGGCTACATTGACCACTTTGCCCGCAATCACTTACCACCTCAAAATCAGTGGCCCGTCCTACTTCTAGAAGACAATGAAGACGTGGCTTACGCACCGCGCCTCAATGCCGCCACAGAGCTTTTAGGGCGTCAAATTGCCCAAGGCATGGGTGACAACATTGCTTTACAGTGGCTAGAAAATAACGAAGAAAAGCAAATTAGCTACTCGGAACTGGATCAACTAAGCAATCAAATTGCTCATGTTTTTGTAGATGAAATGGGCTTAGAAAGTGGCAATAGAATTTTGCTACGTGGACCTAATAATCTAATGATGGCGGCCAGTTGGCTAGCGGCGCTTAAAGCTGGTTTAGTTACCGTGCCCACCATGCCTTTGCTGCGCTCAGTAGAGCTAAAAACGATTTTAGACAAAGCGGAAATTCAAGCAGCTGTTTGTGATGAGCGTTTAGCGGCAGAGCTGAGTCACTGTATGGACCCAGCGCACGAGCACCATAGTGAATTTCTACAAAAAACCTTGCACTTTAACTCTACTGACCCTCAAGGCCTAGAGCAACTAGCTAGCACCAAACCCACCTCTTTTACTGCGTGCGATAGTGCCGCAGAAGACGTGTGTTTAATCGCCTTTACCAGTGGCACCACTGGCAAGCCCAAAGGCTGCGTCCATTTTCATCGAGACGTACTGGTTATGTGCGATACGTTTGCCAAACACATTCTACAGCTCACCCCAGAGGATAAAGTCTGCGGTACGCCACCCTTGGCGTTTACTTTTGGATTAGGTGGTTTGCTTTGCTTTCCTTTACGCGTAGGAGCCAGCTCTGTCTTAGCGGAAGGCCTAACACCCAAGCTTTTATTGGAATACATAGACCGTTTTGGCATTAGCATGACGTTTACCGCACCAACGTTCTACCGCCAAATGGCTGCCTTGGCACCTCAATTTTCTCTAAGCTCCTTAAAGAAAACCGTCTCTGCTGGCGAGGCCCTGCCCCAAGCCACGCGCGAGCTATGGAAACAAGCCACTGGTATTGAAATGATTGATGGCATTGGTGGCACAGAGATGATTCACGTCTATGTATCCAGCCGCCCCGAAGACGTCAAAGCCGGTGCGATTGGCAAAGTGGTGCCTGGGTTCCAAGCTCAGGTGGTAGACGAAGACCTAAACCCCGTGCCAACGGGCACTGTCGGCCGTTTAGCGGTGCGCGGCCCCAGCGGCTGTCGCTACTTAGAAGACCCACGCCAACAAGAGTTTGTCCAACAAGGCTGGAATCTACCTGGTGACACCTTTATTATGGATGACGAGGGCTACCTGTATTACCAAGCACGCAATGACGATATGATTATCTCTGCAGGCTACAACATTGCTGGCCCTGAGGTCGAAGACTGTCTGCTAAAACACCCTGCTGTGGCAGAGTGCGGCGTGGTGGGCATACCGGATGAGGTCCGCGGCCAAATTCTTAAAGCGTTTATTATTGTGCGCGAAGGCGTCACACCCTCTGATGAGCTCATCAAAGACATTCAAGACTTTGTAAAGCAAAATGCCGCTCCGTATAAATACCCACGAGCCATCGAATTTGTCGATGCCTTGCCTCGTACGGAAACAGGCAAATTGCAACGCTTTGTATTACGCCAACTGGCCCTAGCCTAAGGCAAGCATAACGTCACACGCAAACCGCCTAAATCGGAGCGTGTGGCGTTCACCTTGCCACCATACAACTGCACCAAATCCGCCACAATAGCCAACCCCAAGCCTGATCCCGGCGCAATTTCATCCGCTCGCACCCCGCGCTTAAATACACGAATGCACTGGTCTGGACTCAGCCCTTGGCCATCATCCTCAATAACTATTTCTAGCCAACTGCGGCCATCCGCTTCCACAAAGCGGCGCGCACGGATGTGAACCACCTGTGCCCATTTAAACGCATTATCCAAAACATTGCCGAGCATTTCGTGCAGGTCTTGATCTTCGCCTTTGAAATATAGCTCTGGCTCTGCCAAATACGTTTCCACCGTCACAGATTTAGTGCTGTAGGCCAGCCTTAGAATTTGCACCAAGCTGTTGATAGCAGGGCCAAGCAAAGTACGGCGGCCCACTGTTTTTACTGCAGCCGCCACCCGCGCCCGCGACAAATGATAATCCACCTGTTGTTGGGCCGTAGTGACCTGAGCCTGCACCAAATGCGCTAAATCAGAATCTGCATTTTTAGCGGCATTGGCTAAAACAGCTAAGGGCGTTTTGATGGCATGGGCTAGATTGCCGGCTTGAGTCCGTGCCCGTTGCACCACCTCAGCATTGCTATGTAAAACCCGATTAAACTCAGACACCAACGGTTGAATTTCTTGGGGGTATTGGCCTGCGATGGTTTCTGTTTTGCCATCGTGTACCAACGCTAGCTGCACCCGCAACTGATGCAAAGGACGCAAACCTAAACGCAGCTGCCACCACACCCCTAACACCAAGACGCTTCCTAACAACACTAATGCCAAAACCAGCATCCGCGTAAAACGCTGTAAAGGCTCTAGAATCACTTCGCTTTGTGCTGCCACCCAGACCTGATAGCGTGGCTGCGAATCGCTTTCTAGCAAGGCCACACTGCGCCCTAAAATATACAAATCCCCCAACAACGGATCTGAAATTTGGGCTTGGTATTCTGTTTCTTCCTCTAGCTGTGGTAGGTTAAGGCTTTCATCCCAAAGGGAGCGCGAGTGCAATAAAGGAGCGCTCTGGGCTTGGGCCTGAATCTGCCAATACAAACCGCTTAAAGGCTGCTCAAAACGCGGCTCGCTTAGGCTAAGACGCACCATGAGCTCATCGCCACCCTCTTGCTCCATTTGCGAGATCAACTGCAACATATGTACATTTAATTCTTTATACAGTTGTTGTTCTATATGTTGCTTAAAAAGTTGGGTCAACAGTAAACCGGTAGCCACCAAGCTACATAACACCCAAAGCAAGGCGCCAAGTAATAAGCGCCGCGATAAAGACCAGCGTGACCAGTTGGGTTTACGCATTGGGCTGGGTCAACTTGTAACCTAAACCACGCACAGTTTGAATATACGCAGCGGGAATTTTTTTACGTAATCGACCAATAAACACATCAATGGTGTTGGAGTCACGCTCTTGGTCTTGGGCATAGATATGCTCGGTGAGCTGATTTCTTGAAATCACTTGATCTTGGTGATGCATTAAATACGCCAACAAACGAAACTCATGACTGGTTAAAGCCAAGGCCTGTGCTTGATAAAAAAACTGGGATTGACTGGTATCCAGCATTAAATCGCCACACATTAAGGTAGCAGACACATGCCCTGTCGCCCGTCGCAACAAGGCCCGTACTCTAGCCAAGAGCTCTTGGATGTGAAAAGGTTTGGTGACGTAATCATCAGCCCCTGCATCCATCCCACTAACTTTTTCGTGCCAGCTATCACGCGCCGTCAAAATGAGCACCGGAAAACGTAACCCTTCTGTACGCCAGCGTTTTAACAAGGTTAAGCCATCCAGTTGCGGCAAACCCAAATCCAGCACCACCAGATCATAGCTTTCCACTGCTGCCATGTAGTGAGCTTGCTCACCATCTGCTGCCGTATCTGTCACATAGCCTTGATTTGTCAGCGCATCAGTGACTTGTTGGGCTAACTGTTGCTCGTCTTCCACTACCAGTACACGCATTAAGGTTTCCTTTTTTGTATGGGACGCGAGCGGGATTTAAGGACTTCCGCCGTATACGCATCCACTACCAAACGACTGACATAGCCCCCTGGCTGCAATAGTTTAATACGATAAATATAGTGGGTATTTTTATAAATTAGCTCGGCATCTAGCAACCGCCCGGGATACTGCGGCTGAATTTGCTGCATCACCCAACGTAAAGAGCGAATTTCACCTTTTTGTCTGGCTTCGCGTATTTGCTCATGAGACAGCGGCGCGCCAGCCTGAGCCGCTCCCCAGCCCAAGCCACATACCAAACAGAAAAGTAATAATAAACGCCGCATACGTTTTAACCAGACTCGTAAAACTTGTAGGTTAAGAAAAAAGAGATGAACTGAACATGAACACGCTTTTCACTTTGGGTTCATGTGGCTTCAAGCACAATAGCTACATGATCTTTTTTCATACCACCAGGAACTTATTATGATGAAAAGCAAATTGACTCTACCCCTCAGCGTTTTAACCACATGTGTGGCCTTATTGGCTGCCCCTGTTCAAGCTCAAAGCGTCAGTCTGACCCTAGAACCTATTCTGGTCGCCGCCAACCAAACCACCAAAGAGGCCAACGCCCCCCGCCACCAGCGCAGCCTGCCAGATCGCTCGGATTGGATTAGTCTAAAAGACGCCTTTGATGCTTTGGAAAAAGCCGGCTACGAGGACCTTCATGGTATTCATCTGTCTCATGATGGCTACATTGCGCGCGCCTTAGACTCAGAAAAAAAACGAGTTTTGCTACGTATAGATCCAAAAACCAGCGAAATCACAGTACAGGAAGCCAGATCCAGAAAAGGCTCTAAACACAAACACAGAAAGCCCACAGAGGCTTCAGACGTCTAAGCTTAACCACTACCGGCCCCTAAAAACACAAAAAGCCTTTAACGCTATGTTAAAGGCTTTTTTGTTTGAGGCGATTTATTTACCTATTATTCTAGATAAAACACGTTCATCACCAGGAACCAGACTGTGTTTAATAGCAAAAAAGATATGGCCAATAATTAAAGCAAATAATAACCAACCTAAATTACCATGCAGTGTATTGCCTAAGGTTCTCATCCATTCTATTTTTTCACCCGTAGGTTGCAAAATGGACCAGACTCCCCAATAGGTAAAACCACGATCAGAGCCTATGGTGCGCAACAGGGCTATCAAAGGCACCGCTATCATCAACACATACAAACAGGCATGGCCTAGGTTAGCAGCCAAATCGCTTTTAGGACGATTAGAACGTTGCAGTACAGCCCAAATCACACGCAACACACCCAACCACAAAAGGGTAAAACCCACTTGAGCATGATAGGCAAAAACGGCTTTGGTAAATGCCGCATCCTCATTAATAAAACGTGCCACCACAGTTAAGAACATCCAAGCAAAACCGATTGCCATTAACCAATGAAAAAAACGTGTAATGAATCCGTAACGGATGCTACTGTCACTAACCATGATGAATCACCTTATAAATTTAACTGGGCTAAGTGTAGCCCAATACGTATTAAGAATCATTTACAATGGCTTGTTGTCGTCCACTATAGACCCATTCGCGCCAAGTCGCGACCAATAAGGCCATCAGTACTGGGCCTAAAAACAACCCCACCATCCCCATGGTCTGTACGCCCCCAACCAAACCAAAGAAGGTGGGTAAAAAAGGTAACTTGACGGGCCCGCCTACCAAACGAGGGCGTAAAGTCTTATCTACAATAAAGAGCTCTATGGCTCCCCATAAAAACAAAGCGACACCAGCAAAAACCTGCCCTGATCCCATTAAATACAGGGAAACCAACGTAAACGACAACGGCGCCCCCCCTGGAATCAAAGCCATAAAGCCCGTGACCGCCCCTAGCAATGCTGGAGAAGGCACACCTGCAACCCAGTAGGCCAGCCCCAACACAACGCCCTCGCCAATGGCAATCAAGGTCATGCCGGTAACAGTAGAGTTTACCGTGGCAGGCACAACTCGTGAAAAGCGCTGCCAGCGTAAGGGAAGGATGCGCTCGCCTACGATATCTAGTTGCGCGAGGATCCTATCGCCATCTTTATAAATAAAGAACAACGTGATCAGCAAAAACAAAAGTGACAATAACAAATGGAATACATTCCCGGTGGCACTAAGCACCATGCGGTAAATATTGCCTAAATGTTCGCCGCTTACCATTTCCACCAAGGCCCCCAACGCATGCGGCTCACCGACATAAAACTGCCAGTACTCACTTAAGCGCGGCCCTACGCCTGGTAGTTCAGAAATCCAACTGGGCACCGGCATACCATGGCGATTAGCGGCTAAGGCCCAAATCACAAAGGAGCTGGCTTCTTTGATGACAAAGGTTAATGCAAAGGATAAGGGTAAAATAATGACCCCTATGACCACCAAAATCGCGATGGTGGCTGCCAGTATGGACCTACCATTTAATTGCTGTAAAAGTCGTTTATAAGCTGGCCAGCTTGCTAAACCTATAATCAAAGCGCCCAGCACAGGCACAATAAAGCCTTTTAAAAAATATAAGCCTGCTATTAATAAAAGTAATAAAAGCCAACGTGCAATTAAAAAAGGAGGTAAAACTGGCTGCATAGCAGAACGGCCTAGAAAGTGGTAGTTAGGGGTGAAGCAGGTAAAAGCCGTTTATGAGCACTAGAGCTATAGTGACGCTCAATGATTTCAAACGTATGAACGGGAATATCTTGCCCAGTTAAAAACGCATCGATTTCCTCGTAAGTCACGCCACCAAAAGCCACCTCGTCAGGCTGTAAAGGAGAAAGCGACTCAAGATCTGCGGTGGGGACTTTGTGAATCAAGGCATCGGGAGCATCACATTGCTCGGCTAATTGGCGTACCTGTGTTTTGGTTAAACCTGCCAAAGGCATTAGATCAGCAGCGCCATCCCCATATTTAGTAAAAAAACCCATGAGAATCTCTGCGGCGTGATCACTACCTAGGACTAAGCCGGCTTCGGCCGCGGCCACCGCATAACACTGAATCATGCGTTGACGCGCCTTAATATTCCCTTTGATGAAATCAAGTTGAGACTCGGACTTAAAGCGTTGGCCAGCTTGCTGTAAAGTCGCCATGGCGGCATCTGTGGCGGCTTGAATGTTTAAATCCAAACACACATCTGGCTGAATATGACGTACGGCTGCCGCAGCATCTGCCGCATCCGCTTGGATGCCATAGGGTAAGCGCAACGCAATAAAAGACGCATCTACCCCTTCCATACGCAACTGCTCAGAGGCCAATTGTGCCATGCAACCCACCACCAACGAATCCACACCGCCACTAATTCCAATCACCAAGCTGCGCGCCCGACTACGGCGCACATAGTTTTTAATGAATTGAATACGCTGCTCTAGTTCTAGGGCAGGATCAATTTGGGGCTTGACCCCTAATTCGGCAATAATGTCTTGCTGTCGTTGTTTTTGAGCGAGGGTTAACATGGCATTGAGCTCTCTAGGGGTGGATTATTTGCGCAGGATTTGACTTAGGTCGCGCACCGCACCGCGGTCCGCAGACGTCGCCAAAGCCGCATAAGCACGTAAAGCCTGTGAAACCACACGAGGACGATCCTCGGTAGGCTGCCATGCTTGAGCGCCTCTAGCTTCCATGGCAGTACGACGGGCTTGGAGCTCTTCGTCTGACACGGCCAAATGAATACGACGATTAGGAATATCGATTTCGATCGTATCGCCGTCTTCAACCAAAGCGATGGTGCCACCCTCGGCCGCCTCGGGCGAAGCGTGACCAATCACTAAACCAGATGAACCACCAGAAAAGCGACCATCAGTGAACAAGGCGGCACTGCTGCCTAAACCCATGGATTTCAAGTAAGAGGTAGGGTAGAGCATTTCTTGCATGCCCGGACCGCCTTTGGGGCCTTCGTAGCGAATAATAACCACATCGCCCTCTTTGACCTCGCCATCTAAAATGGCTGCCACTGAGCTTTCTTGGCTTTCATAAACACGAGCGGTGCCAGTGAATTGCAAAATGCTGTCATCCACCCCTGCCGTTTTCACAATACAACCGTTTACGGCTAAATTACCGTACAACACGGCTAAGCCACCGTCTTGGGAATACGCATGCTCTTTGTTACGGATACAACCGTTTTCACGATCGCTATCGGTGTCTTCGTAATAACGGTCTTGGCTAAAGGCTACCTGAGTGGGCACACCACCCGGCGCCGCACGGAAGAAGGTATCCACGGCTTTGGCATTATCACCTTTGATGTCCCAGCGGTTAATGGCTTCGCCCAAGGTGCCGCTATGGATATTGCCGGCCTCTAGATTTAATAAATTAGCACGGCCTAGCTCGCCCAAAATACCCATAATACCGCCAGCACGATGGACGTCTTCCATGTGATAGAGCTCGGTAGCGGGCGCGACTTTACACAAACAAGGCACATGACGCGAGATACGGTCAATATCGGCCATGGTGAAATCCACCCCGGCTTCTTGGGCCGCCGCCAATAAGTGCAGCACAGTATTTGTAGAACCACCCATAGCCACATCAAGTGTCATGGCGTTTTCAAAAGCCCCAAAACTGGCAATACTACGCGGTAACACGGAGGCATCGTCTTGCTCGTAATAACGTTTACAAAGCTCAACAGCCAATGTGCCCGCATTTTCAAACAAACCACGACGGCGCGCATGCGTAGCCACTAAGCTACCGTTACCAGGCAACGCCAAGCCTAAGGCTTCGGTTAAACAGTTCATGGAGTTGGCAGTAAACATACCCGAACAGGAGCCACAGGTAGGGCATGCGCTACGTTCAATGTCGGCAACCTCTTCGTCACTGACGGTGCTATCGGCTGCCTGGATCATGGCGTCCACCAGATCCAATTTACGTATAACGGTCTTGCCGTCTTTGGCGATCACCTTGCCCGCTTCCATCGGACCACCTGAAACAAATACAACGGGAATATTGATGCGTAACGCCGCCATAAGCATCCCGGGAGTGATCTTGTCACAGTTAGAGATACAAACCATGGCATCCGCACAGTGTGCATTCACCATGTACTCGACTGAATCGGCAATCAGTTCACGCGATGGCAAGGAATACAACATGCCATCATGGCCCATGGCAATACCATCATCCACGGCAATGGTGTTGAACTCTTTGGCTACCCCACCAGCCGCTTCGATTTGGCGAGCGACCAACTGCCCCATGTCTTTTAGGTGCACATGCCCCGGGACAAACTGAGTAAAAGAGTTAACAACGGCAATAATGGGTTTATTGAAATCCCCATCTTTCATGCCCGTAGCACGCCATAGTGCGCGCGCACCGGCCATATTGCGACCATGAGTAGAAGTACGTGAACGATATTGTGGCATTTTGATTATCTCTAGCAAAAAAGCATAATAAAGATGATTATGATAGACCGCTATGACGCTTTACGCGAATAAAATGCACGAATATGTGCTTATTTTGCTGTAACGGCCTATTTGAAAGCTCGACTTGAAATTGTAAGCTAATTGTAATCCTAGCAGATTTGCTCTAGCCCCACCTATGAGTCTTACATTTTATTGTTGACACACCCTGTGTTTTAATAGACGAATGGGTGTCCGTTTAAACGCGCTGTGGGCCTCTACGTTCCAATCTGTGGACAACAACGCCTTAAATCCCCCTTGACCTAAGCACTATAGGTACTATAGTTTTATTCTTCTTTTTGTATATGAAAGCACTATTATCTAGACCCCTAGTCCTAGCCGCCTTACTTTGCTTACCTCTATGGGTATTTTTTGGCAATTTCATAGCGGCTTTAATCAGCGCTATTTTAATTAGTTTTTTAATTGGAATGCTGCGCGCTTTGCAAAGCCTAGCTAAAAATAAAAAAAATAACTTATGATGTTTGTCCCATCTGCTCCTATCTATCCGCACGGCCTGCCACAACTTGAACCTGAGCTCTGGCCTCTACTGGATCAGCACCACCAAACTCTGGGTGCTTTAATTCAACAACACAATAACTTTTTGCCTTTTGACCAATGGATGCAAGCCGCTTTGTATGCGCCAGTGATCGGCTATTACACAGGGGGCAGTACCAAGTTTCATCGTGCCGGGGACTTCACCACTGCACCAGAACTCAGCCCTCTATTTGGTCAAAGCGTAGCTAAACAAATCTTGCCTATTTTGCAGCACTCCGATTCAGAGACGGTGTTGGAGTTTGGCGCGGGTTCAGGCGCACTGGCTGAAGCCATTATTACGTCTTTGCAACAGGCTGGTCTACGCTCAGTACGCTACTTAATCCTAGAGCTATCTCCATCACTACGTGCTCGTCAGCAAGAGCGCTTGGCTGCCTTTGGTGATCAGGTGCAATGGTTAGATCAACTTCCCACCGCCTTCAAAGGGGCCGTAGTCGCCAACGAAGTCTTGGATGCGATGCCCATTCATTTGGTTCAGCGTGATACGGATCTACAGGTTTTAGAGTTGGGGGTGAGTTTAAATCCAAATAAAAACGAGCACTCCCCCAGCCCCTTCCTGCTCAGTGCCCGCCCCGCTAGTGGTGCGTTGGCCAGTCTGGCTGACGCTCGTTTACCTTTGATTCCAGGCTATCGCTCAGAAATCAACCTGCAAGCGGAGAGCTGGATTCAAGCGATGGGGCAGTGGTTAGAGCAAGGCGCTGCCCTCTTAATTGATTATGGTTTTGCCCAGCACGAGTTCTATCACGTTCAACGTCATATGGGCACCTTAATGTGCCACTTTAGGCACTTTGCTCATGATGAAGCCCTGATCCTTCCTGGCTTCCAAGACATCACCGCCCATGTGGACTTTACCGCCATAGCAGATGCCGCCTTAGCGGCAGATCTAGATGTGATGGGTTATACCTCACAAGCTCACTTTTTAATGAATTGTGGCATTACCCAAGATTTAAACGTGCTCCATGACCTCATTGATAGGTCCAACCCCAAACACCTACAACGCTGGACCCAACAAGTACAGGCCGTACAAACGCTTTTATCCGAAGCCGAAATGGGCGAATTATTTAAAGTGCTAGCGCTAGGTAAAAATATCCCCACCCCTTTGTTGGGTTTTATGATGCGTGATCGACGCGATTTTCTCTAAGGCGCTTATGAGTCCCTCCGTCCCACAACCCTTTGCTCGCCATATTTCCATCCTAACTTTACTGGGGGTGGGGGTGGTTTTTGCAAGCGCGCACATTTCTGCCCGCATCAGTTTTGATAATGGCACGGGTTTACTCACCGCCATTTTGGTGCGCTCTTTTGCCACCTTAGCGCTGTTATCTATTTTGGCTATTGTCTATAAACAAAGCCTAAAAATGAGCTGGCAGCAGGCGCCGTGGCAACTGCTGCTGGGTCTGCTGATTGCGATCCAAAGCATCTGCATTTACTCGGCTGTCTCACGTATCCCCGTCGGTATAGCGCTATTAGCGGCTAATACCTTCCCCATCCAAATGGCGTTGCTTTCTTGGCTTTTGGGAGGCAAACCGCCAACCAAGGTCAGGGCTTCGCTCATGGCGCTCACTTTATTTGGTTTGCTGCTTGCGCTAGATATTCCGGCCTTAATCCAAAGTGACCAAACGAATATTCAACTCTGGGTAGTAGGGATTGGCAGCGCATTACTTGCGGCGTTTGCTTTCTCGTTAGGCATGTGGGTGACTGAACACAAACTGTCTAATGCCAAAGGAAGCGCTCGCAGTTTTTACACCATGATCACCGTGTTGATTGTTACCTTGGTGGCGGGTAGCGCGGATATATTTCCTGGCGGTCTAACCCTACCTGAGACGAGCACGGGCTATGTGTCTTTGATTTTACTCAGCAGTTTATATGCGTTTGCTTTTACCCTGCTTTTCATGCTGGCACCACGTTTAAACCTAGCCCAGAATGCCACTGCAATCAACATAGAACCGGTAGCTTCTTTAACCTTAGGCTGGCTCATCTTAGGGCAACAACTCAGCCTCATTCAGCTTATTGGGGGTGCCGTGGTCATCAGTTGTATTATTGCTTTTTCTCAGCTTAGAAAATAGCAGACAAAGCATCTAGTCGAGCTGCCCATATGACCTCAGGGATAGATTTAGGCTGGCCCTGATGGGCTTGAGCGATGACTCCGGCATCCACTGAAGCAAAGCACTGCGCCGCCTGCAACCACGGCGTTAAATCAGTGGGTACTACGCATTGAGCCGCCTGCACTACCAAAGCAAAACGCTCCGGCTTGCGTAGACTATCCAACCTTTGCAGCGTATTGGCTACCGTTACCGCGTTTAAAGGCCCGGCAGCGCTCTTTAAAAAGAGGGGCAGTAACCGCGCTAAATCTTTAAAAGCACTAGGGGCTCGAATGTGATCCGCCAACTGTTCAGGATTTGGGCTTTGTATACATAACAACGCAAAACGCTGGGCTAAGTCTAACTGACGCTGCACTGCACAGGTTAACGCCTGAGTCGCGGCTTCGTTCCACACCAAGCCCGGCAAAACCCTAGACAAAGCCCCACACTGCGCCAGCACCTGCACCATACGCACAGGCGCACCGGTTTGCAGCCCTTTGTGCAGTTCTTGCCAGACACGCTCTGGCACCAAGGCATCGACCTCGCCACTCGCCACCAAATGCTGAGCCAAGTCGAGCGTCTCGGGGGCAATAGTAAAATCGCTAAACCGTGCGGCAAAGCGTGCCAGCCGTAACAGCCGTACGGGGTCTTCAGCAAAAGCCTGCCCCACATGACGTAAACAGCGCTGTTGAATATCAGCATAGCCATGCAAAGGGTCATGAAACTGACCCAATGTATCTAAGGCCATGGCATTAATGGTGAGATCACGTCGCACCAAGTCATCAGCAAGGCTGACATCCTGCCCCGTATAAAAGGTAAACCCTTTGTAGCCACGCCCTGACTTACGCTCGGTGCGCGCTAAAGCAAATTCTTCTTTGGTGCGGGGATGCAAAAACACCGGGAAGTCGCCGCCCACCGGAATAAAACCGCGTTGTGCTAATTGCTCGGGGGTGGCCCCCACAACCACCCAATCTCTATCGCCTACCGGCAACTGCAACAAGGTGTCGCGTACAGCGCCCCCCACCACATAACAATCCAAGCCCTCTAACAAGGGATCGGTGCGCTGCACTAAAGCCATTAAGGCCTGGCGCTGCAGTGTGCTCAGTTCCATTAAGGCAACTCCGTATTACGTCTGCTTTGTGGAGAGATAGTGCCCAAACGTTGCTTTAAAGACTGGGGTTGCCCCGTAAAGAGCATGGAGTAATACGTAGCATTAGACAGCACGTTTTTCACATAAAGACGCGTTTCCGTAAAAGGAATCGTTTCTGCAAATATGGCACCCTCGACTGGACCTTGTAAGCGCGAACGCCAGTTAATAGGACGACCTGGTCCCGCGTTATAACCGGCTGAAGCCAACACCTCAGAGCCATCCAGTTGCGCTAACACCATATTTAAATAGTTCGTGCCCAAAATGGTATTGATTTCAAACTCATTCACCATCGCCGGTTTGAAATCGGACATCCCTATTTTATTTGCCGTCCACTTGGCCGTCGCCGGCATCAACTGCATTAACCCCGAGGCCCCTACCCCAGAACGGGCATCCATCATAAAACGGGACTCTTGACGAATTAAGCCATACACCCACGCCGGATCCAAGCCTATCAAACGCGCTTTTTCTGTGACGCCCCCTTCAAAGGGCGCAACAAAACGCTGGCCAAAATCAACTTCCTGCTTGGTCAACAACGAAGTGTTCACTACCCTATCATAGACTTGATTTTCACGAGCTAGCTCGGCAGCAGCGCGTAACTGACGGTCATTCATACCACGCAAGGCAAAGCCCCACTCTACGGTGGCCTCGGAACGCCAACCCAATTTAAATAGCTCTAATGCTCGTAATAATCCGGGGCGGGTAGCCACATCGTGCTTTTCTGCTGCAGTAATAGTGGTAGGAGCCACAGGCAAAGGAATGGTGCGGTTTAACTCCTCGTTAGCTAACTGCCCGTAAAAATTCAGATCCCCTGCGATGGACTCGTAAGCGGCTTGCGCTGCCGCCGTTTGACCTTGGGCCTCTAGGGCTCTGGCTTTCCAATACACCCAAACCGGTTCGGCGGCTTGAGTGGCCGACATTTTATCAATGGCTTGCTCTACGTAGGGCCAATCAATGGGGTATTGGCGCAACTCGGCACGCACTTCCCATGCATGGTTGTAGTCCGTTTTAGGCGTGTTACCCGATAATCTATACCAACGAGCCGCATCGTTTTCTACTCGTAACGCTGGGATCAGCCCAAACTGCCCCCATACCCAATCAAGCTGAGGCTCGGAGAGCTTAGCTGCCCAGTTTTGCTCAATATAACGGGCCTGAGCAGCTCTATCGTTATCGCGGGCTAACCGAGAGAGTGCCAACGTGACCAATTCGGTATGGGCTTGACCTTGAAGCTGATTTTGTTTGGCTAACCAAGTACGGGGCGCTTCCATTAGCGCCGTGTAGTCTTGCATTTGCTTGCCATCAAAGGCAATGGCCGCATAGCGTCTGGCCTCGTTGTTTTTACCTTGCTCTAGCGCCGAGCGCACTAAATCACGCACTTCATTAAAGCCCACGGCTTTATCAGCCCAGAGCTGATCCAAGAGGCTCCAACACGTGGCACCAGGCACAAACTGCGCTAACACCCGCGCCGTATCCAAGGACTGCTGCGTCATGTGGCGACCATAAGCCACGGCACAACGGACTTGGGAGTTGCCTAGGTCTTTAGGCGCCAACTGATTAATTAAATTAAAGTCGCCGGCTCGTACCGCCGCAATTGCCCAGTCCCCTTTGAGACGTTCGGCTAAATACTCGTCATCGTACTCACGCAAAAACTGCCACAGCTGATCAGAAGGAATGGGTTTGGTGGTATCGTGCACCTGTTGGCGCAAATGCCAATACGCCGGATAAGCACCCAAAACCAAATCAGATTTCGCTGGCTGGACCAGCTCGCCCACACGGCGCCAATTTTTTGCTTGCACCGCTGCCCGTGCATCCACCACAGCGCTACGAGCAGACGCCGGCACTTGGGGTAAGGCTTCCCAGCGTACCGCCGGCGGCGGTGCTGCATAAGTAGGAGCCAAGGCCGCTAGTTGTTGTGATGGCTCGGCACTATTGGCCTGAGGCGCTTTAGTTGCCCCTGCGCAACCCATTAAAAACACGCTACCTAACAACCCCATGCTTACTAAAAAACGATTTGACCGCACGGCACTGCCTTCGATGCTATTTTTCTGATACCTTAGCTGTAAGAACATGGACTAGCCCTTTTTAAATTACGCACTATGACTGACTATAACGACCTACGCCAAAATTTACTCAACTTACGCGCTCAACAAGACTCTCGTGGCATGAGTCGTGGTGCTTTATTGATGCGAGGCCGCTTATTTACTTGGCTGAATCAATACCGCCAACAACGCTCTGATCCGGCCCAACCTTTACATATTGCCGCCTATTGGGCTCTGGCCAATGAACCTGATTTACGCCCCCTGCTAAGCCAATGGTCCGATGAAGAAAATATTCATATCAGCCTACCTTGTATGGTTAGTGCTGATGCCCCATTGGTATTTAAGCCCTGGTACCCAGAGCAGGCCATGAAGCAAGCCGCCTTTGGCGTCTTAGAGCCAGACACGGCTGAAGTGGCGCCTGACCCTGAGATCATCTTGGTTCCTACGCTGGGATTTACCCGACAGGGTGACCGTTTAGGCTATGGCAAAGGATATTATGACCGCACTTTAGCCGACTTAACAACACGTCAACATTCTTTTACTAGTATTGGTTTAGGTTGGGCAGTAGGCGACCTGTCACAAAGCGACTACGTACCCGCAGCCCACGATGTCCCGCTGGATGCCGTTCTAACAGACAGGGGCTGGCCAAAGCCAGCCCCTGTGTAGACAAAAGCAAGTTTTACAAAGACAAGCGATTGACTAACTTCATGGTGGCATCCGCCCCATTTAGCGTATAAAAATGCAAACCGGGTGCGCCACCATCAAGTAAATCCTGACAAAGCTTTGTCACCACGTCTGCACCAAAATCACGAATAGCTGCTCGGTCATCACCAAAATCCATCAAACGATTTCTGACCCAACGCGGCACTTCGGCACCACACATATTCGAAAAACGTAGCAACTGCGAAGAGTTCGTAATCGGCATAATCCCTGGGATGATAGGAATTTCTATGCCAGCTTTACGGACTTGCTCTACAAAATAGAAATAGGCATCCGCACTATAAAAATACTGCGTAATGGCCCCATCTGCGCCTTGTTGTGCTTTGTGCACAAAATGCTTGATGTCGTCTTCAAATGAGGTGGCCTGCGGATGCATTTCAGGATAGGCGGCGACTTCGACCTGAAACCAATCTCCGCTGTGTTCACGAATAAAGCCTACCAAATCGCTGGCATAACGCATCTCGCCTTCGAGCACACCCATCCCTGAAGGCAAATCACCACGTAAAGCCACGATACGCTTGATATCTTTGGCTTTGTAATCATCTAGAATTTCAGCTATATCTGCCTTGCTCGCACCAATACAAGACAAATGGGGCGCCACATCAAAGCCCAGATTTTGTAGCAAACTGACGGCATCGGCCGTACCAGAACGAGTCGATCCACCCGCTCCAAAAGTCATGCTGACATAACTTAAATTAAGCTCACTTAATGTTTTTGCTGAACGCACGAGCTTTTCTTGCGCAGCAATATCGCGCGGAGGAAAAAACTCCGCGCTTATAATCGCTTTAGCACTCATTAGTTTTTAGTTAGGAATAAGGTTAGAAAGTAGACTGGTCACAATACTGTACACAATGGCCCCGATAAAAGCCCACCAGAACCCGGTGACTTGAAAGCCTTTTAATATAGAACCAGCAAGCCAAAACACCAGAGCGTTAACGACCAAGAGGAACAAACCCAAAGTCACTATGGTTAGCGGCAAAGTCAGCAATTGCAATACTGGTTTTACCAGCATATTTAGCAAACCTAAAACGACCGCAGCACCCAAAGCGGAAGCAAAACTAGCGACTTGGATGCCAGGCAAAATATAGGCCACTACCAATAAAGCAACAGCGTTTAAAATCCAAACTAATAGTAATGTCATGATAACGCTCCTGAAAAAATAGGCACCACTCTGGTGCCTAAATAGCTCTTAGTAACGGTAATGATCGACTTTAAAAGGACCCGTTTGAGGCACATTAATGTACTGGGCCTGCTTTTCAGTCAATGTGGTTAGATTTACACCCAATTTTGACAAGTGTAAAAATGCCACTTTTTCATCTAAGTGTTTAGGCAACACATATACCTTACCACCTTCATAACGATCACCTTGAGTGAAAAGCTCAATTTGGGCAATTGTTTGGTTAGTAAATGAAGCCGACATCACAAAAGATGGGTGACCCGTAGCACAACCTAGGTTTACCAAGCGACCTTTGGCTAACAAAATAATACGCTTACCATCAGGGAAAATCACGTGATCCACCTGAGGTTTGACTTCTTCCCACTCTAAATCAGACAAAGCAGCCACATCAATTTCATTATCAAAGTGACCAATATTACATACGATGGCTTGGTCTTTCATGCGCTCCATGTGATCACGAGTAATGACGTGGTAGTTACCGGTGGCAGTCACAAAGATATCGGCTTTATCAGCGGCCTCTTCCATAGTGACGACACGGTAGCCTTCCATTGACGCCTGTAAAGCACAAATGGGATCAATTTCTGTAACCCAAACTTGGGCACGCAAAGCTTGTAAGGCTTGGGCGCAGCCTTTACCCACGTCACCAAAACCACATACCACAGCGATCTTACCGGCAACCATCACGTCCGTAGCACGCTTAATGCCGTCTACTAATGACTCGCGGCAACCATAAAGATTATCAAATTTAGACTTGGTAACGGAATCGTTAACATTAATGGCAGGGAAAGCGAGCTCTCCGTTTTTCGCCATTTGGTAAAGACGCTGCACACCAGTGGTGGTTTCTTCGGTTACCCCTTGGATTTGAGCCAAACGAGTGGAGTACCAAGTGGCGTCTTGTTGGAGTTTGGCGCGAATGCTAGCAAAAAGAACCGTTTCCTCTTCACTAGATGGATTATCTAATACGGACAGATTTTTTTCAGCCTTGGCACCTAAATGCAATAGCACGGTGGCATCGCCGCCATCGTCTAAGATCATGTTGGCTTGTTCGCCAGGCCAGTTGAAAATCTCGTGGCAGTATTCCCAATAGTCTTCCAAGCTTTCGCCTTTGATCGCAAACACAGGGATGTTCTGTGCTGCAATAGCGGCGGCAGCATGATCTTGAGTGGAGTAAATATTACAAGAAGCCCAACGAACTTCGGCCCCTAAAGCGACTAGTGTCTCAATCAACACCGCCGTTTGAATAGTCATGTGCAAACTACCCGCAATACGCGCACCTTTTAAAGGTTGTGCAACCGCGTATTCTTCACGTGTGGCCATTAAGCCTGGCATTTCAGTTTCAGCAATCGCAATCTCGCGATGACCCCACTCAGCCAAACTGAGATCAGCAATTTTATAATCGGTAAAGGTAGACATAATAGCTCCGGAAAATCCGTAGTAAAGGGTCGGAGCAAAAAAAAGCTCACCAACCCTGTATAAAAAGGTAGGTGAGCGTCGTTGTTCTAAATACTGCCTGAGCAACGTTCCCAATCTGAGCCTGGCTTTGGATGATGAGTCATCAACAAAGTCGCAACGCTCCTCAGATGGGTTTAAATCTTAAATCAGAATCTGTGACGCTATCGCGTCGTTCTCATTAGGATGAGAAAACCATGCCTATCATACCATTGGCATGGTTTGTGGGTCTATGGCTTATCAGTTAAATCGCCGCTCTAAGCGCTGCGGCTTTGTCAGTGGCTTCCCAAGTGAACTCGGGCTCGCTACGTCCAAAGTGGCCATACGCTGCGGTCTTTAGGTAAATAGGACGCAACAAATCGAGCATTTGCACAATACCACGTGGGCGCAAATCAAAATGCTCACGGACTAACAGGGCAATTTGATCATCGGGAATAATGCCCGTGCCATTTGTATACACCGTAATATTGATGGGCTCAGCCACACCAATCGCATAGCTAACTTGCACTTCACATTGACGTGCCAAACCCGCTGCCACAATATTTTTAGCCACATAACGTGCGGCATAGGCGGCAGAACGGTCTACTTTTGAGGGGTCTTTACCAGAGAAAGCACCACCACCATGCGAGCATGCACCACCGTAAGTATCTACAATGATCTTACGACCGGTTAAGCCACAATCACCGTTCGGGCCTCCAATGACAAATTTGCCAGTAGGGTTCACCAAAAAGCGGGTGTTTTCAGTCAACAAGCCCTCGGCAAAAGTAGGACGAATAATGTCTTCAATGACGGCTTCGCGAATGGTTTCCTGAGACAGATCAGGGTCATGCTGCGTAGACACCACTACGGTATCGACTTCGGTAGGACGACCATCGATATAGCGGAATGTGACTTGCGCTTTGGCATCGGGACGCAACCAAGGCAGACGACCGTCTTTACGCAATTCGCTTTGGCGTTGCATTAAACGATGGGAATACCAAATAGGTGCGGGCATGAGGTCTGGGGTTTCGTCACACGCAAAACCAAACATCAGCCCTTGGTCGCCTGCCCCCTGGTTCATCAACTCTTCGGGGCTACGGTCTACGCCCTGAGCGATATCCGGTGATTGCTTGTCGTAGGCCACCAAAACAGCGCAGCTTTTGTAATCAATACCGTAATCAGCGTTATCATAGCCAATACGCTTCAGTGTCTCGCGAGCTACGTCAATGTAGTTCACATTAGCGGTAGTCGTGATTTCACCGGCCAATACAACCAAACCGGTATTACATAGCGTCTCAGCCGCTACACGAGCATTGGGGTCTTGTTCAAAAATGGCATCCAACACCGCATCAGAGATTTGATCGGCGACTTTATCAGGATGACCTTCGGAGACAGATTCTGAAGTAAATAAAAAATCGTTATGTGCCACAGTGTTATATCCTGTAGGTTTCAATTAAAACAATGGCGTTGCACCACGAAAGAAAGCCTAAAAGACATATCAGGGCGCGACGCTTTAGCGGGAAGTACTGGGTCTCTTTAGAGAATATCGCTCCGCAAGTTGTCGGTTTAACTCAGCGATTCCCCCATTTTAAGCAAATTTACCCAAGATTCATACTATATTGTTATTTATTGATTGTTATTGCCTCGTATTATGTTTTTGTTTTTCCTAAAAATACTTGCAAAGTTACCCTTACGGTGGCTGCATGCCATAGGGCGCTGCTTAGGCATCGTGGTTTATTTACTACCTGGACGCTATCGCGACCGGATTCGCACCAATGCCACACAAGCCGGTTACCCGCAGACCAAGTTTGCGCGTCAGGCCGCCGCAGAAACCGGGGCCATGATTCTGGAAACACCCAAAGTTTGGCTAGAACCCACCGCCTGTTTGGCCTTATGTGAATCCGACGACGAAGCCGTGGTTAAGGCCGCTTTAGCCGAACAAAAAGGCATTCTGTATCTGACACCGCACTTAGGCTGTTTTGAGATCACTGCCAGAGCGTTAATAAAACACGGGCCTATTACTGTTATGTTTAGACCACCACGCCAAGGCTTTATAGAGCCGGCCATGCGGGTGTCACGCAATATGCCAGGCCTAAATGCGGTGCCAGCCTCTGTACGAGGCATCCGTGAGTTTTTAAAAGCATTAAGACGTAACGAAGCCATAGGCATGCTACCTGATCAGGTTCCTAGCAGCGGCGATGGCATTTGGGCACCTTTTTTTGGCAAACCGGCCTACACCATGACCTTGGCGGCCAAACTGGCCTTGCAAGCTAACGTACCCGTCGTCTTAACCGCAGGCGAGCGCCTTCCCAAAGGCCAAGGGTGGCGCATACACTATATGCGTCTTGAGTTGCCCGCAGAGCCCACCATAGATAATATGGTGTTTGCCATTAACGAGGCCATGGAGCATTTAATTCAACGCTTTCCCAGTCAGTACCTTTGGAGCTACAACCGTTATAAGATTCCGCCGGAAGCCCCAGCGATTCCGCCGACTTTTTCCTCATAGAGTGTTTGCTAGGATGACTTATGAGCCAAACCGTCTTAACTGCCGAAGCCGTTGCTGATTTTCTAAGCCACAACCCGCATTTTTTTCTAGAGCATGAATCCCTCTTGCTCTCGTTGAAACTGCCACACCCTCGCTCTAACAAAGTACTGTCTTTAGCCGAACGGCAAACCTTTTATTTGCGTCAACACAATCAGCAGCTAGAGCAACAGTTACAGCAGTTTTTAAACCATGCACGTGAGAATGAGTTAATCCAACAAGCCATCTGGCGCTGGGCCACGGAACTGCTGGCCTACCAAGGTTCAGCCACACTGTTTCCTATCTTTGCCAGCCAGCGCTTGCAAACCCAATATGGTTTACAAGAAGTCCAACTACGCCTTTGGGGGCACCGCTCTCCTTTTAGCTCGTTCAGCTACTCCGAGGCCTCGCGTCACGCCGTAGAACAACTGCAAACTCCCTATACCGGACCTCTGGCCCAGCATGCCATCTCGTCTTGGTTTGAACAAGCCTTGGCTTCGGTGGCCATTATTCCCTTATTCGAACCGGATCAAACTCGTTGCATAGGCGCTCTGGCCTTAGGCTCTGACAAAGCTCAGCGTTTTACTGAGGGCACCGGCACAGAGTTTTTACAAATTATGGCCCAAGTCTTTGTGGCCGCCTTGGCACGTTTCCATGAACACACCCAAGAAATCGCCTAGTACAGAACAAGCCTTACACGATTGGCTGCAACACTTGCACCAGCAAGGGGCTGCTCACGATACGCTTGAGGCTTATGCTCGCGACCTTAAACACCTAATTACCCATTATGCCGTAAAGAGCCCATTGCGCTATGAACGGAACCATTTACAATTTGCCCTCGAAGAACTACACGCCAAAGGCTTAAAGCCTCGTAGCCTAGCGCGTATGCTTTCTGCCTGGCGTAATTTTTTTAATTGGTTAAGTGCAGAGTATCAAACAGGGCATAACCCTTGTTTGGGGGTTAAGGCGCCAAAAGGGAATTTTCCCGACCCTCAAATCCTGTCTTTGGCGCATATCCAACAGCTGCTAGACTGCGCCCCGCCTCTGTCAGAAAGCACAGCGGTAGACATTAGGGATCAAGCCATTTTCGAACTGTTGTATTCCAGTGGATTACGACTGGCTGAAATCATCGCCTTAGACCTAGAGCCCATCAAAGCCTCCAGTTACGAATCCAAAGCGTGGGTAGACTGGGCCGAACAAGAGGTACAAATTGCAACCAAACAAGAACGCCAACGCTCTGTGCCTATAGGCAGTAAAGCGCTGGCTGCCTTAGAGCACTGGACCCAACTACGGCCACAACTGTTACCCGACGCGCTACTACAAGACCCCGAACAAGATCTAGATAGTTTTTCTGCGGTATTTTTAGGCGTTAGAGGCCAACGTATCAGTGCGCGAGTCATCCAAAAACAACTTGAGCTACGGGCCAAAAAAGTCGGCTTAGACCTGCGCGTCTTTCCCCACCGTTTACGTAATAGTTTTGCCAACCACTTGTTAGAGTCGTCCAATGACCTCCAAGGCGTGCAACAACTAATGGGCCACGCCGTCCCAGAGTCCACGACCAGCTTAAAACAGCTAAACCCCGAACAGCTGGTACAGTTTTTACAGGCCCATCCTCGTCATAACAAAAGCAAAGACAGCTAATCTTGCAACGCCTTTAATAAGGCTTCAGTGTTCCACTGCATTAAACCCAAATAGCTGTCTGCTGGGTGCGGCGCCTTGGCTAAGGAGTCAGAATACAGGACCTCGCCCACTTTAGCGCCCGTTTCCCGCGCAATTTGTTCTAATAATTTAGGACTGGAGGTGTTTTCCACAAAGACAGCCTTCACCTGATTATCACGCATAAACTCAATCAAACCCGCTAGCTCTTTAGCTGAAGGCTCAGCCTGACTCGAAGCCCCGAGCAAAGGCAAAAACTCAATATCGTAATCTTGGCCCAAATAAGCAAAAGCATCATGAGAGGTCACCACCGTCCGCTGATTGGCGGACAACTGAGCAAATGCCTCCTGCATGTTGGCTTGCAAGGTGGTCAGTTGATCTGCGTAGGCAGCAGCTCGTTGCGTGTAATAAGCCGTGTTGTCAGGATCGGCGTCTGCTAAAGCTTGCTGAATGTTCGCTACATACTTTTGCGCATAGGCCAAGCTTTGCCAAGCATGCGGATCGTACTCACCATGATGATGCTCGTGATGATGATGCCCGTCTTCTGAGTGAGACTCTTTTGCATGGCTGTGCTCCCCTTCTTCTTCATATGCTCGTAAAGGCACGCCTTCTATCGCCTCTATGACCTTTCCTTTGTAGCCAGCAGAAGCCACCAGTCTGGGCAGCCATTCCTCAAACTGCGCCCCATTAATAATCAACAGGTCCGCATTTTGTAAGGTTTTGGAGTCACTAGGGCGCGGCTCAAAACTATGGGCATCGCCTTCAGGCCCAACAATAACTAATGACTCCACCTTGTCGCCGCCAACTTGCTCCACCATGTCAGCCAAAATGGAAAAGCTACTGACTACCTTTAACGGCGCTGCGGCCAACAGTGAGCTTCCAAAAGCAAAACTCAACACACCGACAACGGCTGATTTAGCCAGATTTTTTCTCATTTTTTTCCCCTTGAGCTATACGTTGGCGTCTAGAAGCAGACTGCTTCATCGTTTGTAGAATGCCACCTTGATGACCAAAAAATATGGAAATAAAATACACCGAACCCGCCATTAAAATAATAGCTGGCGAAGCTGGCACATCCATATGAAATGACAGCAACAACCCTAAATACGACGTGAAAGCACCTAAAAGACCAGCACAGATCATTTGATTGCTAGCGGAGTGCACCCAAAACCGGGCTGAGGCGGCGGGTAACATCATAATACCCACCACCATTAACGTCCCTAATACCTGAAAGCCCGCCACCAATGTCATCACTAACAAGACTAGAAAAACAGCATGTACCCAGCCAGACCGTTTGCCTTGGGCTCGTAAAAACAAGGGATCCAAACACTCCATGACCAACGGCCTATAAATAGCGGCCAATACCAACAGAGCAAAAGTCGAAGTACCGGTGACCAGTAATAACGACGCATTATCTAGCCCTAATACCGTGCCAAACAACACATGGAGCAAATCCATATTGGTGCCACGGATGGATACCAACAGCACCCCTAGGCCTAAAGACACCAAGTAAAAAGCCGCAAAGCTCGCGTCCTCGCGTAAAGGGGTAATGCGTGATACCGCCCCCGCCAACAAGGCCACTACCAGCCCCGTGATCATGCCACCTAAAGCCATCGCCCCTAAAGACAAACCCGCCGTTAAAAACCCAACAGCCACACCAGGCAAAATAGCATGAGCCATCGCGTCACCCATCAAACTCATGCGACGCAAAATTAAAAAAACACCTAAAGGCCCAGCAGCTACGGCCAAAGCAAAAGAACCCGCTAAAGCGCGGCGCATAAAGCCAAAATCAATGAAGGGCTGTACAAACCATTCCATGAACATTAGAGGTAGTCTCCTGCACACAAATGGCGTGCCAAATGCAGGTTTTCAGCGGATAGCACCGTTTCACTAGGCCCCCAAGCCACCAACTGCCCCCCTAACAACACACTGGTAGGAAAATGCTGTCGTACCATGTCCAGTTCATGCAAGACCGCAATCACGGTGCGCCCTTGCTGGTGCCACTGCATAATCAAGGCCAACAAATCTCGTGTGGTTTCTGTGTCTACGGCAGCAAACGGTTCATCCAGCAAAATTAAGCTAGCGTCTTGTAATAATAAACGCGCAAATAAAGCCCGCTGAAACTGGCCGCCCGACAAGGTATTAATACTGCGTTTAGCAAACCCATCCAGACCGACCGTTTGCAACGCGTGTTGGATGCGCTCGTGTTCTGTTTTATTTACACGCCCCCACGAGCCAATGCGTGACCACGCTCCTGTGGCCACTAGGTCGTACACACTAATAGGAAAGCTGCGATCTATATCGGCTTGTTGTGGTAGGAAGGCCAAATCGGTAGCATGGTTAATATGCAAGTGAATCTGCCCCTGCAAGGGGGTTATTTCACCCATCAACCCCTTTAACAAGGTCGACTTGCCCGCACCATTCGGCCCCACCAAAGCATACAGCCCACCTTGTAAAAACTGGCCACTAATATCTCGTACTGCAATTTTATCGCGCCAACCTAGGCTTAAATGTTCTAGTTCAATTAGCGTAGAACTCATAACCACTCCAAAGCCCACGCACTTAGCAACCACATAAACAGAATGACTATTACGGCTCCTAAAACTCGTTGCCCTGCTGAGTACAATAAAGCAGAGCCACTATATGAACGAGCTGTTTTGCGCATACCATTCCTAATTATTAAATAAATATAATTTTGGTATGTTATAACATAACGGTGCTAATTCAATCTAGACTTTATGCCTATTCATGTACTCACCCCCCAAGCTGTTGAACAACAATTAGCCACCGCCGAAAAACGGTGTAAACAACGACAAAAGCGGCTTACCCCTATACGCAAGCAAGTTTTAGAATTGCTTATTAAAGCTCAGCGTGGGCTCAAAGCTTACGAGCTACTGGACCTAGTCAAAGAAATCCAGCCTAATGCGGCCCCTCCTACGGTGTACCGTGCCTTGGACTTTTTAACCGAAGAAGGTCTCATCCATCGTTTAGATGCAATTAATGCATGGACCGCCTGCGTAGATGTGGCGGGAGAACCACATGATCTACTAGTGGTTTGTACTGAGTGTGGTGCCGTTGCCGAGCTACGAGCCCCTCTTTTAAGCCAACAAATTACAGAGTGCATTGTGCAAGCCGGTTTTGCTTTATCAAGCCCTGAAACTGAATTACGCGCCCTGTGCTTGAGTTGTACAAAATAACCCCCATATAGATAGACACATTTTTGTTATTTGCGCTTCAGCCTCTGCTGTGCTGTAATCGCATCAATTTCTCACATAGAGGCCTAACCATGACCATTGCTCTCGACAAAATGGTGCCCGTCACTGTTTTAACTGGCTTTTTAGGAGCAGGCAAAACCACATTACTCAAACGTATTTTGTCCGAGTATCACGGACGGCGTATTGCGGTTATTGAAAATGAATTTGGCCCTGAAAACATAGACAACGAGCTGCTTGTCCAAGAGCAAGACGAAGAGATCATTGAGCTCAGTAACGGCTGCATCTGCTGTACCGTACGTGGCGACCTCATGCGCACGCTGAATGATTTACGTGTTAAACGTGAAAACGGTGAGCTTTCTTTTGAGCGGATCATCATTGAAACCACCGGCATGGCTAACCCAGGCCCAGTTTGCCAAACCTTTTTCATGGATGATCAGATCGCAGAATACTATCGCTTAGATGCCGTTATTACCGTGGTAGATGCGAAACACGGCATGGACACCTTAGACAAGCAAGACGAATCGCAAAAACAAATTGGTTTTGCTGATAGAATTTTGATCTCTAAAAAAGATTTAGTAACCGAAGAAGAGTTCGAACGCTTGCGTCAGCGCATCCTTCGTATTAACCCTCGTGCTACTATCACGGCTGTGCATTTTGGCGAGACCGATCTAAAAGAAATTTTAGATATTAGCGGTTTCAACTTAAACGCAGTATTAGACATTGATCCCGAGTTTTTAGCAGCGGATGATCACGATCACTCTCATAAACATGACCACGATCATGATCATGACTGCGATGAACATTGTGACCACGACCATCACAATCACGCCCCGCATCAGGACAATGTCAGTGCTTTTGTATTTAAGTCCCGCCGCCCATTTGACCCCGATCGCCTCGAAGATTTTTTAGGTGGTGTGGTGCAAATTTACGGCCCTGACTTATTACGTTACAAAGGAATTATCTACCTGAAAGGAGCAAATCGTCGTATGCTTTTTCAGGGGGTACATATGATGATGGGAGCCGAGCCCGGCAAACCGTGGCTAGGCAAAGAGAAACCTGAGACCAAGCTCGTCTTTATTGGTAACAACCTGCCTAAAGAAGTCTTTATGCAAGGTTTAGAGCAGTGTCTAGTTTAATCTTTGTTTTTAGCCTAAACTTTCAAGGCTTAACATAGGCAGGAGCGTTGGCTCCACGATGATAAAAAGGGAACTATCATGGCAAGCAATGTCAGTACAAACCCAGATCGACTATTAACAGTGGACGAACTCTTAGCAATGCCCGAATCCGACTATATGAATAGTCAACAGTTGGCATTTTTCAAAAATCGCTTACGCGAGCTTGAGCAAGAAATTCTTGCCAATGCCGGTGCGACTACCGAAAATTTACGCGAGACCCAGTTCGTGCCTGACCCTGCTGACCGCGCTACCATCGAGGAAGAGCACGCCTTAGAATTACGCACACGTGACCGTGAACGTAAGCTCCTCAAAAAGGTACAGCAATCTTTAACTCTTATAGACAGCGGTGAATACGGCTGGTGCGAAGAAACCGGCGAACCCATTGGTTTGCAACGTTTACTCGCGCGCCCCACGGCTAATCTATCCCTAGAGGCCCAAGAGCGTCGCGAAAAACGTCAAAAACTGTATGGTGACTAGAGCCTAACTTCAGCCTCTCGCTTTGCCATCTGAAAGCCACTCCTCGAGTGGCTTTCTGCTTTGGGTCACTTGAATTTAAAACCCCTGCCCCCACCTATAGAAAACACAACGCAAAGGATCACAATGGAACAATATCACGCCACTACTATTATTGCCGTACGTCGCGGCAACGAAGTCGCCATCGGCGGCGATGGACAAGTTACCCTAGGCAACGTGGTCGTTAAAGGTACGGCTCGCAAGATTCGTCGTCTTTACCGCGATCAAGTGCTAGCCGGTTTTGCTGGCGCTACCGCCGATGCGTTTACTCTACAAGAGCGCTTCGAGGCTAAATTAGAAAAACACCATGGTCACCTCATGCGCGCAGCGGTAGAACTCACTCGTGACTGGCGCACTGACCGTGTTTTACGTCGTCTAGAAGCCATGTTAATTGTGGCTGACAAAGAGCACACTCTTATCTTGACAGGTAACGGTGACGTTTTAGAACCTGAGCACGGTCTAGCCGCTATAGGCTCTGGCGGTTCCTACGCCCAATCGGCAGGACTAGCGCTATTGCATAATACCGATTTAGGCCCGGCAGAAATCGTTAAAAAATCGCTAGAAATCGCTGGTGACTTGTGTATTTACACAAACCAAAATCACGTCATCGAAACTTTATAATTACTTAGTGTTAGGTCGTCTCTATGTCAGCAACTACTATGACTCCCGCTGAAATCGTCTCCGAGTTAGACAAAAACATTGTTGGTCAAAACAAGGCCAAACGCTCTGTCGCTGTCGCCTTACGCAATCGCTGGCGTCGTCAACAGGTCGCAGAGCCCTTACGCACTGAAATTGTGCCCAAAAACATCTTGATGATCGGACCTACCGGCGTAGGTAAAACAGAAATCGCTCGTCGTCTGGCTAAGCTAGCCAATGCACCGTTTATCAAAATAGAAGCCACTAAATTTACTGAAGTCGGTTATGTGGGGCGTGATGTAGAAACCATCATTCGCGACTTGGTGGATGCGTCAGTCAAACAAACCCGCGAAATTGAAATGCGTCGTGTACGCAACCAAGCAGAAGATGCCGCCGAAGACCGTATCCTCGATGTGTTGTTGCCTCCGGCACGCAATGCCGCTGGTGAGCCTGAGCGTGAAGAAAACAACACGCGTCAAACGTTCCGTAAACGTTTACGTGAAGGCAGCCTAGACGAGACAGAAATTGATATTGAACTCGCTCAAGTCATGCCTCAGATGGAAATCATGGCGCCTCCCGGTATGGAAGAGATGACCGAGCAGCTACGCAATATGTTTGCAGGTCTAGGTCAAGACAAAACCAAGAGCAAAAAAATGAAGGTCAAAGAGGCCTACAAACTCTTAGTTGAAGAAGAAGCCGCCAAACGCGTTAACGAAGAAGAGCTACGTACTGCAGCCGTACGTAATGCCGAACAAAACGGCATTGTGTTCTTAGATGAAATCGACAAAATCACCGCACGCGAAGGCAACTCTAGTGGTGAGGTGTCACGCCAAGGCGTCCAACGTGACTTGCTACCTTTGGTCGAAGGCACCACCGTTAATACCAAATACGGCGTGGTACGCACCGATCACATTTTATTTATTGCCTCTGGTGCTTTCCACTTGTCACGCCCCTCCGATTTAATCCCTGAGCTTCAGGGTCGCTTCCCTATACGCGTAGAGCTAGACTCCCTCACGGCCAATGACTTTGTGCAAATTCTCAATGACACCGATGCGTCATTAACCAAGCAATATAAAGCGCTGATGGCTACCGAAGAGGTGAATCTAGACTTCCGTGATGACGGGATCCGTCGTCTGGCTGAGCTAGCCTTTGAGGTGAACGAACGCACAGAAAACATTGGGGCACGTCGCCTGTACACCGTCATGGAAAAACTACTCGAAGACCTGTCTTATGAGGCCGGCTCCAAAGGCGAGATGTCCGTAGTCATTGACGAAGGTTACGTGAATGACAAGCTCGAAGAAACAGCAGCCAGCCAAGACCTAGCCCGCTACGTCTTGTAAAAACACGGTAGAAAGGCCTCCGGTCGCAAGGGACACAGATCGGGGCCATACTACTCCTACCAGTGAAAAATACCTCTGCCCACAGTAAAAGTGGCAGGGGTATTTTTGTATGAGCGGTTCAGCGCGCAACGGAACGATTACATCGCCCCATGGTTGCCATCAATGCGCTGTTATTTCTTAATTTTTATTACTACGTATTGGTCGTTTCTACGCTCTGCCGTAAATCTCACCTTGTCCCCAGGCTGAATCCCCTCTAAGAGATCCACCTCAATTAGATACACCAAAGTCATAGCAGGTAACTGCAGGGCATCGATACTACCGTGTTTTAAGGTGATTTTTCCGGCCTCGGTATCAATGCGACGCACCTCACCGTGGGCGGTGCCTTGTTGGGCAAAGGCCGGGCTGATGATGGCAGCGGCCGCCCCTAAAGCTAAGCTAGCTGCCGCAATATGACGAATAGATACTAAAGACATGCAATTCCCTTTAAAATATGGCTTAACCCATTTTACAACGAGGTCTGAGTGTGAACGAAGTTTTTGGCAACTATGTTTTACGTGCCGCTACCCCTGAAGACATCCCCCAAATCATCAACCTAATGCGTGACATGGCTGAGTTCGAACAATTACTCGATCAGTTTCAAGCCACCGAAGCCCTCGTACACGCTAGTTTGTTTACACCAAACCCTACTGCGCACGCTTTAGTCATTACCCCAAAAGACCAACCCAACCATCTGGTCGCTTATATTTTTTGGTTCCATAACTACTCGACTTTTAAAGCCAAACGAGGTCTTTACCTAGAAGACATTTATATTGCCCCAGAACACCGTGGTCAAGGTCTTGGCAGTTTGGCCCTAAAACAACTAGCAAAAAAAGCGGTAGAGCTTAACTGTGGGCGCTTTGAGTGGGTGGTTTTGGACTGGAATCAAAATGCCATTGATTTCTATGAACATCACGGTGCCACTATTCTTCCAGAGTGGCGTATAGTGCGCTTAGAAAATGATGCCTTATTAAATTTGGCCCAATCCTCATGAGCAACCGTTTATCTATTATTACGACTCGCACAGGCGATGATGGCTACACCTCGTTAGGTGATGGCCAACGTGTCTCTAAATCTCATGAACGCATCCAAGCCTTAGGTGATGTGGATGAGCTCAATAGCCAAATTGGCTTATGGCGTTGTGAAGACTTGCCTACCGATATCACAGAGTGCTTAGCCCGTATTCAGCATGATTTATTTGATATGGGCGCTGAATTAGCCGTGCCCGGCTACGAAGTGCTAACTACCGAACACGTGCTTTTTTTAGAGCAAAAAATTCAGCACTACAATGCGGAATTGCCGCCTCTGAAAGAGTTTATTTTGCCAGGTGGCAGCAAAGCCGCCGCTCTGGCTCATATGGCGCGTACGGTAGCCCGCCGCGCCGAACGCTCTGTGATTACTCTGAATCAAACCGAGGCTGGGCTAAGCCTTCACAGTACACATTACTTAAACCGTTTGTCCGACCTCTGCTTTGTATTAGCACGCCAACTAAACAAAGTCTTAGGCCAGACTGATGTGCTGTGGCAACGGGATTAACCTAAAAGGGGCTACGGCCCCACTGGTTATTTCCAATAGGCCCCCGTTTGATGTAGTTGGTTTTCTGCCGCATGCAAACCACCCAGCGCTTTTTTGCCCGTACGCGCTAAAATCTGCTCAATCAATGCCTCCACCAAGGCCATCGCCGCAGTACTGGAAGGAAAAAAAGAAGGGACAGCCGTTTCAAACAACAACGTACACTCGGCCTCTAAAGCAATGGGTGCAACCTGACTGTCACAAATAGCAATCACCTTGCAGCCACTTTCTATTGCCGCTTCGTACACGCGTACAATTTCTTGGGAATACGGCGCAAACGCCGTTAGCACGACCACATCACCTGCCGTTAAATCGCGTAACTCCATCTCTAGCGTACCTCCATCTGTACGTATCATGGTCACGCTGGGTCGAAATAAACGATAAAGATAATAAAAACTAAACGCCGGTGCATGCGAGGCCCTAAAACCCGCCACATGAACTCGCTTGGCTTTAATAATGGCCTCAGTCGCTTGTTTCATTGCCAGTGCATTGCTCTCGGCAAGCGCTTGTACATTATGAGCTTGCGCTTGTACCACTCGACTCAGCATGCTGGGTGAGTTGCGACTGCGCATCACGGCTTCAGCTTGTTCCGTATACGTCATTGGCGTTTGGCGCAAAGACTGCACAAAAATTTCCTTGAGTTCAGACCAACCGGCATACCCCAACGATTGAGCCAACCGAACCAATGTGGCTGGCTGCACGCCTGCTTGCGTTGCAATGGTACGCATAGACGCAATCGGCACATCACCCGGCTTATCTATTAAGTAGCGCGCTCCTATTTGAAATTGGGGTGGCATAGACGCATATTCGCTCTGTAAGAGCTGCAATAAGGCATCTAAGTCTTGAGGGACCCGTGTATTTTTTCTCATCATAAAACTAAATCACCATTAAATGCAGCATTAAGACAACACCCCAAGCGAATCAATATGATTCACTGGTACGCAGTATTGATTTATTTGTTTCATGCGCTATGCTATAAGAAACAGTCGTTTCATTTTAACTTAATACGAAACGATTGATCCGTTACTTTACTGAAGCAGGCTGCCATGACACACGTTTTCCATCGTAACCCAAATCACACCTTACCCACGGTCAAAGCGGGTGAAGGGATTGAGCTCATCGACCAAAACGGCAAACGTTATATTGATGCGTCCGGAGGTGCTGCCGTCTCCTGCCTAGGTCATAGTCACGCCGATGTGATTCAAGCCATTCAGCAACAAACCGATGCCGTGGCCTACGCCCACACCTCTTTTTTTACCAACGACGCCGCTGAAGAGCTAGCTACCTTTTTAGCGCAACGCGCGCCTGGTGACTTAAATCATGTCTATTATGTCTCCGGCGGCTCTGAGGCGGTAGAAGCAGCACTAAAACTAGCACGTCAATATTTCGTAGAGATCAACCAACCCTCTAGACGCTTATTCATCGCCAGACGCCAAAGTTACCATGGTAATACATTAGGCGCTTTAGCCATTGGCGGTAATGCTTGGCGTCGTGCCCCCTTTCTGCCTTTACTCACAGAAGCACACCATATTTCTCCGTGCTATGCCTACCGCGATCAGGCGGACCATGAATCAGAACTGGATTACGGCTTACGTCTAGCAGCAGAACTAGAGCAAAAAATTTTAGATTTAGGCCCTGATAATGTAGCTGCTTTTATCTTGGAGCCCATTGTAGGTGCTACGGCAGGAGTGCTCCCGCCGGTACAAGGCTATTTACAAGCAGTCCGTGAAGTCTGTGATAAATACGGCGTGCTCTTAATTTTTGATGAAGTCATGTGCGGCATGGGACGTACTGGGCATTTATTTGCGTGCGCCGAAGATCAGGTGGCGCCCGACATTCTAACCATCGCCAAAGGCTTAGGCGCAGGCTACCAACCTATTGGCGCCATGCTTGCCAGCAGTAAAATCTATCAAACCATAGTGAATGGTTCCGGATTTTTTCAACATGGCCATACCTATATGGGTCATGCCACGGCTTGTGCTGCAGCGCTAGCCGTACAAAAAGTGATTGAACGAGATCATTTACTCGTGAATGTCCAAGCGCGTGGCGAGCAACTACGCCTAGAGCTCAAACAGCACTTGGGCTACCACCCTAATGTGGGTAATATTCGGGGTCGCGGCCTCATGGTGGGAATAGAGCTAGTTGCTAACTCATACACAAAAGCCCCACTGGACTACAACGCTAAAACCCATGCCAAATTACGTAAAACTGCCATGGAAAAAGGGTTGCTACTCTACCCCATGGGGGGCACCGTAGACGGCGTACATGGCGACCATATTTTACTTGCCCCTCCTTTTATTTGTACCGCTTCTGACATAACTCGCATAGTAGAATTAGTCAGCGCGACGATACATGAGGTCTTGCCGCTTGCTATTGAACCCGTCGCTCTACGCGCTTAATCTTTGGAAATGAACATGGCCCGTTTGCCCTACGCAGACCTAAACACCCCTGCTATTGCAGATTTAGTTAAACAAATTGAAGCCGAACGAGGCAGTGTAATTCATCTGTATCAAATGCTTTTACACAGCCCCCCCGTCGCTGAAGGCTGGCTTAACCACCTGACTGGCATCCGCCTAAAAAGCGCTGTGTCAGGGGCGCTGCGTGAACTGATTATTATGCGTGTTGCCATTTTAAACCGTGCCCCCTACGAGGCCGATCAACACGCCCCCATCGCCCTTAAAGAAGGCATACAGCAACAGCAACTAGATGTGTTAGCACACTGGGCGCAACACCCAGAACTGTTTTCTACTCAGGAACAAGCCGTCTTGGCCTATACCGATGCCATGACGCTGGACATTCAAGTCCCCCCTGCCATCTATCAAACAGTGGCTGACTGCTTTGATGCCCAAACAGTGGTAGAGATCACCGCCACTATTGCCACCTACAATATGGTGTCTCGTTTTTTAGAGGCCTTGCAAATCCATAGTGACGATGCCAACACCACCCCCGTTCCTTAGGGCGGCTTTCATTTAGAGCCCCCTAAGCGGGAGGCTCTAATGGGTAAATATACTGGGGCAACGTAAACTGATCCGCTCGGCCATCATAACGAATGCTTTGTTTCATGGCCCAAGTCGACATTTCAAACAAAATAGGTAAAAGCCCATAATCCACCATCAGCATCGTGGAAGCCTGTTCCAACAAAACCGCACGCTTATCCTCGTCTAAGGTTTGCATGGCTTGGACAATGAGCTGATCTAAATGGTGATTACTGTAGTGGCTCCAATTTGTAATGCCATAGCCCAAGCTCGGATCAGGCGTCATCGCTAAAGCAATCAAAGGGTTGCTCATTTCTCCGGTCATGACGGACCAACCTGATAAATAACTACTAAATGCATATTGATCCCGCTGCTTAAAAAACAAAGCAGGCGTAAACAGCTCGACCTCGACTTCTACCCCTATCTGACCCCACATAGCCGCAATGGCTTGAGCTATCTGTTCGTCGTTACGATAACGCCCCACTGGAGCACCTAAGCTAAGTTTAAAGCCCTGAGCATATCCCGCCTCTTTGAGCAGCTGACGCGCCTTAGCTACGTCAGGCAAAGGCGCTAACGCAAAACGCTCACTGGCGCCAAAACCAGGATAGCTTAATAAGTTGCCTGCTGCCTGCGCTACACCGCTCATCACGCTTTGTACCAAAGCCTCTCTGTCAATAGCTAAAGACAACGCGGCCCGCACCCGTTGATCCGTTAAGGGGTTTTTGCCTAAGGTGCCTGCCATGCCTTCAGGTACGACCTGACTTTGATTCAGACCGATATACATCAGACGGGTAGATGGCACCTGTTGAATAAAAATAGCGGGCATCGTTTCCAGCCTAGCCAGATCTGCTACAGGAGGAGCCTCGATAATATCCACTACGCCAGTAACTAACGCCTCTACACGTTGATGGCCATCTGCTATAGGCTTAAAAACCACCTGATCCCAGACGGGTGCCTCGTCCCAATAATACGGATTACGCGCTACCACCAGCTCAGTACCTCGATGCCAATAGTGCAATTGATAAGGACCTGTACCGGCTAGTTTTTTATAATCAATAGGCCGCTGTATGGCGTTAGGGTCACCGTCTTGGGCTGCAGCACGTTGCGATAAAATAGGGATCATCGCCAAATTTTCTAGCAATACAGGCGCTGGTCCATCGGTAATAATTTGTACGGTGTAATCGTCTACTGCCTTGACCTCTTGGACTTGACTCAGGTAGAGCGCATAAGAAGAAGGACTATTGCGGATTTTATAAACGCGCTCGTAGCTATACACCACGTCTTTGGCTGTCAACGCAGAGCCATCACTAAAACGCACCCCTTGCCGCAAGGTAAACGTCCAAGTATTGCCATCCACTTGCCAGGATTCAGCCAATGCAGGCACGGGTACAGACTGGCTATTTTTACGTACCAGTGGATCAAACAAGGTAGCGGCCAACTGTACATTGGGAGTAAAGGACTGATAATGCGGATCAATCGCGGAAGGCTCTTCTTGGAGAGCGACTGTCAAAGTCTGCGTTCCAGCCGCGTACGCATTCAAACCTATTACCCAAAGTAGACTGACTATCGTTTTATATAAAAAAGAGTATCCCATCGTTGTCTCCTTAGTCGACTACCCCAGTACGCAAATCTCTATACACCATTCGTACATTCTGTATAGCTCCATCTTTGTTTCAATTGCTCCTGTCGTCAAGCCCTCGTTTACATTTAGGATACAAAAAAGCCCCTAAACAAAATAGCTTAGGGGCTTAATTACGTGTGCTCTGGCGTTAAAGCATTTCACGTCCTTCGCGCTTGGCAGCACGTAGATCTCGAATTAAGGCAATGATTAACACTACCAACAAAATGCCAGACATCGCGGGCCAAATTAAAATATAAACAGATAATGCTGTGAAATTCATAATGACTCCTTTAGATTAGCTTTGGGTAGGTTTCACGACAGTTTCATGCTCATCGTTAAACGCAGTCACACGCTGCGCAATCAACGAGAAGTCAAAACGCTCAGTGCTTTTCCAGCTCATCAAGACACATACCAAAGCACTTACCCCATAAGAGGTCAAGGATCCGAGTAAAACAATGTAATCACGTAAAAAGCCTACAAAGTAATACATGCAAACCCCTGTCACGATGGCAGCCACAACAAAGGCGACAATACGAGGTAAAAAAGCAAAGGTCATAAGACCCAACACGACCCCTGCACCTACTGCTGCAATTAGCTCAAAAAACACACCCACAGCACCAGTTAATGGCACCAGTTCAAAACGAACCAAAGTAAAGAGAATCACGGCACAAAACACTGACGTAGTAAACGCACGGTTGGTGACTCGATCCCAATAACAGCTCACAATCACAGGGAACACAATCGCACCCCACAAGGCACCCACAAAGACCAGCATCACCAAAATATCTAGACGTAAACTGGCAAAGACTACCCCCAGCATAGTGGCAATAATCATGGTGAAACGCCCCCACCACAACATACGCTGTGGGTTAGGCTTGCCTTTAGCAATATTCTTACCGTACACGTCTGTCATCACAATAGCAGATAAAGCACATAAGTCAGCATCTGCCGTTGACGACAAGGAGCCCACCACTAAGATAAAGAATAGGGCAATCCCAAAAGGCGGTAAGTACTGAGAGGCCATTTGAGGAATGATGTTATTCATATCACCATCCACAGGGATAATACCGGCAAACAAAGCCAATAAACCCAGCATGCCTAAGCCAATCACAATGGCGCCATAACCAATCGTGGCAGTTAGAAAAGTAGAACGAATTAAGTCTTCGCGTACCGCAAATAAGCGCTG
>CANROS010000001.1 GCA_947632305.1 uncultured Paenalcaligenes sp. | reverse complement strand
CTGCTGGCGGCCTGACTGCACCACTCACTTCCCAGGCGAACCGGGCGTGCCCCGCCCTTAATACATTGATCGCCACACCAATCAGCGCATTGTTTGCTAGACCGGAAAATAACTGCTGATTTTTGACTAACTGTGGACGTTCTGTTGGTCGTGCTGACATGTAAGCCCCATACTGAACTACGCAAATAAGATACAAATTGATACCAATACGTTATCAGTATAATACGGTATATCTTGCAAAAAGAGCCTAAGGTGCATTAGATGCGATCAAAATCAAGATTTTCAGTGCCCCATGTAACATAATGCAAACTATAAAGATAACACTAGACTTTAAAATAAATCATGCTATAATCTTTTTTTGTTGTGAGAATGTCATAAACAAGGAAGCAGTTCTTGGGTAAATCCATAAGACTCTTTTGAAGTTCTCAACAAATCGTCTTTTTATAAAAACTTTTTTAAAAAAGACTTGCACAAATCGAAAAGTTAGCGCATAATTCTAATTCTTCGTTACCGCAATCATGAATACATGAAAGCGAACAAATGGGGGTATAGCTCAGCTGGGAGAGCGCTTGCATGGCATGCAAGAGGTCATCGGTTCGATCCCGTTTACCTCCACCAACGATTTTGCTTGACGGCATATACAAACTAAAATATAGTTTTTATCTTGCTTCGCACTAGGTCCCCATCGTCTAGAGGCCTAGGACACCGCCCTTTCACGGCGGCAGCCGGGGTTCGAATCCCCGTGGGGACGCCATCACTGCATGGCAAAGTTACTACCTGGAGTGGTAGTTCAGTTGGTTAGAATACCGGCCTGTCACGCCGGGGGTCGCGGGTTCGAGTCCCGTCCACTCCGCCAAAATTCAAAAGCCTTGTGGCTTTCACAAGACTTTAAACGCTTTAATGCACTAGGTCCCCATCGTCTAGAGGCCTAGGACACCGCCCTTTCACGGCGGCAGCCGGGGTTCGAATCCCCGTGGGGACGCCATCACTGCATGGCAAAGTTACTACCTGGAGTGGTAGTTCAGTTGGTTAGAATACCGGCCTGTCACGCCGGGGGTCGCGGGTTCGAGTCCCGTCCACTCCGCCAAAATTCAAAAAGCCTTGTGATTTTCACAAGGCTTTTTTCGTTCGCTTTGGATCCCCTCCAGCCTCGTTATACAAACTCTTATATGCTCAGTTTTGCCTCTAAGCTCATCAAGGCACAAACCAACATGTAACAAAAAATCATTAATAAAAGTATAAAACAGCCTAAAAAACAGCCAAAAGCCTATCAAAAACACGTAAACCCCTTGCCGTTACAAGATTTACGTTTATAGTCCAAAATGAAATTTGGAAGCTATCCTTAGCTCTATTTATAGTGCTAGCTTGTTTAATGGATTTCTAAAGGATGATCATGACTGCTTCCACATGGACTATTGCTAAGGTGCTCTCTTTATATGAAAAGCCCTTTATGGATTTACTCTGGCAAGCGCAACAAATCCATAGGCAGCACCACGATCCACAGAAAATACAACTCTCTAGCTTACTCTCCATTAAAACAGGGGGCTGCCCAGAAGACTGTAGCTACTGCCCCCAATCTTCCAAATACACAACCCCAGTAGAAAATGATCCATTACTAGACGTGGAGACCGTACTGGCAGCCGCTCAGAGCGCAAAAAACAATGGTGCTCAACGCTTCTGTATGGGAGCAGCGTGGCGATCGCCCACAGAAAAACAAGTGGACCAAGTCATTAAATTAGTCCAAGCCGTCAAAGGCTTAGGCCTAGAAACCTGTGTCACCTTGGGTATGCTAAAAGACGGTCAGGCAGAACGTTTAAAAGCGGCAGGCTTAGACTACTACAACCACAACCTAGACACCTCAGAGGATTTCTATAAAGAAATCATTAGCACCCGCACCTACCAAGATCGTCTAGACACCTTAGATCGAGTCCAACAATCTGGCTTAAAAAGCTGTGTGGGCGGGATAGTGGGTTTAGGTGAGTCGCGCGAACAGCGTGCTCGTTTTATTATTCAATTGGCCAATCGTACCCCCTACCCCGACTCGGTCCCGATTAACCAATTGGTACGCGTGCAAGGCACCCCCTTAGAAAACAATACTGAGCTGGATGAGTTTGAGTTTATACGCACCATAGCGATTGCACGTATTACTATGCCTACTAGCGCCGTTCGGCTGTCAGCAGGGCGCAGCACCATGAGTGATGCAACTCAAGCTCTGTGCTTGATGGCCGGCGCTAACTCCGTCTTTTATGGCGACCAACTGTTGACCACGGGTAACCCTCAATTTGAAGCAGACCAGGCTTTATTTAAACGCTTAAACTTACACACCACACAGCCCCTTCAACCCTCTTTGGCCTGCAACAACAAAGAGGATTACACCCAAACCGTTAAGCGCTGCGGTCAAGCCCGCGCCCTAGCAGAAGAGCTCTAACCATGTGGTTATTAATTAGCAGTGTGCTCTGTAGCGTAGCGGTTTCTATTCTGCTGAAGCTAGCCAAGCAACATCAAATCCAAATAGCTCAAGCCATTGCGTTTAACTATGTCTCGGCTTCACTTTTAACCTTGATTTTACTAAACCCTAGTCCCAGCAGTCTGTTCACACCACAAACCCCTTATTGGGTCATTCTGGCCTTAGGTGTGCTACTACCTAGTATCTTTATTGTAATGGCCCAAGCGGTACGTCATGCTGGCATAGTATTAAGTGATGCGGCTCAACGTCTGTCACTTATTATTCCTCTGGTAGCGGCTGTACTGATCTTTGGTGAAGCACTACAAGGCCTCAAGTGGCTGGGCCTTGGTTTGGGGCTAAGCGCTTTAATTTGCCTTAGCTTTGGCTCCAAAAAAACGGAGCAATCTGTGGCGGCCTCTGCTCCTGTTTGGTTAGTTAGTGTGTGGCTAGGTTATGGCACCATTGACGTGCTTTTTAAACAACTTTCCAAAAGCGGAGCGGGTTTTAGCAGTAGCTTGTTAGTGACCTTTATTTTGGCTGCTGTGTTGCTTTTTGGGTGGTTAGCTTGGCAGCGCACCACGTGGCAGCGCCCCTCTATCGTAGCGGGCTTATTTTTAGGCATACTGAATTTTGGCAATATTTATTTTTATATACGTGCCCATCAATTCTTTCCTGAGAACCCCACCCTAGTTTTTGCCACGATGAATATAGGCGTCATTAGCCTCGGTACCCTAATAGGCGCAGGGTTTTTCAAAGAAAAACTGAGTCTTTGGAGCGGTGTGGGGATTGTGCTGGCTCTTTGTGCTGTCACCGCTCTATTGCCTTAATTCAATTAATCCACTCGCACCGCAGGAATCACTACCGTTTGCTCATCAGCAACACTGGTTTCTGCTGCGTCAACAGCCGGGTCAGGCGCTTCAGCTTCAGCTTCCGCAGCAGGCTCTTCAAAAACAGGATCATGCGAGATATCACTGGCTATATCTAAGCGTGGGTCTAAAACAGAGGAACTATCCATGTGTGGCATAGGCACCGGTATAAACTCGGTGGGTGCATCGGTACTAAGATGAGTCCCCTTGATCTTCGTTGGTCGTACTATCAGGCTTAAAATCACGCCACAACCACAGAAAAAGATAAAATACAGGTCACTGCCCAGTTTATCCATCAACACGCCCACCAACAGTGGCCCAATACAGGCCCCTACCCCATACGCCATATACAAAATAGCGCTTAGACCCACGCGTCGGTCCGGATCCACGTTGTCATTGGCAAAGGCAGCGCCCAAAGGGTACATGGTAAAAATCAGCACCCCAAACAAAGCAGAAAAACCCAACAGCCAGTAATAAGAAAATTCCACCCAACCCAACAAAGGCAAAGCAAACAAAAACAATAAAAAAGAGTTAATGCGCAAGGTTTGCACACGCCCAATGCGATCCGCTAACCAGCCCATCGGCCATTGCGCCAACACACCAGCAGCAACAGAAATAGCGACGAACACAGCTACCTGCTCGCTATTGAGTTGAGCGCGCAAGGCATAGACAGGCCCTAAAGCATAAAAGGCCCCTGTCAACATCCCTGCCACCAGGAGCACGCTAATAGACAACGGCACCCGCTCTAAATAGTATTTAGCGTAAATAGGCGCTGGCACCTGTAAAGCGGGGTGCAAACGTCTGGTCAGAGCAATAGGTACTAGGCTTAATACTGAACAAATGGCCACAAAGACCAAGGGCTCATAGTTCATTTCGGGAAAGCGCGTTAAGGCCACTTGCCCCAACACCGTACCCAAACTGCTCATGACCATATAAAACGCAAAGATAATACCGCGCCGCTCGTTATCCGTTTGCTCATTCAGCCAACTTTCAATGGCGATAAACTGCGTCACCATAGCAGCGCCCGCTACAAAACGTAAACCCAACCAAATCCATAAATTATCCACCATAATTTGGATGAGGACAGATACCGTTACAAAGGCAGCACTGGCCGCATAGGCTCGAATGTGGCCTATGCTTAAAATTAATCTATGCCCAACTCGAGCACCAAACACCAGCCCCAAGTAAAAAATAGCCAGCAGCCCCCCCACCCATATTTCCGAAACAGAAAGCTGAGTCAGGCGCAGGCCCATATAGGTATTAAACATACCCGAGCCGGTTAGCAACACCAAAATTGCTAGATAAAGAGAGGAGAAAGCACCAATTGAGTTGAGCATGTGTATTCGTTAAAAAGACAGCTGACCCAAGTCAGCTGAAATAATCAATCTAAAAGTAAACCTAACAACTAGAGCTGACTGAGCATAGTCTGGGCATCGCTTTTATCTAAAGCGCCGCCTTCGTCAACAAATAACGCCTTGACGACCCCGTCTTCTAAATAAGCAGAAAAGCGCTGAGCACGTTGACCTAAACCCTTTTCGCTTAAATCTAACACCAGCCCAAGCTTTTTCACCCACTCGGCACTGCCGTCTGCCATCATACGGATTTTACCGTTGACTTGGCGATCGCGCCCCCATGCTTCCATCACAAACACATCATTTACCGCCACGCACCAGACTTCGTCCACCCCTTTGGCTTTGAACTCTTCGGTTAACTCAAGATAACCGGGTAAATGACGCTCTGTGCACGTAGGTGTAAACGCACCAGGTACAGAAAACAGCACAATACGCTTGCCTTTGACCAAGTCTTCCACGGCATGGCTATGAGGCGCATCGCCCGTCACAAACTCGCCTAAGGTTGCATTGGGTACAGTGTCTCCGACTTTTATAGACATAACAGCTCCTGTGTTAAATATGTAAGGTCTTTCCATACTACTGGATTTACGCTGCCTTCAGCAATAAAACCACGGTTAACAAAAATCAAAAAGAGTGAGTAATCATGATGTCATTTTTAAATGTTTTTCCTTTTGAGTCAGACCCAAAGTCGCCTTAGGGCCTTTCACTCTTAAAAGCCAGAGGCTAGGTATAATGACTCAAGCATTGCCTTTACTTTCATTTGGCTAAAAAAATAGAGAAACTCATGGGCTTTAAACACACAGATTCTGATTTAACTCTTACGCACTTAGACCAAAGCGGCCAAGTACGCATGGTCGATGTCAGCGATAAAAAACGCAGTGCTCGTGAGGCCATTGCGAGCAGCACGGTACGCCTTAGTGCAGACGCCTATCAGTTATTGACGGCACAAGACAATGCCAAAGGCGAGGTTCTCAACACCGCTCGTATTGCTGGCATCCAAGCCGCAAAGCGTTGTGCTGATCTGATCCCCTTATGTCATAGTTTAGCGCTGGATTATATAGGCATTGACTTTGAACTAGACCCAACCCAGCATTCTTTGCATATCCAAGCCACTTGCCGTTGTTCTTATACCACCGGCGTAGAAATGGAGGCCATGATGGCAGCCAGTGTGGCTGCATTAACCATCTACGATATGTGCAAGGCCGCTGATAAAGGCATAGTCATTGAACACACCCGTTTATTGCGTAAATCAGGCGGTAAATCCGGCGTCTGGGAAGCCCAGTCCTAAACTTTCTGTCGCTAGACTCCTATCCACTCAAAGGAACGCTAATGTCCACCCCTACTATTCAAGTATTGTATTTTGCTCAGGTGGCAGAGCTAACAAAAAAACGCCAAGAAAACTGGCCCCTAGAGCACGCTACCCCGGTACACAGCTGGCTCCAGACCCTAATCCAAGCTTATCCTGCTTTAAGCCCTTTACAAGCCCGCCTCAAAATCGCCATCAACCAATATCACGTTGAACACGATGCCGTTATCGAGCCTGGCGACGAAGTCGCTGTCTTTGAGCCCGTCACAGGAGGCTAATATGGTTGTAGTCCAAGAACACGATTTTAATGCGGCCCAGCTCATTGCAGACCTACACCAAGCACACACAGGCCATGCCGGAGCTCTGCTCACTTTTATGGGCTATGTACGCGACTTTAATCCTGCTGCACCGACAGAAACCTTATTTTTAGAACACTACCCCGGGATGTGCGAACGCGAAATCACCGATATCTGTGAGTACGCCAAACAACGCTGGAACATTTTAGATTACTGCGTGGTCCATCGCGTAGGAGAAATGCAATTGGGTGAACAAATTGTGTTCGTAGGCATCACCAGTATTCATCGCGGTGATGCCTTTGCTGCAGGCGAATACATTATTGATGCACTCAAGACCCGCGCGCCTTTTTGGAAACGTGAAAAACTGCAATCGGGGGAAAAATTCTGGGTAGAACAGCGCGAAGCCGATGCGCTGAAAACAGCTAAATGGGAATCTCATGATTAAATTGAACTGTGCTGTCTTAACTATTTCTAATACCCGCACTGGCGCCAATGACACCACTGGCGATTACTTAGTAGATCAATTACAACGTGCCGGCCACCAGTGCTTAGAGCGTGCCATTAACCCCACCAACCTTTACGACATTCGTAAAACGGTTAGTGCTTGGATTGCTAACCCTGACATCCATGTCATTATTACTAATGGTGGCACAGGCTTTGGGCCTCAAAAAAACACCATCGCAGCCCTACAACCCTTGTTTGATCAAACCGTCACTGGTTTTGGTGAACTCTTTCGCCAGCTCTCATTTGAAGACATCGGTAGCTCGGCCATCCAATCCGATGCCTGCGCTGGGCTCGCCAATAACACCGTGATTTTCTGCATTCCTGGCTCCACTAATGCAGGCCGTTTGGCTTGGACTCGATTAATTCGCGAGCAACTAAACAGTCAACACACGCCTTGCAACTTTGCCGATCACTGTGCAACCAAATCCTAAACCGCTTATTTAAAGTAAAGGGTAATTATGCTCGATTTTGATACCGCCCAAGACCGTCTGATTCAAGCTGCAGTTCGCCCCACTCGCAGTGAACGTATACCCGTCCGGGCTGCGCTGGGGCGTATATTAGCCGATACCATTCAAGCCACCCTAGACATTCCCCCAGCAGATAATAGTGCCATGGATGGCTATGCAATCCGCTTCGAGGACTACCAAGCCGGTCAAGGCCTTCCTATACAGCAACGCTGTTATGCTGGCGATATCCCTGAAGCCCTAGAAACCGGTAAAGCCATACGCTTATTTACTGGCAGTCTCATGCCAGCGGGTGCAGATACCGTTGTCATCCAAGAAAACTGCACCGAAGAAAGCGACGTAGTGTATATTCAGCAGCCCCCCCACAAAGCACAACATGTGCGCTATCGTGGCGAGGACATGAGTCAAGGCAAAACCGTTATTCTCAAAGGCAAAACCCTAAGCAGTGGGCATATTGCTATCTTAGCCTCACAAGGCATTACCGAAGTCGATGTCTACCCTATTCCTAAAATTGGTATTTTAACTACAGGCGATGAGCTCACGGCCCCAGGTCAAGCCCTAAAAGAAGGGCAAATTTATAACTCCAACGCCCCCATGCTGGCCGCTTTGGTTGAGCAACTCAACGCTAAGGTACATTTGGTTTTACATGCCAAAGACACCCTCGAAGACATCCAAACCGCCCTCACCACCCTAAGCAACGAATGTGACCTGGTCCTAACCGTAGGTGGCGTTTCCGTAGGCGATAAAGACCTAGTCAAACCCGCTATTGAACAACTGGGCGGCGAGATGAATCTCTGGAAAGTGCGGATGAAGCCCGGCAAACCCGTCGCTTTGGCCCATATAGGCCACACCCCTATTGTTGGCTTACCTGGCAACCCCGTTTCTTCCTTTGCGGTGTTTACGCTCATGGTGTCGCCTATGATTCGTGTTATTCAGGGCCGCCGCCACGCTACGCCACGTGTTTTATATGGCAAACTCGACAGCACCACGGTATTTAAAGGCTCACGCGAAGAATTCCTTCGTGTCCAAGCACGCCCTGATACAGACGGTTTTTTATACTTAAGCCCTCATGCACAACAAGGCTCTGCCATTATTAGCTCTTTAGCTTGGTGCACGGGCTTAGCCCGTATTCCAGCCAATCAAGCCGTTGGGCTAGGGGCTACAGTTGCCTACTATGACCTAAAACACTGGGGGCACTAAGCCATCACCCCAAACAAGCGCCCTGTGTTGGGCGCTTTTTACATCTGCTGGGGTATTAATATTAAAAAAGTAATCGGCGGGATGCTGACGCATATCTACCGCTATAGCGTGCTGTTGCAACAACCAATGCTGCACCCTACGCTCGCCCGCTAAGACATCCTGCTTCAAAACAGATAAAACAGAACGGTGTATTAATAGACACAACGGATACGCCCGCTCGTGCTGCATAAAAAATAGCCTAGCGGTGGGATGAAACGCTTGGGCAGTCCAGAGCTCAGTCAGCAAAGCAACAGGGATGAATGGCGTATCCACGGGCAGCACCATTAACCAATCGGTGGGGCAACGCTCTAACAATGCCCATAACCCAGCTAAAGGCCCTTGAAAAGGCGGCAATTCGGTGGGGTCAACCACAACCGTGCCATAAGACGCATAACTGGCTAGATTTTGATTTGCGCTAATCAGCAACGAGCCAGTGCTGCATTGCTGTAAAGTGTGAGCCACCCAAGCCACCAAAGGGCGCTGCTGTAAAAGCACTAGGCCCTTATCCACTGGACCTAACTCCTGTAAGCGCCGGGCTTGGCCGCCGGTCAGTATCCCCCCCGTTACCGCCTTATGCATTAACCACCTATATAGCTCATTTCTATTTTTTCTCTGGGGCCTTGGTGCTGACCACGTAGTTCAGAATAGCGATCCGCGCGGCCGCTCCAGACTTCCATTAAGTAAGCGGCAACCTCGTTGTTAGTGGCTTGACTACGTAATAAGTGACGCACATCATAACCACGACTGGCAAACAAACATAAGAAAAACTGTCCCTCAGGAGACAAACGCATCCGTGTACAGTCACCACAAAACGGATTTGACACACTGGTGATAATGCCAAACTCGCCACTGCCATCGGTATAACGATATCTATCAGCGACCTCACCGTAATACTCTGAAGCCACAGGCTGTATATCGAACTCTTGGGCAAGTATGGCCACAATTTCCGCCCCTGTTAGGACTTCGTCCATGTTCCAGCCATTGGTGTTACCCACATCCATATATTCAATAAACCGAAGCGCATGACCTCGCCCTTTGAAATAACGTGCCATCGGAATGATCTGGTCATCGTTAATGCCTTTGCGCACCACCATATTAACTTTCACAGGCGCCAAACCTACCTCGGCGGCTTTTTCTATACCTGCCAACACACGCTCTACCGCTACCTGACTATCGCTTAATTGAGTAAAACGAGCGCTATCCAACGCATCTAAGCTAACGGTGACCCGATTGAGGCCGGCGTCTTTAATAGACTGTGCTTTTTGCGCCAACAGTGTGGCATTCGTCGTCATGGCAAGCTCGACGGGCTTGCCCTCTGGGGTGCGTAACTGGGCTAAAAGGGCTATTAAATTTTCAATGTGTTTACGTAGTAACGGCTCGCCCCCTGTTAACCGTATTTTTTGCACGCCCATTTGTACAGCTATGGTGGCTACTCGTACAATTTCTTCAAAGCTCAGTAATTGGGGCTGGGGTAGGAATTCGTGATCCGACCCAAACACCTCGCGCGGCATACAGTAAGTGCAACGAAAGTTACAACGATCTGTGACGGAAATACGCAAATCACGCAGCGGACGCTGCAAACGATCACGCAAACCAGCCCCCTGTTGCGGCACCACAGTGGGTTGACGCGAAGGGGCTAAGGAAGTCAAAGAAGTATTAAGAGTGCGTCCAGTCATGGGAGGTCTGTAAAGTAGTCAAGCCAAAGTCTTCACCAAAAGCATCGGCTAAGGTAAAAATCGTGCCAATGCCTTTGGCTTCATAGCCAGCAAGCTGCTGCATATATTGGTGGTATTCAGCGCTGCCTAAGCGCTGTAAAAATTGTTGTATGATGGAACTATCTATCATGTCACGATGAAATGCAAAGAAATACCGCTGCTTAGCCAGGGAAATAAAGTCTATACCACAACGCTGTGCAGCGGTCTCTATGCCAAAACCCACATCTGCCATACCACTGGCTACATGGGCTGCCACCGCCATGTGTGTGAACTCTGTGGCCCCATAATTCAATATTAAATCAGCATCCAAATTTTGCTCTGCAATCATGAGCTCCATTAAGTAGCGAGAACCCGAACCGGGCTGCCTATTGACGACCCGAACTTCGGGGCGCATCAAGTCCGCCATAGAGTGAATACCCAATGGGTTGCCTGCTTGAACAAATAAACCCACATTACGCTGAGCCAAAAACACCAATGCGAGCTCGGGTTGCGTCAGCACCTGCTGATAAATAGCTAAGGTAGGGGCTTGGTAATGCCCCATGGGCACCTCAAAACCGGCCACATCGCACTCGCCTTTTTGCAAAGCGGCTAGGGCTTCCATACCTGTACGGTAATTAAGCTCTATGTAGAGTTCTTGGTGAGATGGTTTCTGGCGCATTAAGCCCTCTACCGCAAAACCATGACTGGCATATAAACGCAGCATCATCTGTTGTTTTTTATACAGGTTTTGCAGACTCGTACTTAAGATCTGTTGTTGCTCATTTAAAAACAATTGGGTTTTCTGGTCTGCTAAGCGGTATTTATGTAAAAACTGACGCGCAAAATCAGTCAGTTTACTGCCTTGGCGTCGCGAGGTGTCAATTAACGGCACGGCTAAGATTTGCTCTGCGTTTCGGATCACCCCCCACGCATGTCTATAAGACAACTGGGCAAGCTTAGCAGCCGCCGATAAATTGCCTACCTTGTCTACTGCTGCCAAAAGCTGCATCAGCACATTGAGATCCAAATTCGATGCGGCCGCAATAGACCACTGCGCTTGGACTTGGACCTGTGCACATTCATCCATAGAAGTCCCCATATTCACCCTTATATGTTCTTGATAACATAATATCACAGCTTAATGTTGACGCGATGAGCTTATTGATTAATCAGCCTTAGATGGGTAAATTGGTAAATAATCTCGCACATAATAATATGTAATCTTAATCATATAGGAGGCTGCCTCAGGCAGACAAAACGCCTATGCCCATTACTGCCCCTGCGTTAACGGCCGAGCAATCTGCTGCGGCCTTGCGCCATGCTCTTGAACTTCATGCCCACAAAGAAGGCAATCTATTGCCCATTTTGCATAGTATTCAAGATCAATTGCGTTATATCCCTGCTTCTCTTATTCCCGCACTTAGCGAGGCCATTAATCGCTCTCGCGCCGAAATACACGGCGTCATTAGCTTTTATACACACTTTAGAACACAGCCTCCTGCTCCTGTATTACTGGAACTCTGTCGCGCTGAATCCTGTCAAGCGCGTGGTGCCAACGAGCTCATTGCTCAAGTCAAACAAACACTAGGCTGTGACTTCAATCAAAAAAGCGCTAAGGGCGATGTTTCCCTAGAGCCGGTCTATTGTCTAGGGCTCTGTTCTCAGGGACCTGCGGCCATGATTAATGGCGAGCCGGTCGCTCATCTGACTCCTGCCTTACTTGAACAACACTTAAAAGACCAAGGGGTCCAGCCATGAGCGCCATTCGCCTTTATATTCCCCGCGATACCGCAGCCGTTGCCGCAGGCGTAGAAAAGCTCATTCCTGCCATCCAAGACTTAGCGCAGGCGCAAGGCCAAGCCATAGAGATCATTCGTAATGGCACGCACGGCTTGTTGTGGTTAGAACCTTTAATAGAAATCGACACCCAAGCTGGCCGTATAGCGTATGGGCCCGTCCACCTCCACGATCTACCCAGTCTCTTTGAAGCCAACTGGCTCCAAGGCGGCGCCCACCCTCTCTGCCACGGCCTTACCCAAGACATCCCGTATCTTAAAAATCAAGAACGTCTTACTTTTGCGCGCATTGGGCACATTGACCCTCTCAATCTGGCTGACTACGAAGCCCATGGCGGCTGGCAGGGTCTACAAAATGCCTTAGCCCTTAGTCCTCAGTCCATTGTGGACCTCACCACTGAATCCGGCTTACGTGGCCGTGGTGGCGCCGCTTTTCCTACTGGCATCAAATGGAACACGGTTCTAAACGCTACGGCTTCGCAAAAATACATCGTCTGTAATGCAGATGAAGGCGACTCAGGCACCTTTTCCGATCGTATCCTCATGGAAGCCGACCCCTACAGTCTAATCGAGGGCATGATTATTGCCGGTATGGCCGTAGGCGCGACCCGTGGTTATATTTATGTGCGCTCCGAATACCCACTGGCCTACCAGATCCTGCAACAAGCCATTCATAACGCTTACGAGGCCAATTATCTAGGGGCCAATATTCAACACTCCCCTCTGCAGTTTGACCTTGAGGTTCGCTTAGGGGCTGGCGCCTATATCTGTGGTGAAGAAACCTCGTTACTCGAAAGCCTAGAAGGCAACCGAGGGGAAATCCGCTTCAAACCCCCACTACCCGCTTTGCAAGGCTTTTTGGGCCAGCCCACTGTGGTCAATAACGTAGTCACCTTAGCCAGCGTCCCCATTATTCTTGCAAATGGCGCTGAGTACTATCAACAATATGGCATGGGCAGATCCCGTGGTACCTTGGCCTTCCAGCTGACTGGCAACCTCAAGCACGGCGGTCTAGTTGAAAAAGCCTTTGGTGTGACCTTGCGCCAACTTTTATTTGATTTTGGCGGCGGTAGCGCCTCAGGTTTAGACCTACGTGCAGTTCAAGTCGGCGGCCCCTTAGGCGCTTACTTGCCTGAAGCACAATGGGATACCCCACTGGACTACGAAAGCTACGCCGCTATTTCTGCCATGGTAGGCCATGGCGGCATTGTGGCTTTTGATCAAAACGTAGACATGGCGGCCATGGCTGAGTACGCCATGGAATTCTGTGCTATCGAGTCCTGTGGCAAATGCACTCCCTGTCGCATTGGGTCCACCCGTGGCGTAGAAACCATCGCTAAAATTCGCCAAAAACAAGAACCCGAAGCCAATCTAGTGTTGTTACACGACCTGTGTGACACCCTGCAAAATGCCTCCCTCTGTGCCCTAGGCAGTATGACGCCTTATCCCGTCTTATCTGCCTTAAACCATTTCGCAGAGGACTTCGGTTTAACACCCAGCTCCTGCCCTAGTGCTACCGTCTAAAGGAGACTCTTATGTTAGAAACTGTTCTTATCCGCGAACGCGATTTAGGTACACCTGCCTCTACAGCCATAGAAACCGTCAGTCTAACCATTGATGGCCATGCTGTCACAGCACCAGTAGGCACCTCGATTATGCGAGCGGCTGCCGAGGCCGGCATTCAAATTCCTAAGCTTTGCGCTACCGACTCCCTTGAGCCCTTTGGCTCTTGTCGTCTTTGTTTAGTAGAGATCGAAGGGCGCCGCGGTCAACCTGCCTCGTGTACCACCTTGGTCGAAGAAGGCTTAGTGGTTACGACTGCCAACGAACGTCTGCACAAAACACGCCGCAATGTGATGGAGCTCTATATCTCTGATCACCCTTTGGATTGCTTAACCTGTTCGGCCAATGGCAATTGCGAGCTCCAAAGCACAGCGGGTCAAGTCGGTCTACGCGAAGTCCGCTATGGTTTTGAGGGTGCAAACCACCGCGATGCCTGCCCTGACACCAGCAATCCTTACTTCAGCTTTGACCCTTCCTTGTGCATTGTATGCAATCGCTGTGTGCGCGCCTGTGAAGAAACCCAAGGCACCTTTGCCCTTACCATTGATGGCCGCGGCTTCGCCTCCCAAGTCGCCTCGGGTCAAATGGAAAGCTTTTTAGAAAGTGACTGTGTGTCCTGTGGCGCTTGCGTTAGTGCTTGCCCCACCGGTTCACTCATGGAAAAAAACGTCATTGAAATAGGCCAGCCAGATCAAGCGATCATCACTACCTGTGCCTATTGTGGTGTGGGCTGTGGCCTAAAGGCAGAAACCAAAGGCGAACAAATTATCCGTATGACCCCTTGGAAAGAGGGCAAAGCTAACCGCGGTCATGCGTGTGTTAAAGGCCGTTTTGCCTGGGGTTACGCCACCCACGAAGACCGCATCACTACCCCCATGATTCGCCAAAGCATTAACGACCCTTGGCAACCCGTTTCTTGGCAAGAAGCCCTAGACTACGCCTCTAGTGAAATCAAACGCATCCAAGCCCAATACGGCACTCATTCCGTAGGGGGTATTACTTCTTCGCGTTGTACCAACGAAGAAACTTACTTAGTACAAAAACTCGTGCGTGCCGCCTTTGGCACTAACAACGTAGATACTTGTGCTCGTGTTTGTCACTCTCCCACGGGTTACGGCCTAAAACATACCTTAGGCGAATCCGCTGGCACGCAAACCTTTGACTCGGTGATGGCCAGTGACGTGATCCTAGTGATGGGGGCTAACCCCAGCGATGCTCACCCCGTTTTTGCCTCACGCTTAAAACGCCGTTTGCGCCAAGGCGCCAAACTGATTGTGATTGATCCTCGTGCCATTGATTTGGTGTCTTCGCCCCACATTAAGGCGGATTATCACTTGGCCTTACGCCCCGGCACCAACACCGCTTTGCTATCTGCTTTGGCCCATGTCATCGTGACGGAAAACCTCTGTGCAGATGACTACATTGCAGAACGCTGTGATTCTGATTCCTTCCAAGCTTGGAAAGAGTTTGTCAGCCAACCTGAAAACTCCCCTGAAGCCATGGCGGCGATTACTGGTGTGGCCGCAGAAACCCTACGCGCCGCAGCACGTTTATACGCCACAGGTGGTAATGCCGCCATTTACTATGGTTTGGGCGTCACAGAACACAGCCAAGGCTCCACTACCGTCATGGCCATCGCTAACCTTGCCATGGCAACCGGTAACCTTGGCTTTGAAGGTGTGGGCGTCAACCCCCTACGTGGTCAAAATAACGTCCAAGGCTCTTGCGATATGGGCTCGTTTCCTCACGAGCTGCCCGGCTACCGTCACATTTCGGATACTACTGCCCGCGCGCTTTTCGAAGCCGAATGGGGCGTACGCCTAGAGCCAGAGCCAGGTCTACGTATTCCCAATATGTTTGATGCGGCTCTCAGCGGTTCTTTCAAAGCGCTGTATTGCCAAGGCGAAGACATAGTTCAGTCAGACCCCAACACCCAGCACGTAACGGCAGCGCTTTCCTCCATGGAGTGCATTATTGTTCAAGACTTGTTCTTGAACGAAACAGCCAAATACGCGCATGTGTTTTTACCCGGTTCGTCTTTTCTTGAAAAAGACGGCACCTTTACCAATGCGGAGCGCCGTATTTCACGAGTTCGTAAAGTGATGGAACCCAAAAACGGCTTGGCGGATTGGGAAATCACCTGCGCCTTATCCGATGCGTTAGGCTACCCCATGAACTACGCTCATCCTAGCGAAATCATGGATGAAATTGCTCGTTTAACACCTACTTTCCAAGGGGTTAGTTTCCCACGCATTGACGAGCTAGGCGGCAGTATTCAGTGGCCTTGTAACGCAGACGCCCCCACTGGCACACCTATTATGCACGTAGAGGAATTTGTCCGTGGCAAAGGGCAGTTTCTCATTACGCAGTACATACCTACCAACGAACGGATCACTAAACGCTTCCCTCTATTACTCACTACCGGGCGAATTCTGTCACAATATAACGTAGGAGCCCAAACGCGTCGTACTGCCAACACCGCTTGGCATGCAGAAGACCTCATAGAAATTCACCCTATGGACGCCGAAGAACGCCGTATCCAAACCGGTGATTTGATCGCTGTGCGCAGCCGCCAAGGAGAAACCACCTTGCGTGCCCATGTCACCGAACGCATGCAACCGGGAGTGGTCTACACCACTTTTCACTTCCCCGAATCAGGCGCTAACGTTGTGACCACAGATAACTCTGATTGGGCAACTAACTGCCCTGAATACAAAGTGACGGCAGTAGAGGTCAGTCTGGTCAGCACAGACGAAGCGTCGGCATGGCAAACTCAATGGTCGAAGTTCGATCAAAAGCAGCAGCAGCTTCTTAAAGGTGAAAACCTAAAGGACGCGCTGGAGCTCATCGACTCACCGTCTTTAGAAACCCTTTAAGCTATGACACCAAGCACCGCATTTTCTTTTACCGCCGCTGATACCTCCTTAGAGGCAGGGCACCGCACCAAAGCCATTTGGCGCCAAAAGCGCCAAGGTGCCGTGCTGGCTGAAAGCGATGAACTCGCTACCGAAACCCCCATCGCTTTGCAATACAACGGCATTAGCCATGCGGTGCTCTTGGCCACTCCTACCTTTCTTGAAGACTTGGCTGTAGGCTTTTCTTTTACCGAAGGTATTATTCGTTCGGCGCAAGACATTTATGATATTGAAATGGAACACGATGAGCGCGGCTATGTGTTGAACATTGAAATAGCTTCCGCTTGTGTCAATCAATTAAAACAACGCCGCCGCCAGCTAGCGGGTCGCACAGGCTGTGGGCTCTGTGGCCTAGAAAGTCTCAGCGAGGTAAGACGCGATTTAAGCCCTGTACTCGCCCCCGCACAACCGTACAGTAGCGCGGCTATTTTTCATGCCTTAGATCAGCTGCGTGACCAACAACCACTGCATCAAATAACAGGCGCTACACATGGTGCCGGCTGGGCAGACCACACCGGTGCCATTCAAGTCGTACGTGAAGACGTAGGCCGCCATAATGCCTTAGACAAGCTCATTGGCCATCTGTTACAACAACAAACCCAGACGCACTCGGGGCTTATCGTCGTCTCCAGTCGCGCCAGCTTTGAGATGGTACAAAAAACGGCCACCTTAGGGGTGCCTGCCTTAGTTGCGGTATCGGCGCCTACCACTTACGCCATTCAAGTTGCCGATGAACTGGGGCTATTGCTGGTTGCCTTTGGCCGCGAAAAGCAATTCAGCGCTTACAGTCATCCTGAATTTTTACATGAGAATACTGACCATGCATGTTGAACCTCTTATTCCTATGCTCAACCAAATTGGGACTTTTTTTCAAGCCCAACCCAACCCAGAGGCCTCTACCAAAGCGGTCGCTGACCATGTGCGTTTATTTTGGGAACCACGCATGCGTCACAGCATTTTGGCCTATTTAGATGACTATCCTGATGGTAAAAGCCCTGAACACGAGCTTTTACCCATCGTAGTGACAGCCTTACAAACCTATCGCACCGAAATCACGCCCCAATCAGTCATTTAACTGAGAAGGACGAGCCGCCTCAATAACGGCTTGATGTAAAAATCCAATGATAGCAAACCACAGGTCTTTATTGGCCTGTGCCAGCAATAGAGCTTGTTCAGCAGAGGCACTGCTATGCAAGGTAGGCACATGAGGGAAGCTTAAACCCTGCTCGACGCCTTCGTAGCTATACCACTGAAAATTATAATCAAAGCCATGCTGCTGCAGACGCTGACCTATGGCTTGTTGGTAGTCATTACCCCTGTGCAACTGACCCGAAGCCAATAAGATCGGCGCTTGGCAATTTTCCACCTCTAAAGGATAAGACGCAGGCACGGCGGCACTGGGTTCACAAGCAATAATTGCCGATACTTCTGCTTTTAATTGCACCCCTAACAACACCGCTAACTCAGCTCCTTCGCCATAGCCTGACACGGCGATGAAATTATTTTTGGGGCTGGCGTTGTCTCGCAACCAACCCAAGGCTAACTGAAATATCGCCAACTCATCTACATCGGCACTCAGGTCAGGCGTTGCTGAATAATCCAACACCAAAGCGGTATAACCTCGTGCTGCATACAAGGCACCCTGAGCTTCATCCAACGGAGCTACGGCTTGTTTTTTAAGCACCAAAACAGCTGGCTTGTCCCCTGCTGAGCTAGGCACAAACAACACCCCTTTAAGGTCTTGCTCTCTGATTTCCACACGCTGCACAGTACTATGAGTCAGACGCTGCGTTAGCACTGTTTTAGCGACTTGGTCGCCACACTGCGCTTCAATTTCCGTGTGAATAGCATGATGCACTGAATCAGAAAATAAATCAGTCGCACTCGCATTTTCTGCTAATTGTGTATAAAACAACCCCATGGGCTGTGCTTGCGTGTAACTGCCGGCGCTGGGGCTCACTTTGCTTAAATCCACCTTGCCCTCATCATCTGCTTGCACCGTGATCTGACTACGCCATATATGCCCCGCTCGCTCTGTTTTGGTATGAATAACCAGCTCGGCCTGTGCTGGTGCACCTTTAACGGTGAGCTTTCTATCAATATCTATGAGGGCGTCAGCAAAATCCACCTCAAACTCTAACATCGGATTATCCTTAAAATCATTTTTCAGTAAACAGGGCATAAAAAAAGCCTGCTAAATATAAAGCAGGCTTTTGAAACTGCTATGAAGGATTAGCTTGCGTCTTTTACGCGATAAACTAACACAGCGCAAGGCGCTAAATTTAAAACTTTGGCTGTAACGCTGCCTAGCAACAAACGAGACAGGCCACTACGACCATGGCTACCAATAAAAATCAAATCACAATCTTGATCAAGCGCGGCGCTAGCCACTGCATCGGAAACATTAAAGTTAGACACAGAAAGAGGGGTGGCTTTAACGCCTGCTGTTTCTGCGCGATCTAATACCGCCTGCAAGTATTTTTGAGACTGAATGGAAGCATTCTTTTCGTAGTCCTCGTCGGTGATGGCATAAGCCGCTGCCATGCCATCAAAACCTACTGTAGCAGCAAAAGGTTGTGTGACGTGTAAAGCGACGACCTCAGCTCCAATTTGGCGCGCAAAAGAAACACCCTTGTTGGCAGCCTGAGCGGAAAGAGCGGAACCGTCGGTAGGAATAAGAATTTTTTTAAACATGATATGCCCCGTTATTAAAAGTTATTACATGAAATACTTCTATTCACTATACGTCAATTGATTGACGCGACCTATTGATGTATATCAGTTTTGTTGTGCGTATTGAAATAAGTTAGAACACCTGCCACCACTGCGACAATAAGCCAAAATAGGCGTAGGCAACTCGGTTAAAAGTTGTTTGAATTCTTGGACGTTTTCCATGGTGATAGCACCGCTAACCACGGGCTGATAACGCACAGCTAAACCCGCTTGTTGTGCTGCTGCAATCATGGCCTCGGAGGTAGGCTGATGTGGCTCTAGCTCAAAATCAGGACGGTTGATAATTACGCTTTTAAAGCCCGCGTCAGCCGCCGCTTGGATGTCTTGAAGCTGCAACTGTGGCGCTACAGCCAAAGCATCGCTAAGTTGATGGAATTCAAAGCTCATTCACTTCTCCGTGGAATGCAAAGTTAAGTATTCCTAGTGTAGATGATATTGTAAAAATCAACCACTAAACTACGCCTAAGACTAAAGCATCAAGAAGATGTATATTAAATATATCTTTATAGTGTGGAGTCCACTAGGATGAAAAACCCTATTATTTGTAATCGTGACGAAATCACTCAATTAGTTCACGATTTTTATGACCAAATTCGTGTTCACCCCGAACTGGGACCTATATTTAATGCCCATATCCAAAACTGGCCGGAGCATTTAAACACCATGGTGAGCTTCTGGTCTTCGTTACTACTGAGAACAGCAGATTTCTCTGGATCACCCATGATGAAACATGCTGCCCTACCTAATTTAAGTGCCCATTTGTTTGAACAATGGCTGCTGTTATTTCATAAAACCTGCCAGCAACAACCCAACGCTGAGCTAGGTGAGCGAGCCTGGTTGTTTGCTCAGCGAGTGGCACGCAGTTTATGGATGGGCTATCAAATTCAGCAACACCCCGATCGAGTCCCTACCGAACTCAGTATTCCTTCTGCTGCTTCCTAACACAGCAAAGCCGAATAACAATGGTTATTCGGCTTTGATTTTACGCCTATAAAAAACCCAAAGACTTAGTCATCAAAAGGAATAGGACGTGGTGTGCTGTCATGAGAAGGTGGCAAGATGGGTAAAATCAACTCTGGTTGTTCGCCAGTTAACGTCTTTAAAAATGCCACGATGTTGGCATTTTCCTCGTCAGAGAAATGACGCCCCAGCTGCAAACGGCCCATGATATCCACGGCTTGCGCCAAGGTATCCACCGCCCCATCATGGAAATACGGATAAGTCAGTTCTACGTTACGTAACGTGGGCACCTTAAAGTTAAAACGGTCTGCGTCCACACCGGTCACTGCGCTACGCCCTTCGGCCGGGTTATCCGTTTGATAAGGCTCAACCACGCCCATTTTCTGGAACGAAGAACCACCCAAGTTCACGCCATTATGACAGGCCACACAGCCGCTGTTTCTGAAGGTCATGTAGCCTTCGAGTTCTTGATCAGTGAGGGCGTTGTCATCACCTTTGAGCCAAAGGTCAAAACGCGCATTAGGCGTCACTAAGGTTTCCTCGAACTCTGCAATTGCGTCAGTCACCTCTTCGATAGTGATGGTTTCTGTGCCATACACCGTTTTAAATTCAGCTACGTACTGCGGAATCGATTGTAAGACCTCAACCGCCAATTCGTGGGTAAAACCCATTTCTAATGGATTAGAGATAGGGCCACCGGCTTGGTCTTTGAGGGTGCCGGCTCGACCATCCCAAAACTGCGCTAAGTTCAGGCTGGAGTTCAATACTGTGGGCGAGTTGATAGGACCTTGTTGCCAGCGATCTCCGATGGATGTCTTTATGTTATCAGAACCACCCATGCTCATGTTATGACAGGAGTTACAGGAGATAAAGCCAGACTTGGACAAGCGGGGATCAAAAAACAGTTTTTTCCCTAGCTCTACCTTAGCTGGACTGGCCGTCTCGTAAGGGATGATGGGCTGGACGGGTTCATTACGAACTGAAGCCGCTGAAGCAGATGCCATAAATCCTGCAGACAAAAGCAAAGCTGATAAACGTAAAGCAAACATAGAAATCTCCTAATGGGAGTCATACCAGATGTAACAATCAATTACCTTATTTTTATCATGGTTATTACGGAGTTCTAACTATCTCCCAGTTCTATATAAATATCTATTATTTATTTAAAACTTAAAGTATTAAGACCTTCCTCAGGAAACGAATAACCGCCGCCCATAAAAAAATCGCGCCTAACTGGCTTTTCTGCGTAATTAGCTAGCAGAAACACCGGTTAAGCGCGATTAAATGCCTTAGACGCTCCAAAGAGCGCTAACTCTACACGTTGAACAAGAAGTTCAATACGTCGCCATCTTGGACTATATAGTCTTTGCCTTCAGCACGCATTTTGCCTGCCTCTTTGGCTCCTTGTTCGCCTTTGTGTTGCACATAGTCATCATAAGCAATCGTTTGGGCCCGAATAAAACCACGCTCAAAATCTGTATGAATCACACCTGCAGCTTGGGGAGCAGTTGCCCCCACCAGCACCGTCCAAGCCCGGACTTCTTTTACGCCGGCGGTAAAGTACGTTTGCAAACCCAACAATTTGTACCCAGCACGAATAACACGATTTAGGCCTGGCTCGTCCATGCCCATGTCTTCAAGGAAAACACTTTTGTCTTCCTCATCCAATTGCGCAATTTCAGCCTCGACCGCTGCACACACAGCTACCACAGGTGAGTTTTCTTTGGCCGCGTAGTCTTCCACTAGGGTCAAATACGGGTTGTTTTCAAAGCCGCCTTCTTTGACGTTAGCCACATACATAGCAGGTTTGGCAGTAATAAAGCAAAACTGTTTGATAGCCGCTAGCTCATTTTCGTCAAACTCAAGAGCACGCACAGGAGTGCCTTCGCCCAAGGCAGCAATAATACGCTCTAATGCATTACTTAGACGAATAGCGTCTTTGTCGCCCGAACGTGCTGTACGCTGATTACGTTGAAAAGCACGCTCTGCACTAGCCAAATCCGCTAGGGCTAATTCAGTATGAATCACTTCAATATCCGCAATGGGATCTATCTTGCCTGAAACGTGCACCACGTTGTCATCATCAAAACAACGAACCACATGCACAATGGCATCCGTTTCACGAATATTTGCTAGAAACTGGTTACCTAAACCCTCGCCTTCAGAGGCACCAGCAACCAAGCCAGCAATATCCACAAACTCAACCACTGCGGGTAGCACACGTTCTGGGTTTACAATTTCAGCCAAAGGCGCTAAACGCGTGTCGGGGACTTCAACCACCCCGACATTAGGCTCAATAGTACAAAAAGGGTAATTCTCCGCTGCAATACCGGCTTTGGTGAGCGCATTAAACAAGGTAGATTTACCAACGTTGGGCAAGCCAACAATGCCGCATTGAAGTGACATGGCGTTCCTAGAAATAAAAAATCAATATAAAAAGAGATTATAGCGAGTTAATACTGCCCTTCGGGCAGCAGTCGTACAATCGCCATAATAACTAAAACAGGGCCCGCATTAAAAACCGCGTGCAAGACAATACTTGCCCCAATACCACGTCGTATACGCAGCCAGCCTAAGACTAGGCCCGTCATAAATTGAGGCAAGATCAGCAGGGGCAGCATCCAAAAAGAGATCTGCTCAAACGTAAAATTATAAAGGTGTAAGGCCGCAAAAAGCAGAGTGGAACCATAAAAAGCCCACCCAAAGTAGCGTGCGTAGGTTTTATACCATTGTTTAGGCCAAGCTTTACCTAAACCGATAGCACTAAAGAGCGATTTGTGCCCTGCCCCATACACCGGACGCACATACAAGAGCAAAATCATGGCCGCGACCAAACTAACGCTTAAGACCTCTGGGCCACTAAACATACACCAAATACTAACGGGCAAAAGCCATAAAAACTGTGAAGGACGCCGCAACACATACCTAAACACCAGCTCTTCTATCACGGGTGCCCATAAGACAGCCTGTTTCCATGGGATATTGGAAAGATCCAAGCGATGCTGCGTGCCCGTTGAAGTCGCCACATTGGCGGCCAAAGGCCCAAAAACGGTAAGGTTCACTAACCACAACAGCAAAGCCCATTGCATAATGCGCTTTACACCAAGCCCATTAGTCCAGTCCGTATGCCAAGCATGGCCTAAATCCTGACCCGCTAAACGTGGGTTTAATTTGGGGGCGCGTAAAAAACAAAAAAAATCACGCAACTCTTGTCTAAAGGTAGGAGTTTGACTCACCCATTACCTCCGTGAAGTTGCTGAATAGCCAAATCAAAATTGCCCTCTAAGAGCGATGGCAAAATAGCATCACATCGCCACAGCACATCCTCGATGGCTTCACGCTCTGCGGCCCGTGGGGCGCTTAAAACAAAAGCCGCAACTTGCTGCGCTAACCCTAAACTACGCGGATGGCCAATACCCAAGCGCAAGCGCCAATACTCAGGACTGGAAAAGACTTGTTGTATGTCTCTGAGTCCATTGTGACCTGCATGCCCGCCGCCTTTTTTTAGCTTCGCTTGGCCAGGTAATAAATCCAGCTCATCATGTAAGACTAAGACTTGCTCAGGTTTTAATTTATAAAAACGCATCAATGCCCCGGCAGCCTGACCTGAGCGATTCATAAAGGTGGTCGGTTTAGCAATAATAATGGGCTGCCCATCAAAACGACCTTTGGCTACCCAAGCCGCCATGTTCTTATCTAGGCTAAAGCTGGCATTCATTTTTTTAGCGTATTCATCTGCTAACCAAAAGCCCGCATTATGGCGGGTCTTTTCATATTCCGCACCTGGGTTGCCTAAACCGATTATTAAACGAATTCCTTCAATCATATTTGCTTCCACATACTAAAAAACCCCCGTCAGCCAAGCTAACAGGGGTTTTATTATAAGCAGGGCTTACAGCAAAAAAGTAAGAGATATTACTCTGCGCTGTTGTCTGCGTCGCCTTCGGCTTCGTCACCATTGCTGGCTGCACCACCACCGACTTGTAGCGCTGTGGCTAAAGCGGGATCTGGATCTGTGCTAGCGCCGGCGTACTCAACACCAGCAGGTAGCTCAACTGCAGCTAGAGTGATAGTTTCACCCGCGTCTAGTTTGCTTAGGTCTACATCAATAGAAGCAGGTAGATTGGCTGGCAAACATGTGATTTCTAGGTCAACCAATAGCTGTGTAATCACCTGTGCGTTCAATTTAACGGCAGGAGAATCTTCACCATTTAGGAAGTTTAGTGGCACACGAGTAGTGATAGGCTGATCAGCACGTACGCGCTGGAAATCAACGTGCATTACCTGTGGCTTGTAAGCATGCCACTGCACAGAACGCAAGATAACTTTTTCTACTTTACCGTCGATATCCATGTCTAGGATAGAAGCGTGGAAAGCATCTTTACGTAGATCGTGATAAATCTGGTTGTGCTCTAGGGAAACAATAACAGGCTCAAGATCACCGCCGTAAACAATGGCGGGAACTTGGCCAGCGCGACGCAGGCGGCGGCTCGCACCCGAACCCTGTACATCACGTGCAAAGGCTGTAAATTTCATGGGAAAACTCCATAATTGCGATAGGTCGCAAACAATAAAAACAACACACCGCGACCAGTGTGCTGCATTGGAAAACTAGTCTACAAACAAAGAGCTAACCGATTCGGCATTGGAAATACGTAGCATGGTCTCGCCCCACAAAGCAGCGCAAGACAACTGACGAATTTTTTCACACTCGCGCGCTTCGGCAGAGAGAGGAATGGTGTCAGTCACTACTAATTCATTTAGCTCTGAGTTTTTAATGCGTTCGATGGCTTCGCCTGACAACACTGGATGCGTACAGTAAGCATAAACGGCGACAGCACCGCGTTGCTTTAGGGCTTCGGCAGCTTTACATAAAGTCCCTGCCGTATCCACCATATCATCCATCAAAATACACGTGCGGCCATCGATATCACCAATAATATTCATCACCTCGGACACATTAGCGCGAGGACGACGTTTATCGATAATAGCTAAATCGGCTTCGAGCTGTTTAGCTAGGGCTCGGGCACGAACCACACCACCGATGTCTGGCGAAACCACAACCAAGTCTTTGTAGTTACAACGCCAAATATCACCTAATAAAATAGGTGAGGCATAGATGTTGTCTACAGGAATATCAAAGAAACCTTGGATTTGATCTGCGTGTAAATCCATGGTCATCACACGGTCTACACCAGCCACTTGGAGCATATTAGCTACGACTTTGGCGGAGATAGAAACCCGTGCAGATCGTGGGCGACGGTCTTGGCGAGCATAACCAAAATAGGGAATGGCAGCCGTAATACGACCCGCTGATGCACGACGCAAAGCATCGACCATTACCATGACTTCCATGAGGTTATCATTAGTGGGAGCGCAGGTTGGCTGGAGTACAAAAACATCGCGACCGCGTACGTTTTCGTTAATTTCGACCATAACTTCTCCGTCGGAGAAGCGCCCTACGGTCATTTTGCCAAGAGACATGTCTAAGTGATTTGCAACATCTACAGCCAAACGAGGGTTTGCTGTACCGGTGAAAATCATGAATCGGTCATGTGCCATGATGTGAGGGAGGTAGATTCTATTGGATGCGTGACGAAAAAATAAAGCCGTTGACCACTACCTATTTTAGGGTAGTAGCTCAACAGCTTTATTATGACGCAGACCTAGCGGTCTGTAAATGTATGGCTGGGGATAAAGGATTCGAACCTTTGCATGCCGGAATCAAAATCCGGTGCCTTAACCAGCTTGGCTAATCCCCAAATTCGGTCAACCAGTTATAAAGCGGGTGAATGTTTAATCCATTGACTACCCATTGCTTAAGCTTGCTTTGCACTGTATGTTGTTCGTGCAAAAGTATAGCATCTAAATAACTGTTTTGTCTACAGGCTGTTTCTTTATCCAAAAAAGGAACAAAAAAAACTGAACCCGACCCCGTCATTCTAGCATGTAACTTTAAGTCTTGCAAGGCCTGAAACAAACTGTTTATTTCCGCCTGAAACTTGCATGCTACGGACTCTAGGTTGTTGACCCCAAAAAGCAAAACCGAATCGTTAAATTCAGCATCGGGACACAACTGATAACCTGTAAAGTCTGTAATTATGATGGGCTTTTGATTTCTTGTCAAGCCTTTATCGGAAAATATTCGTGGCGTTGGGACAGATACCTCGGGTTTAACCAGTAGATAAGACAAATTAGGCACATCTACGGCTTGAAGCTTGTCTCCTATGCCTTCAGCAAAAGCGCTTTGGCCAAAGATAAAAACAGGCACATCCGCCCCCAGCTGTACTCCTAAGTCCATCAACTGCTGCCTAGAAAGCTGAGTTTGCCATAATTTATTCAAAGCCATGAGAGTGGTGGCGGCATCGCTGGAGCCGCCGCCCAGCCCCGCCCCAGCAGGAATATTTTTTTCACAGCGAATAGTAGCCCCAAAAGACGTTCCACTATGACGCTGTAAGAGCCGAGCAGCACGAACAATCAAATCGTCTTCAGGCGCTAAGCCCTTCAGGGACTCTCCTACCCGTTCTATCTGACCATCAGCCCGTAGCTCAAAGTCCAAATAATCATATAAATCGATGAAGGTAAAAACGCTTTGCAACAGATGATAGCCATCTGCTCGGCGCCCTACCACATGTAAAAATAGATTTAATTTAGCGGGAGCTGGCACTCGCTGCAGCACAGAAAGACTCAATTTAGTAATCCACCACTATACGCACAGAAAAAAACTGAGAAGCTTGATTGCGATTCATCTGCAGTAAACGAGGGCCTTGCTCGTCATAACGCTGTAAGCGGACTCGCCAGTTGTCTTGATGGAAATAAACGATATTCCCTTGCTCTTGTTGAAGGCCATCAACAGGGCTGGAGCCCGTTTCACCGCGCAACCAGTCTTTCATGCCGGATACCGGTAACTCGTAACCTAACAGCTGCGCCACCAACGCATCCGGCGACTGCGCATATTCGATGTTCCCATTGGGGTAAATTAATCTAGCGCCGCTGTCATCCGCCACTAAACGAGCCAGCACCGTGCCCATCGGATTATTTAAATCAAGTTGTATTTGCTGTTGCTGTTCGCTCCAGACAAAACCCCCTTGAACGGCATCGCGTTCACCGTCTCTTTTTTCTACGCTTAAGGCAAAACGGCCTGAGCGCTGAAAATGGTCTTGGTGCTGGACGCTGCTATCAACAGAAGGCAAAGGAGGTGCCACACTACACCCAACTAACCCTAATACCACTGTTGCTATGCCTAGACCTCGTTGCCATGTTTTCATTTAGGCTCTACTCCAAAACGCTTCATCACACGCTCTAGAGAATAGCTAGGCGCATCGGGTTGCCAAGCGTTAAGCCAAACCTCGCGCGCCTCTGTGTGGCGTCCTTTCATCCATAGCACCTCGCCCAAATGGGAGGCGACCTCTGCATCAGGCAATAGCTCGTACGCGCGCAGCAAATACTCTAAAGCAGCTTGGTAATCTCCCATCCGGTACAGATACCAGCCCACACTGTCTAAAATATAGGGATTATTTGGCTCTAGCTCTAGGGCTTGCTCAAGTAAGTCTTGAGCTTCGTCCAGTTTAATATTTTGATCCACAAAGGTATAACCCAAGGCATTGTAGGCATTGGCATTATGGGGCTGCAGGTAGATCACCTGACGTAATAAGGGTTCTAATTCCTCGTAGCGACCTTGAGTCGCATACAACATCGCTAGGTCATACTTGATTTCAGGGGTGTCAGGTAGCTCTTTGTCCGCACGCTCCAGAATGCTGACGGCCTCGTCAGTGCGACCTGATTCTCTAAAAATAGCAGCGCGAGTTAAATCCACCACCGCTTGATCTCGTCGATCTAAACCACCCAAACTGTCTAAAGTGCGTGTGGCTTTGCGAATATCACCCAAGCGAGCCTCGAGTACGGCACGGTGTACCTTGGCCTGAAAAGCTAAAGCAGGCTCTTCGATTAAATTTAACTGCTTAATGGCTTCGTGCAGATTATTTTGTTTTTCTGCTATTTGAACCAACGACAAACGCGCATCTGAAATACTACTGAGTGCCAACGTGCTGTCATCGCTAAGACTTTGACGACGCTGATTTTGTACATTGATATAATCGTTTAAGAGCTCTATGGCCCTGTCATAGCGTTCAGCGCGAATATTAATTTCAGCCTGAGTAAACTGCAAATCAAAGTCTTCAGGATTGCGCTTTTGCATATGCGCTATCTGGATTAAAGCGTCATCGTATTTTTGCAAATCGACTAATCGATTAAGCAAAAGCAAAGCAAAATCGCGTAAATCTGGGTTGGCTTGCACAAATTGCTTGGATTGCAAAATAACAGCGTCTTGGTCTTGGCCTAAACCGTATTCTAATACACGCTGCATAGCGAGCTCAGAATCTGGTTCTTGGGCTAAAGCCAAACGAGCTTCCGCTAAAGCCCGGTCGGGACGACGTGCGCTCCAGGCCACATCAGACAAAGCCAAATGACTGATGGTTAGTTGGCGCACGTCTTTAGGCAAGGCGTCTTCTAGTACATTTAAGGCCAAGCGGCTATCAACCATCTTACTGATAATGGTCATGGCTTGAATAATGGCCTGTTCTTTGTCTTCGGCTTGGTTAATGCGCTGATATAAAGTTTGAGATAGACCACTGGTATTACCCGTAGACGCCTCTAAAGCTAACGCCGTGGCTTTGGCCTCTGGGTCGTTAGGTGCTAGGTTCGACCACTCTTTAGCGGCCTGAATACCACGACTTAAGTTATTATCAGCCATAGAAAACTGAAAAGCACGCTGCGCAAAACGCGGGTCTGCCGTGTCTAGGGCCAAACTGAAAAAGGTCTGGCTAGCCGTGTCATAATCACCCTGCTGCACGGCCACCTCGCCCACCAAGATTCGATATAAGATATCCGGGCTTAGGGTCACAATAGGCAGGCCATCACTGCGCAGCTGAATATGTTCGACAGGGCTTAGCTCAACTACCTCAGACGCCCAAGCAGCTGAGCCAACCAATGTAGACAAAACAACCGTACGAAAGAGTAGAGATTTTAAATTCATCCAAAAACCGGCGTCGTAACGCGTGAAATTAAGCCAAATGACACAATTAATTTTTCGCAGTCAATGATCTTAGCACCCCAATATGCCTGAATTACCTGAAGTTGAAACCACCCGTCGCGGAATAGCGACGCTTATGCCCCAGCAGGTGTTACGTCAATGTATTGTGCACCAACCAAAAATGCGCTGGCCCATTCCATCGGATATGAATGAGCGAGTCCAAAATAGAACCGTACTTGCGTGTGAGCGTCGTGGCAAGTATTTATTACTACGTTTTGAGCATGGCTACCAAATTATCCACCTAGGTATGTCCGGCTCTTTACGCAGCGCCCCATTTGAAGTGGAGCGTCTCAAGCATGACCACGTTGAGTGGATATTTGATCAAACTCGATTTTTACTCCACGACCCGCGCCGCTTTGGCGCTGTGCTCTGGCACGATTTACGGGATGGCCCTATTTTGGAACACCCCCTCTTGGCTAAGCTGGGGGTCGAGCCATTTAGCCCTGAGTTTAACCCAGACTACCTATTTCAACAGTTGGCAAATCGTACCGCCTCAATTAAATCGATTTTACTTGCTGGCCGTGCAGTAGTAGGGGTAGGCAATATTTATGCGTCCGAATCCTTATTCAAAGCCGCTATAGACCCAACCGCCCCCGCCAAATCCCTAAGCTACCCACAAACGATAGCCCTGCATCAAGCCATTGTGGAAACATTACAACAAGCCCTAGATTCAGGGGGCAGTACCTTGCGTGACTATCAAAATGCCACCGGCGAAGCTGGCGCTTATTTTGATTTATATGCACAAATTTATGGCAAAGCTGGGCAACCTTGCCCTCGCTGCGAAAATCCTATCCAACGCTTAGTACAAAATCAACGGGCCACTTATTTTTGTGCCGCGTGTCAAAACGTGGCGCTTTAAACCCACACCGGCTCAAACCGCTCTTTTTTAGTGAGCGGTTTTTTTTACTCATGGAATTCACCCATAACAAACTAATTGTATATAAACGAATTCATGACTACTATTTATACATTGGTCAACCATTGGAGAGTTACATGAGCAGCCCAAAACAGTTCGCATCACATGGTGATATGGAAGAAAAAGTCGTTTCGTTTGAAAAACTATCTGATAACGCTTATGCCTACACGGCCGAAGGCGACCCCAATACCGGCATTATTGTGGGTGACGACGCCGTTATGGTCATAGACACCCAAGCCACACCCGTTATGGCGGAAGACGTCATCCGTCGTGTGCGCGAAGTCACTGACAAACCCATCAAATACATCTTACTTTCTCATTACCATGCGGTACGCGTATTAGGTGCTTCGGCTTATAACGCCCAAGAAATCATCGCCAGCCGCGACACGTACGATCTGATCGTAGAACGTGGCGAAGAAGACAAAGCCAGTGAAATTGGTCGTTTCCCGCGCTTATTTCACGCGGTAGAGTCAGTACCCGACGGCCTCACTTGGCCCACGATTACCTTCGATGGTTTTATGACAGTTGACCTAGGTAATCTAGAGGTACACCTTATGCAGGTTGGCCGAGGCCACACCAAAGGTGACACCATTGCCTGGTTACCTGAACAAAAAATCCTCTTTGCAGGTGATTTAGTCGAATACCAATCCACCCCTTATGCCGGTGACTGCTACTTTCGCGAATGGCCTCACACGCTAGACACCCTCGCCGAGTTCGAAGCAGAAAAAATGGTTCCAGGCCGCGGTCCCGCCCTGAAAAATGCCAACGAAGTACGCAAAGCCCTAGCAGGCACACGTGCTTTCTTAACAGATCTGTACTCTTGTGTGCTCCAAGGCGTGGCCGATGGCAAAGACCTCAAAACCATTTACCGTGAAGCCTACGATTTCATGAAACCACGTTATGCCGATTGGGTCATTTTTGATCATTGCATGCCTTTTGACGTAGCTCGCGCCTACGACGAAGCCACCGGTTACGACGAGCCGCGTATCTGGACAGCTGAACGTGACATAGAGATGTGGCGCCAGCTCGAAGGCTAAAGCACGGCATCCAGCAATAAAATAAAGGAGACAAGGGTGTTAGAGCACAATTTTCAAACCATGCAGTTACCTATCGCCCCCACTCCCCCTCACGATGAGCACCATCCCATCGTGGTGGTAGGAGCGGGGCCGGTAGGCTTAGGGATGGCCATTGATCTTGCCTTGCGTGGGCAACCTGTTGTGGTCTTGGATGACGACCATCAGTTTTCGGTGGGTTCTCGTGCTATTTGCTTTGCTAAACGTACCCTAGATATTTGGGATCGTTTAGGTGTCAGCGAACGCATGGTACAAAAAGGCGTAGCGTGGAACATAGGGAAATTATTTTTCCGTGATGAAGAGGTCTGGAGCTTTAATCTACTACCCGAAGCCCACCATCGTCACCCCGCTTTTATTAACCTACAGCAATATTATTGCGAAGGCTATTTGTACCAACGTGCCCTAGAGCTAGGCATCACCATTCGCTCCAAACACAAAGTCGTCGCCCTAGAAAATCAAGCTGACCACGCCTTGCTCACGGTTAGCACCCCGGATGGCTCCTATCAAATTCAAGCCGATTGGCTTATTGCCTGCGATGGCGCTCGCTCTCCTATACGGTCTTTCATTGGTCAATCCAGCCAAGGGCGTATTTTTCAAGACCGATTTTTAATTGCTGACGTACGCACCAAAGCCAGCTATCCAGCCGAACGTTGGTTTTGGTTTGACCCACCTTTTCATCCTAACCAATCAGTGCTTTTACACAGCCAACCCGATGATGTCTGGCGCATTGACTTTCAACTAGGCTGGGACGCTGACCCAGTCGAAGAGGTCAAAGAGGAAAACGTACGCCCCCGCGTTCAAGCTCTGTTAGGCGAAGACATAGAGTTTGATTTTGAATGGATTAGTATTTATACCTTCGCTTGCGAACGTATGGATAAATTCCGTTTCAATCGTATTTTATTTGCAGGGGACGCAGCCCACCGTGTGTCTCCTTTTGGGGCCCGTGGTGCCAACAGCGGTATTCAAGACACCGACAATCTGGCTTGGAAATTAGATTTACATCTACGTGGACAAGCACCGGAGTCACTGTTAGACACCTATTGCAGCGAGCGCCGTTACGCTGCCGACGAAAACCTGACGTACTCAAGCCGAGCCACCGACTTTATTACCCCAAAAAGCGAAATCAGTCTCTTGTTTAGAAATACTACCCTGCGCTTAGCCAAAGAACACGGTTTTGCCCGCAGCTTGGTAAACAGTGGGCGTTTATCTACCCCTAGTACTTACGAACACAGCGAGCTCAACACCCCAGACACCCAGCCATTCGCCGGCTCAGTGGGCTTGGGCGGCCCTGCCTGCGACGCGCCCTTATTAGCGGCGCAACAACCCGTTTGGTGGCTGGGTCTGCTAGGACAGGGTTTTTGCTTGGTTTTGTTTGATCCTACTCCAGCACAACTGCAGCAAGCTCAAGCACTGCGAAAGCACTCACTACTACAGATTTATCTTATTCACAGCCCTGAATACAGCCTAGCCCCCTCGACGACTCAGTTCACCGTATTGACCGATCACGAAGGCATTTGGCGCCAACGCTACGATGCACAGGCGGGGTCAAGCTACTTGTTCCGTCCAGACCAACATCTAGCCGCCAGATGGCGCCACTGGGATCACGCTCAAGTCACCGCCGCCTTAGAACGTGCCTGTGGTCACACCCAGCAGGAGACCGTATGTTAAATACCGAGCTAAACATAACTAAAGTAGATGATTTTTATGCGTACTTAATTGAATCGCATGAAGAGCTCAGCACCACGCAAAGTCAGGCCATGAACGCCGCTTTGGTGTTACTCCTGAGTAATCATTTGGGCAATTTCCAAGTGCTGCAAGAGGCCATTGATGCAGCTAAAAAAATCGCTCTATCTAGTGACTGAACCCACCTGACGGGGCAGAAATGCCCCGCACCGCCAGCCCAAATCCTACGGTTTGGGCAAAGCATCCGCTAAAAGTTTGCCTGGATTCATCAAATTCAAAGGATCTAAAGCTTGTTTGATTTGGCGCATCAAAGCTAACTCGACAGGATCTTGATAAAGCGCCAACCAGTCTCTTTTCAACTGCCCAATGCCATGCTCAGCACTGAGGGTGCCTTCGACTTGTTTCAGCTGATCAAACACAATGGTATAAATGGCTTTTTCAAAGCTCAGCACCTCGGCTTCGGTGTATTGGCCCTTAGCCACGTTGTAGTGCAGATTACCATCACCTAAATGGCCAAAAATCACATGCTCTACTCCTGGATAGGCCTGCTGAATTAACGCATTGGTTTCGGTCACAAACGCTGCCACTTTGGACACAGGCACCCCTATGTCGTGCTTGACACTTTTACCCAATACCTTTTCCGCCAAGGGAATACTTTCACGCAAATGCCAAAGCTCACGACTTTGAGCCATGCTTTCCGCAATGATGACATCCAGCGCTATGTGTTGCTCTAAGGCTTGACCCAGCACCAGCTCTAAACGTTGACGGGCATGCTCTTCATTTTCATTATCAGATAATTCGATCAATACGAACCAAGGGGCTTGGGCTGCCTCACCAGTAAAAGCGAAACGCTGCTCGGGAAAACACTGCACCACAGCATTTAAGCAATTGTGCGCCATGACCTCAAACGCAGTTAACCCCGCATCAAACCCCTGACGCGCCAAACCTAACAAAGCGGCCGCGGCCTCGAGGGAGGGCACAGCCACCAAAGCCGTATTTTGCACCGCGGGTTGCGGATATAACTTTAGCGTAGCAGCGGTAATAATGCCCAACGTGCCCTCGCTACCTATAAACAAGCCACATAAGTCGTACCCGGTATTATCTTTACGTAAGCCGCGTAAACCATGCCAAATTTGGCCATCTGCTGTGACAACTTCCAGCCCTAAAGCCAAATCACGCGCATTGCCATAACGCAAAACCTGGGTTCCCCCCGCATTGGTAGCTAAATTTCCCCCTATAGTGCAACTGCCTTCTGCGGCTAAACTCAAGGGAAATAACCGTTGATGAGCCGCAGCGTGCTCTTGGACCTGCTGCAAAACACATCCGGCTTCCACCACTATGGTGTCATTCGCCGTATCAATACTGCGTATTTGGTTTAAACGTAACAACGATAAAATAATGACTGGCTCTACACTGGGCGTGGCGCCGCCACAAAGACTGGTATTGCCCCCTTGGGGTAAAACAGCCAAGCGACGCTCATGCGCCCAGCGCACCACTGCCGCCACTTCGGCCGTGTTTGCAGGACGCACCACAGCCAAAGCTTGACCACGATACCGCCCCCGCCAATCCGTTAAATACGAGCTAATTTGATCTCCAACCAACACATGACCCGCCCCCACCAACTCAACCAACCCCGCTAGCTCTTGCATAGATACTCCTTATTCATGAATCCTCTTGTATCACCTCGACACTCTGCAATAATCGAGGGAATCAGCGATAATAAGCACTATTTCATTTTAATCATGGAGTCTGCTGCATGACCACTGTTTTACCTGCCTCAGTATTTAAGGCCTACGACATTCGAGGTATTGTGCCTAGCCAACTCAATGCTGAGTTCGCGTTTAAGTTGGGTTATGCCCTAGGCACCCAAGCAGCCCTGGCCCTCGTCCCCGCTATTGTCGTGGGCTATGATGGCCGTCACAGCAGCCCTGAGCTGGGTGAGGCTCTAATGCAAGGGATTGAACGCGCCGGCGTTAATACCATTCATATTGGCTTGGCCCCCACCCCTGTGGTGTACTACGCCGCGAACACCCTGCATACGCTTAGCGCTGTGGCCATTACGGGTAGTCATAACCCACCTGAGTACAATGGCTTCAAAATGATGATGGCGGGCAAGACTCTGCACGGAGACGACATCCAGCAACTCTATCAACTGATGCTAAACCCAGTGCCTGTGAACAGCCAACCGGGCCAACGCATCGAGCACAGCCCTATTCCTGATTACGTAGCAGAGATTCAATCCACCATCCAATTAGCCCGTCCTATGCGTGTCGCCGTAGACTGTGGCAATGGCGTAGCTGGCGCAGTCGCTCGCCAACTGTTTGACGCCCTAGGTTGCGACACCGATATTCTCTTTGAAGAGGTCAATGGCGATTTTCCTAATCACCATCCCGACCCAGCAGACCCAGCCAATCTAGTCGATTTAATTCAACATGTTCAAGAACACAATTTTGAATTGGGTTTAGCTTTTGATGGAGACGGCGACCGCCTTGGCGTAGTCACGCCCAACGGAGAAATCATTTGGCCCGACCGTCAATTGATCCTCTACGCCCAAGACATTCTGACGCGCCGTCCGGGTGAAACCATTATTTTTGATGTGAAATGTAGCCGACACGTCGCCCTAGCCATCGAGGCCGCGGGCGGCAAACCGCTAATGTGGCAGACGGGCCACTCGCTTATCAAAGCCAAACTTGCCGAAACCAACGCCCCACTTGCTGGTGAAATGAGCGGCCATACGTTCTTTAAAGAGCGATGGTATGGTTTTGATGACGGTTTATATACGGCTGCACGCTTATTGGAAATTTTATCGCGTTACGAAAACCCTACTGCTGTGCTTGAAGCCTTGCCTAAAGACCTCTCTACCCCAGAACTGAAACTGGAAATGAATGAAGGCGAACCCCATGCTTTTGTAGAGCGCTTAATTAACGAAGCTGCTTTTCCCACAGCCCAACAACATATTACGATTGATGGTATTCGTGCCGAGTACGCAGATGGCTTTGGTTTAGCACGAGCCTCTAACACCACTCCTGTAGTAGTGTTGCGTTTTGAAGCGCAAAACGAAGCCGCCCTGGCCCGTATTCAAACAGAATTTAAAAATGCAATTCTTGGTCTCAGACCTGATCTGATTTTGCCCTTTTAAATAAAGCGACCTTGGCCTTGGTCTGCAACGACCAAGGCCCAACGGCTATTCACTACAATTACGTTTTTTTAGCCAAATAACCATACAAACGTAAATGGCTATCAATGACGGTATTAATATCAAAAGCGCGCTCGGCCAAGTCTCGTCCGGCACGCCCAAATTGATGCCGTAACGTTTCATTTTGAGCTAACCGTAACGTTGCCTCGTACAAAGCCTGAGCGTCTTGGGCTGGCACCAAAAGCCCCGTTACATTGGGCTCGATCGCATCCCGACATCCCGGCACATCGGTGGTCACTACTGCCCTACCACACGCGGCAGCCTCAATTAAGGACTTAGGTAAACCTTCACGGTAGGAAGGCAAAACAGCAATATGGGCTTTGTGATAAAGCTCGGCAATATTGGTTTGCTCACCCAGCCACTGAATCACTCCAGACTGATGCCAAGCCGTCATTTGCTCAGCCGTAATAGAGGCCGGGTTACCTTTATCTGGGCTACCCGCCACCTGCCAAATTAGATTGTTTCCCTGCTGCTGACTTTGCTCTGCGGCTTGAATGAACTCATTAATGCCCTTGTCCACTAACAATCTAGACACCATTAAAGCCACTGGGGTGCCTACGGGTTCAGGCACATAATCAAATGCCTGCAAATCCACTCCTGAGCCACGAATCAAGACAGCTTGCTCGCTACGAACCACGCCCGCCTTTAACAGCACATCTCGGTCGCTGGTATTTTGAAATACCACCCGGCTGCGCGGATGCTTCAAAGCCAAAGCATATAAACGCAACGCTAACCAGCGTAAAAGCCCGCCTCGTTCGTTAGTAAAAATATACCCTAGACCTGACACAGCGGCTAAAAATCCGGGTACGCCCGCCAACCTCGCGGCAATGCCACCGTATAAAACGGGTTTGATGGTGACCGCATGCACGACTTGAGGTTTTACCCGTTTAAATAAACGGTAAATAGCCCAAAGGCTGCGTAACTCCGATAAAGGATTTTTACCACTACGGCTAAGGGGTAAGCTGTGGTGGGTAAAACCTAACTGCTGTATACGCGCCACCGCTGAACCATTCATAGTCGCCACTTGGACCTCAAAGCCCGCTTTTTTAGCGGCTAAAGCCAAAGGCAAACGGTGCGATACAAAAAAAGCGGGGTTGTTCACCACATACAGCAACACAGGGGCTTCGGTTTGCATAGTTACACTCTCAGGATTGAACGAGGTAGTCGCGCTAGACATAGTCTGCCAAAGCTGCTCATAGTTTTGCACCATCGTCTCTAAACTATAACGATTGGCCACACGCTCCGCCGCTGTATCTAAGCGATGCTCTAAGTCTGCGCTTTTTAAAACGGTCAGGGCTTTTTCTATGCCCGTGGCCAAGGCCTGGGCATTACGCGGGGCCACTACAATCCCCTCTTCACCCACTATACGTGCCGCATCACCTACATCCGTCACCACACACAAGGCTCGCGACACCATGGCTTCGCACACCACATTAGGAAACCCTTCTGCTTTGCTAGAGAGCACATGAATATCAGCCGCGGACATAATAGTAGGTATGTCTGCCCGGCGCCCCAATAGCGCAATCTTATCCTCTAGACCTTGTTGTGAAATAAGACGCATGAGCTCGGCGTTGCTTGACTCCATGCCATCACCGACTAAGACGCAGAACCATTCGGTATCCGTGCGTTTAAGTCTAGCTAAAGCGGACAATAAATTCGGGTGATCTTTGAGGGGATTCCAGCGCCCCACCGTAACCAACAATGCCGTGTCTGGCGCCAAACCCAACTGCTGTCTAAACAACGCCGCCTGCTCTGGCTGCGGCTGCCATTGCTTTAAGTCATAACCATTAGGGATCACCGTCATTTTAGCCGCGTTATAACCCCATTGCTTGTGACGTCGAGCCGCATTTTCAGCACAAGCGACAATGCGATTAGGAATACACCCAGATAACTTAGCAGACAAAAAAGCCACGGCCCGGGCTTTGACACTGCTGTGATGTAAGTTTTCACCAGAGTTACGGATACCCCACGCCACTTGTTTGATACCTACACTTCGAGCGGCTAACCCACCCAGCAGATCCGCATGATACATCCAAGTTTGCACCACATCCGGTTTTATTTTTTTCAATAAACGCCGTAAAGCCAACCAACCCGTTATCAGGCCAAAGCCTTTCATGTGCAGGCAATACACCGGTATATTGGCCTGTTGTAAACGCTCTCCAAATACACCGGCGTCACTCATTGACACCACGATATGGCGTGTTTGCGGCGAAGAAGCGGTAACCAATCGATAAAGCACCGTTTCCGCTCCGCCCTGGCCTAGACCAGAAATAATATGGAGTACTAGCTGTGATGAAGTTGTTACCACTTCCGTTGTCATGCGTATTCCTATTACTGAACCTTCACGCCTACTTGTTCAAAGACTTGGTCCCATTGCTCTAGCACCTGCTCCATCCCAAAACGTTCTCGTACAGAAACAGCAGCCCGTTGACCTAATAACCCCCGCAAACGTGAATCTGACATCAATTCACTTAGGGCTTGTTCCAGGGCAGCAGGATCATCTAAGGGCACCAAAACGGCATCATGCCCATTTTGAGAAAGCTCTTTGGGCCCGCTAGGGCAATCTACTGTGACGCAAGGCAAACCTAGTGTCATGGCTTCCAATAGCACATTGGGAAAACCTTCGTAAGCCGAGGTTAAGACAAACAGCTGCGCCTCAGCCAAACTCTGCCAAGGCGTAGTCGTTTTACCCGGTAAAAAGACCCGGTCTTTCACACCCGCTAACTCGGCACGTTGCTCGAGTTTATCGCGTTCGGGCCCTTCGCCATAAATATGCAAAGTCCACTCTGGATATTGCTCTGCCACCATAGCAAAAGCTTGAATAAGTTGCTGAAACTGTTTAGCAGGCACTAAACGCCCCATCGCCACCAACTGACAATCTTGTGTTTTTTCTACGTGTGTGGCCAAAGGGAGCTGAGCTAAGTCAGCCGCAATGGGATTAGGTATCACCGCTATGTCTTGAAGCTGGGGCTCTAGCTTCACAAAAGCCTCCGCGGCGTCTTGGGTTTGTAAAACTACCTTTGCAGCTCGTGGATAAAGCTTGCTACGCAGTTTTTTCAACCGTTTATCCGCACTTTGACTAAAAACAGGGTTGGTACGCTCACACACCAAAATAGGCGTAGCCACACCTTTCAGCGCCACCAGTACATTCACATTTACATTTGTCAAAAAAGACACCACCACATCAGGCTGAAAATCCTGATAGCTTTTACGTATTGCGCGCCATTTACGTAACAGCGTCAAACCTGGGGGAAACCAACCTATATGTTGACTTAAAGGCCTAAACTGCACCTGAGGGTCTAAGTCATAAAAACTATCCGTTGTCCCTAAAAAAGTAGGCGCCAAACAGACCTCATCACCACGCTGCACCCATGCATTGGCTAGCTCTGCCGCCACACGCTCGGCCCCCCCTGCATTCATTGAGCCCACAAAGAACAGAATTTTCATAAATGACCTACTGATCCGTACCTACTTGGTCTGATTGCTTAGAAGCAATACCTGTTAAGTTGGAGTCAGGGGCATGAGGTAATAATCGTTCCCATTGCGCCATGACCAACGCCACCGAAAATCGGTCTTTTACATCAATAGCTCGGCGTGCCAAAACGGCTCTTTTTAAAGGGCGCGCCATTAGGTCTGATAAATGAGCCGCTAACGCCTCGGCGTCTTCGGGTGGATTAACGAGAATTCCGTCTATGTTATCGCGAATAATTTCACGAGGTCCTGTGTCACAATCCGCGGCAACCACAGGTAAACCAGCCGCCATGGCCTCTAATAAGGTATTAGACAAGCCTTCGGCTCTAGAGCTAAGCACATACATATCAGACTGCTGGTACCAGTCTGCCATATTTCCTACGCGTCCTATCAGTTGAATACGATCCGTTAAGTCAGCTTCATTAATTTGCTGCTGCAAAGAAGTACGCTCTTCTCCTTCGCCCAAAATAACCAAATCCCAATCAGGAAAATAAGGCGCCAGCTGCGCAAAAGCTTGAATTAACAAATCAAAGCCTTTCACGGGATGTAAGCGCCCTACAGCGACTAAGCGCAGCCGCTGGTTTTTGGCAGGAACGGCAACCACAGGCTCTTGATTTTTAAGCGGCCAATTAACCGCATTAGGAATGACGACTACCCGCGAACCAGGAATGTGATCCTGGATCCACTGCCCCGTACCATGCGTTAACGCCACCACCGCATGGGCTCGTGGGTAAGCCCAGCGTCGTAGTTTTAGCCAAGACTCGGAGAGCTTTTGCAAAGGTGGGTGTGTATGCTCGGTGACTATAACTCGGCAATCTAGCCCTTTGGCTGCCATAACGGCTAACACCGACGCGGTGGTCATCATGCCCAACACACAATCCGGCTTATGCTTTTTAATTAATTTACGTAATTTGCGTACTCGTTGCCAATTTGCCAAGGCACCGCGCCACCCTCCGCCACTTGCGTGGGCGGTGCCCATCACATAGCGCTGTACCCCTTCGGGCACAGGATACGCATCCGTATCATCTGACATTTGCGTCACTAAGCTAACGCGATAGCCTAAACGCTGCCAATACGCACTTAAATCAACCGCAACACGTTCAGCACCACCACCCCGTAACGAGTGGATCACAATCATAATATGCATAATTTTTAGTTAGGCTCAGCGTTTTTAACCTGTAGTTTTGCAGGTTTTAAGGCCACAATAAAATAACAAATAAAAGAAGCGGTATACATACAACTTGTGGCCAGCATAATACCGTGTACGCCCATCTTGGGTGCTAAATACCAATTCATCAATGCTTTCACTGCAAAATTAGCCAAGGCAATGGCTGCCATCAGGCCATAACGATTTTGGCTCGCCAGCAACTGCACTAAAATCAACACCCCAAAATAAAAGGGCAACTGCAATAAACCCCAGCGTAACACCGAGCTAACACGCGCTGTGTCATCTGCAGTAAAAGCACCACGTTCGTACAGCAAGCCCACACCCCAAGGGGCTAACCACGCCGTTACCGCTGCCACCAATAAACCAATGGCCACCATACCCATTGACCATTTTAAAGCAATCGCTCGGGCACGCACGGCATCGCCTCGACGCGTTACGTCTGCCAACACCGGCAAGGCAGCTCTGCCTACCGAAGCGGCTCCCACCCCAATCATTAAGGAGATAAATCGACTGGCATACCCTAAGGTGGCGTTGGCATTATCCCCCAAACTAGCCGCCGTATACTGGTCTAAAGGCCCTACAAAGCTCATCGCCACTTGGCCTATTAACATAATCCCCACGGCGTGCGCTAAAGCAGGCCATTGCTCGGCAGAGAACCCCAAACGTGGGGTGGCATAAAACCCATCTGCCCGCTGTGCTAAATAGTACAAGCTTAAACACTGCACTATATACCCCACCAAAGTGCCCCACAACAAAGGCCCAACGCCTTGAGTAGGCCCAGCCAACAACACAAAAATGAGAATACTAAAGGCAGGGACGCTATCTAATAGGGTATTAATATGACGTTCATGTGCTCGTAAACGTGCTGCTTGCAAGCCTGTCAACAAGGTCAACAGCGCAGCCGGTGCAAAAGCCCAAAGTAGCTCTGTGCTCATGCTTTGTACCGCCGGCGCCAGTCCTTTACCCGCCCACAATAAAACCCAAGGCCATAATAGCCAAATTAGCATAGCAATAGCCAACCCAATGGCTATCAACATGCCCATGAGTTCGCCCATAAAACGCTTGCGTAGCGTTTGCTGCTGGTCTTTGGCATGAACCAAAACAGGGATTAAAACAATAGAAAAGACCCCGACTAAAGTCACCGGAATCCAGTTAGCCATCACCATGGTGAATTGATAAGCATCCACCACATCGCTAATGCCATAGCGATAGGCCACTGCCATTTCTTTAAATGCCCCGGCAGCCTTGCCTAATAGCAAGAAAAAGGCGACTCTAAAAGCCGCCCTGGCAATACGCTGGTGGTCGCTATGCAGGCGAAACACCTTGGGTAATCGCATCATGATTTAGATAAAAACTGTACGTACCATGGCATGGCTTGAGCTAACCCAGCAGCAATGGTGTACTGGGGAGCGTAGCCTAACAACTGCTGCGCTTTAGTAATATCTGCCTGAGAATGACGCACATCCCCCGCACGAAACTCTGCATGCTGCACTGGCAAATGGTATGACACCCCATTTTGCGCTAGCTCAGACTGCAACAAAGCAAAAAGCTGGTTTAGATCCGTACGCGCATTAACCGCTACATTATAAACTTGGTTGCGTGCCTCTGCGGGCGCCAAGGCAGCCAACACATTTAACTGAATAACGTTTTCTATATAGCAAAAATCACGACTGGTTTCACCATCGCCGTTAATCACTACAGGCTGGTCTCGCATCATGGCCCCAATCCATTTTGGGATCACGGCAGCATAAGCCCCATCTGGGGTCTGACGTCGACCAAATACATTAAAATAACGCAGACCAATGGTTTCAAATCCATACGTGCGCGCAAACACATCCGCATACAGTTCATTAACGTATTTGGTCACCGCATACGGCGATAACGGATTACCAATGGTGTGCTCGACTTTAGGCAACGCCGGATGATCGCCATACGTAGAACTTGAGGCCGCATACACAAAAGAACTGACTTGGGCATCGCGCGCAGCCACTAACATATTCAAATGCCCACCAATATTCACAGCATTGGTGGTCAATGGGTCATTAATGGAGCGCGGCACAGAGCCCAAGGCAGCCTGATGCAACACGTAATCCACTCCTGCACATGCCTGCTGACAAGTGCTTAGATCACGGATATCCCCCTCGATAAAACGAAAACGCTGCCAGTTCTCGGCCCCCACGCTACGCTGCACTTCATCTAAATTATGGGCAAATCCGGTCGCAAAGTTATCTAACCCCACCACCGTTTGACCATGACTTAATAAAGCCTCTAGCAAATTAGAACCAATAAAACCAGCACAGCCGGTGACAAGCCAAACCTTGGGCGCTGCTTTCAGTTGGGCCCAAGCCTGATCTATAGCCAAAGAACTAGACATAAATACTCTTTATAGACGTAAATCGGATTCGCTGTGATCTAACACATATTTTAAGTCATACAACACATGAGGGTCTTTACCAAAGGCTCGTATGTTATCCGCACCTAGTTGTTTGAACTGATTATGAGCCACCGCCAAAACAATGCCGTCGTACTGGCCTTCGGCTGGCTGAGAAATAGGCTTAATACCATATTCACGCTCTGCCTCTTCAGCATCAACCCAAGGGTCAAACACATCTACATTCACATCGTACTGCGCTAATTCGTGCACAATGTCCACGATGCGCGTATTGCGTAAATCTGGGCAGTTCTCTTTAAACGTTAACCCCATTAATAACACACGCGAGCCTTGTACCTGAATGCGTTTTTTGGTCATGCTTTTTACTAGCTGCGAGGCCACATACGCCCCCATACCATCATTTAAACGGCGCCCTGCCAAAATGATTTCAGGGTGATACCCGATAGATTGCGCTTTGTGTGTGAGGTAATAAGGATCCACGCCAATACAATGCCCACCCACTAGACCAGGACGGAACGGTAAAAAATTCCATTTAGTCCCAGCGGCCTCTAGTACATCTAGCGTATCAATATCTAGCTTGTTAAAAATTAAAGCCAATTCATTAATTAAGGCAATATTGACGTCACGCTGTGTATTTTCAATGACCTTAGCTGCTTCAGCCACCCGAATAGAGGGGGCTTTGTGTGTACCCGCCGTAATAATTTCCGCATATAACGCATCGACTAATTCTGCGGCCTCGGGGGTGGAGCCTGAAGTGACTTTACGAATATTAGGTAAACGATATACTTTATCGCCCGGGTTAATACGCTCTGGACTATAACCGGCGTAAAAATCCTCATTAAAGCGCAAACCGGAGACACGCTCTAACACAGGCACACAATCTTCTTCGGTCGCACCGGGATAGACCGTGGACTCATAAATAACAATATCACCACGCTTTAAAACCTTAGCAATGGTTTCACTCGCGCGGATTAAGGGAGTCAAATCCGGGCGCTTGTACTCATCAATAGGCGTAGGCACCGTTACGATAAACACGTTAGCTTGTGCCAACTCAGAGGCATCACAACTATAGCGTAAGTGTGTTGCTGTTTTAAGCTCGTCGGGCTCCACCTCTAGGGTGTGGTCTATCCCTTCGTTTAACTCAGCAATACGACGCGGATTAATATCAAAACCTAATACCTCGCGCTTTTTGCCAAACTCTACCGCTAAGGGCAAACCCACATAGCCAAGTCCGATGACGGCAAGTTTCACGTTTTGCAAATCCAAGATACTTCTCCAAAATTAAAAAGCCCGTACCTATTCCGATCGTTCTTTTTTAGAACGACGCACAGAAGGTAACAACAACCAGGCAGGACGGCGCCAATGAACCAAACGGGCATACAGCCAAATATAACTACACATAAATACCACTAAGCTTGCGCTCAGCATCCACGCGTTATCCCACCAAATAGTCGCGGGTACCAGCCCAATTAAGACCAGTCCCCACAAGTAAGGCGATGCCATCGCATTAGAAGTAGGAGGCACATAACGTCGGCCTTCTTTTAGTACACTAACACGTACTAAACGACGGAAAATAAGCTGATGCAGATGCAACGAATCGGGTTGATCTACGGGTACGCCACGTTTAAATTTTCGACGCCAAATCGAAAACAACGTTTCAAATACAGGATAAAACAAGACAGCCAAAGCGTAAAAAGGTGACACACTGGGATTACGTACGACTAAAAGTACCGCCAGCTCTGCCAACATAAATCCTAAAAAGTACGCTCCGCCATCGCCTAAAAAGACGCGGCCAAAAGGAAAGTTCCACGCCAAAAATCCTAAAGTCGCTGAGGCCAATGCAGTGGCAATAAGGAAAATGGGGAAATCTTGCACCTGCCACGCCACCAGAGCAATGGAAATAGCCATCAATACGGCCACCATGCCAGCTAAACCGTTAATGCCATCAATAATATTTAAGGCGTGGGTACAGCCGCCCACTGCAATCATGGTAAAGAATAGCGAGATGGGCCAAAAAGCCAAGATCCAGTCAATCCAGCCAATACCGACTCTAGAGACACCGCCCAGCAACCACCAAGCAATAGCTGCCGATGCAAACGCCGCCAATAAACGCTTTAAGGAACCCACGTCTTTGGTGATGTCCTCGACCAAGCCCGCCACAAAAACCGGCAAGGCGGCAACAAATAAAACGGGCCACAACCAAGTTAAGGTCATATTGCTTGGACCAAGCACCAATAAACCCGCCAAGCTCCCTGCCAAAATAGCAAGACCACCTACACGTGGCGCAGGACGCAAATGCGAAGCTTGGGGTTTGGACATATCGGTATCGCCTGTCAAACGCCCATGCCAGCGCTCAGACCAAACAATAATACCGCCCACGACAAAAGCGACCACAGAAATTGACAGCCAAGTCAACAAGTCCCAAGACGGAGAAAAATTCACCACAAAGCCTCACTAGATACAACTGTTTTATTATGGGCCTCATTTGTAACAACACCAAGCCCAAAGAGGCTACAACTGCTACAAAATATAAAAACCAAAGCCGCCAATTCCTTTTCACAACAACGGTATCTTACTGGTTAATGAGCGCCTAGACACAAAACGAGCAGAAAAAAGATCAAATCCTTGGGCCTGTGCTCAAGGTGAAAAGATAAGTAGCGACCATTAACAAGTTGATGCAAGTTATTCGGTGTTATTTTGCCTTTATGCCTGCGGAAACAAATTTTGTAATCTGTTCTAGTATTTCTTCTGTATCTTTTAAATCGCATATATTTGGAGCGATTTCATCTAGACGATGATTATCTGAAAAAGCGTATAAATAAGCGCCAATCATCAGGACCATCTTCCAATGTACATCTTTATCTGACAATTCAGGACACACTCTAGCTAAGGCTTCAATATATTTTTTGGTTGAACTGGTATATGCTGCTTCTCGTAACTTATAAGCGACCTCTAGTGGTTCTGTATGGAGGCGTGCTTGTAAACGTAAAAAACGGCGCCCTTCCTCTGTTTCCCTTAATACCACAGTGGGCTTTAAAAAAGCTCTAACTACGTCCTCTACTTGGGGCGTCTTTTTTCTAGAAAACAATTCTGCTAAGCTTTCCTCTCGCTCTTGGACTATGGCTTGGCTACGACGCATAAATACGCTTTCATAGAGCCCCTGCTTAGATCCAAAATAATAACTTAATAAAGCTTGTGTAACGCCAGCCTGTCTAGCAATAATCCGCAAAGAAGTTTCACTATATCCATTTTGAGAAAACTCTGTTTCTGCTGCGTCCAGTATTCGTTCAGAAGCATTATCTCCTGTACCCTCAGGACGTCCTGGACGTTTTTTCTCAACGCTTCTACTCATATTTCCAATCCCTCAAAACAGTAACGCCAAAAAAGCAGACCTAGTTCATTCCTGAGTCTGCTTTCTCTTTTAATAAAATGTAATACAGGTACTAACCTTAGGTTACAACATTAAATGCTGTGGCATCATACGCATAAACCCAGTCTGTTTTAATACCTCCTTTATGGGGATCCTCTGCCTGCTGTTTTTTATATTCAGCATCACGCTTTTCTTGTTCTTCTTTAGAAGAGAGATGGTAAGTTTTACCTCTTTCTCTGGCTTCAAGCTGCACACGGCTAGTTCTGGGTAAACGTTCTTTTTCATAAAGCTCAAAAGCTAAAGTTAAATCATGAGGCAACGCGTCCAAAACAGTAGCTAAGACATACGAATCCTCTATAGCCATTGCAGCCCCTTGAGATAAAAAGGGCAACATAGGATGAGCTGCGTCGCCCAATAATGTCACCTTCCCCTTACTCCATTTCTGCATTGGATCACGATCAAATAAGCCCCATTTATACACCTCCTCGACTGAATCAAATAGCTTTTGTACATTAGGATGCCACCCTTTATAATCGCTCAACAGCTCCTCTTTGCTGCTTGCTGTGTTCCAAGACTCCATCACCCACTCTTCTGTCTCATTTACTGCAACAATATTAACGGCCTTACCACCCTTTACATAATAAGTAACTATATGGCTTTTAGGCCCAAACCAAAATGCAGCCTCTGGGGTCACGAATTCTGGCATCTCATCATACGGCACCACTGCCCGATAGCACATGTTACCCGTAAAAGTAGGGGCCTCCTCGCCAAATAAAAAATGCCGGATGACAGAGCGTACTCCATCAGCTCCCACTACTACATCAGCCTCAAACTCTGAACCATCTTCAAAATACAGCTTAGGTTGTGTCAATTCATTCTCTAAACGAACACAACGTTTATTAAAATAAACTTGTGTACTACCTAAACAACTCACTAAAAGCTCATGCAAATCGGCACGGTGTACATGATAGAACTCTGCACCATAACGTCGCACGCATTCCTCCGCTAATGGAATACTAAAACTCACGTCTCCTTTATCCCAACTGCGCCCTGTTAAAGCCTGAGGCAAAAAACCTATTTCTTTGAGTTTTTCTGCGCCTCCCAACCACTTAATTACTTTCACCGCATTGGGAGTCATCTGAATACCAGCACCCACCTCGCCAAATTTAGAAGACTGTTCAAATAAATGAACATCAAGCCCACGCTTATTTAAGCAAGCAGCGAGAGTTACCCCACCAATTCCACCACCAACTATGGCTACTTTTAAATTACTCATTCTGTATCCTCTACATTTTGATGCCCATCATTGCTTAATAAAGAAAAAAACGGTGATAAATCATCACTTCACCGTACTTCTGCTCAATATTAGAAATCTCACTCCTGCGATATCTCCACCACCTTACCTTTGCTCACTACTTCCTTCCCATCCACTCTGACAGTACAAGCTCGCAAAGGCACATCCAAATGGCAGGGTGTATCTCTAGAACCGCCTATTTCATTATTGGGCCCTAATGAAAATAAAAAATTACCTGCATAGGCACGGGCGTCCATCGCTATGGTGCGCTCTTTATCATATAAGCTAAGCGTAGACCATTTAGCCCGAGACTGAAGTCCCCAACCTATATGCGACAGCGCATAAGCATCCGGATCCTCAAAAGACTCGATATACTCCCTTAACAACTCAGCATCCACACCACCATTAATTGCTGTAACAAAGCCATTCTCTACAATCATCTCTATAGGTGACGTCACATACCCTTTTTGAGGTAGCAAGATATCCCCCGCATCAATCACTATTACCCCATTAGACTCTTGCTCATTAGGCCACGTAATAATGAAGCCACTAGGCCAATGATCCCAGCGCCCTGGTTCATCCACAAAGCCATATTCTTTCATAATCGGATATTGTCCTAAGCAGAATGTAATCTGTGTGCCTGCCTCCGACATCACCTCCATGTGTTTTGCTCCAGTTAAGAGTGATGCAGCACTCTCAACTCGTTTTTTATCCTCTAAAGTGGGGACCATTCTTACCAACACCTCAGGAGGTTCTACTGCCAACAAGATTTTCGTCCCACTAGCTAAAATTTCTTGTTGCTCAGCAGAGAACAAAAGAGTCATTAAATCTAAAACCAAATCACTTGCTTTAAGCGCAGCAAAAGCAGCCGGGTTATTCGTCAGAGGAGTCGTTCCCAAATAAGCCAGAGGGTCACGACTTAATGATTTTTCTGCATTAACAGGCTCCAGATGAACCTGGGCTACTCTGGCCCCCAAATCAGCCAACGCTATTTTTGCGGTTAATAACGTCTGGGGGTGGGTGTCTTGACTCGTTAACACCGTCACCATTTGTCCGGGTATTACCTTAGACAACTGCAACACCTGCTTCCAAGCCTGTATCATTTGATGATTGGCAACACTCATTACACACCTCTATTTATTTAATCAACTAATTAAATATTAGCTTTTAAAAAATTCAGATACAGCCTCAAAAAAGCCATCATAGATAAGCTCCCACATGAACAATGGCTTTTCTGCATAGCTTACCCTCCCAAATACGCATTTAATAACTCTGGATCATTCAATAAGCCTTGACTTTCGCGCTCTGCCACAATTTCCCCCGTTTCAACTACATACGCTCTATCAGCTACACTCAAGGCATTATGAACATTTTGCTCTACTACTAGGATAGAAACACCATGTTCATTCAACGCTTTAAGTACGCTAAAAACCTCTTTAGCCATCAGTGGGCTCAACCCTAAACTAGGCTCATCTAAGATAAGTAACTCGGGTTCGGACATGAGAGCTCTGGCAATAGCCAACATTTGCTGCTCGCCACCACTAAGCGTACCTGCTAACTGTTTAACCCTCTCCTTAAGCCGAGGAAAACGCTGAAAAGCAAGGTCCATTCGACGCTCACATTCCTGCTTCGACTTAATTAAATATCCACCCAACTCTAAATTTTGCGCTACGGTCATCTCCGGCCAAACATGCCGCTCCTCTGGACAATGCGAAATGCCTCGTTTCAATATTTCCATGGGCCGTAATTTGGCGATACTTTCACCTTTCCACTTTACATCTCCCGATTTAGGAGTAATTAAGCCCGAAATCAATCGCAATATGGTTGATTTTCCCGCCCCATTTGCACCGAGCAAAGCAACAACTTCACCTTTTTTGACATCCAGACTAACTTTATGCAAAGCCGTTAAATTGCCGTAACCTGCAATTACCTGTTGAACTTCTAATAGAGCCTCTGTTGTTGATGTCATGCTACAGCTCCCATATATGCTTCAAGCACTTCTTTATTCGATTGAATTTCCTCAGGCTTACCCTCTGCAAGCTTTTTCCCAAAATTCATCACCACAATATTGTCTGAAACCTGCATAACCAAACCCATATTGTGTTCAACTAATAACATTGCCTCTACCCAATTTCCAGGTAGCTTTTTTAAAATCTTCGCTAATCCATTTGCCTCAGAGGTATTTAAACCGGCCGCTGGCTCATCCAACATAAGCAACCTAGGCTTAGCTCCTAAGGCCACAGCCACTTCTAGTAAGCGTAGCTCACCACAAGATAAAGAGTCTGCTTGGACATTAATGCGATCACTCAGCCCAACAAGTTCAATAAGCTCTCTAGCTGATTCCAAAATACCTTTAGATTTCAATGAAAATCTTTTACCAATTAAAAAAGTACTAAGCAAACTATCTCTATCAGTCAAATAATGAGCATGTATTACATTTTCAAAAACGCTTAGCCCTTTTAATACATTAGTTTTTTGAAATGTTCTAATTAGACCTTTTTGTGCTATTTAATAAGGCTTAAGACCTATTATTTCCTTCCCCATCCATCTAACTGATCCAGAGCTAGGGCTATAAAAACCTGTTATCAAATTAAAGCACGTAGTCTTACCAGCCCCATTAGGACCTATTAAACTAACTATTTCACCTTTATTTATTTTAAAACCCACACCCTGAACAGCATGAATTCCGCCAAAAGACTTACTTAAATTCATTACATTAAGCATTATCCACCTTTGCAGAAAAAAACTTGAATTTATTTTTCAAATAACCCATTAATCCATTTGGAGAGAAAATGACTGCAGCTATTACTATTAACCCAAAAATAGATAATCTAAGCTCTTTAAAATCTCTCAAATACTCCTCAAGTAATGTAATAATTATAGCCCCCAAAATTGGACCAATTAACGTTCCTTTACCACCAACTAAAAGCATAATAATCATAGTAACAGTAAAAGGAAAACCAAAAACCTCAGGCCCTACATACGAAATATAGGAAGCATAGTAAGCTCCAGCCATCCCTGCCATAAAAGCAGAAACCATGAAAACAAATAAAGAATAACGTAAAGGATTAATTCCTATGGACTGGGCTACATAAGAATTCTCTCTAATAGTCACAGCAGCTCTACCTGAACTTGAGTAAACAACTTTATATGCCAAATAAAAAGAAATAGCAGCCAAAACAATACCAAAAAAAACAAACCCTCTTTTCCCATTAAGAAAATCAAAATAATCTAGGATCATAGGATGACCTACCCCTGCAATTCCCATTGGCCCATTAGTAAGACCAATCCAATTATTTGCCAATAATCTAAGCACCTCAGCAAAAGATAAAGTTACAATCACAAAAAAAGGACCATTTAATCTCAATGTAACCCTACCAATAAACCAACCAAAAATAGCAGCTAACAAAGCAGCTAAAGGAATAGTTAAAGTAACAGGGATCCCAACATCCGGAGAACTAAGTATTGCTACTCCATATGCCCCTAGACCAAAAAATGCAACGTGACCTAAAGGAAATTCACCAACATAGCCTACAATTAAATTTAAACTCGTAGCTAAAATTGAGTACATGATAATCATTACGAGAATATGGAGAACATACTCATTTTTTGAAAAAACTCCAATTAATGCGAAAAAAATCAGGAAGGAAATCATCAAATTTTTCTCTATTCTCATTACGCCCTCTCTGCTCTGGTAGTAAACAAACCATAAGGGCGAAAAAACAGAATTAAGATGACAATAGCAAACCCAACCATATCAACAGTACCTGTTTGTACGTACCCTCCCCACAATGCTTCAGCTACGCCTAAAATCAGCCCCCCTAGGACAGCTCCAGAAAAGCTTCCCATGCCACCAAGAATCACAACCACAAAAGCTTTTAAGCTAATCAACCCTCCAATTGTGGCTTGTACAACATAAATTGATCCTAGTAACATTCCTGAAGTTGATGCCAAAACAGTACCCAAAGCAAAAGTAGAAGCATAAATAACACGTGTATCAATCCCTACTAAACTGGCTGCCATTTCATCTTGAAATGTAGCCCTCATTGCCTTCCCTAGCTTTGTCTTTTGTATTAAAAGATGAGTTAAAAATATTGCAATAATAGAAACTATTACCGCAAAAATACGTACTTTCGTAATAATTATTGGACCAATAAAGAAGGGGGCACTGGAAACGGGAGAAATCACTTTCTGGGGAGCTGTTCCAACTAACATTAAAGCAGTATTAGCTAAGAAAATTGAAAGACCAATAGTTAACAATATTCCCGGCTCTGGCCCCTTATCACGGACTCTTTCAATAAGAACTCGATCTAAAAACCAACCTACTGCCGCCATGATAATTACAACTAAAGCTAAACCTAGAAAAAAATTAAGCCCTAGTTGCTCTGTAAAAACCCAACCCAGTAATCCCCCCACCATGTACAACTCGCCATGAGCAAAATTGACTAAGCGCATTAATCCAAAAATCATTGTTAAACCCAGAGCGGATAAGGCATAAAACGTGCCATTCACCATCCCATTAACAATAAACTGCGTAAACAATTCCATGATGATTTCCTAAATAAACGTGAGTTAATGCTTAAGGAGCAACAACTTGCGTACTAGTCACAATCACTGGACTTCCTTTTTGCAGTTGTACTAAAACAGCATCAAAGCCATAAGCTTGACGCTTCTCATCAAATTTAAAATTACCATTGGGACCGTTATAGTCTGTCTGCTCTAAAGACAAGCGTAATGCATCTGGGCTCCCATCTTCTGCCCGTTCTATTGCATCTAAAATGACGTTAATGGTGTTGTAACCAGCTACGGAGTATTTACCTGGTTTTTTATTGAATTTTTTCTCGTATACTTCAACAAACTCGATATTCTCGGGGCGGTCGATAGTGTAGACATAAGGAACTGCTGCATAGATACCCTCTGAAGCATCTCCTGTTAAACGCGCAAAGTCAGCTGTAGCCCAACTCCCTACCCCAAAAACATTACTTTGCAAACCCACTTCGCTCATTTGCTTAACCAATATTGAACCGTCTTAAGTTTCTGCCGCTACAAAAACTCCATCCGGCTTAGTTGCACGAATCCGAGTCAGCATCGTATAAAAGTCTGTTACCCCATGATCAAAATAGAGTTTGCTAATTGTTTCCCCTCCATGCGCTTCAATATTTGCAGAAAACTCCTCAATACTGTTACGCCCCCAATCATCATTGACCCCGATATAAGCAATCTTCTTTAAATCCAACTGATCAACTAAAATCTCTGCGAAAGCATTTGCACTAATACTTTCTGTCTCTGCTGTTCTAAAAAACCACTTGTTGCCTTTCTCGGTTAAATCAGTCTTAGAAGACACCCCTGTTATTAAAGGGACACCATACTTTTCGGCTACCGACATCACGGCAATAGTCGCTGAGCTACAAAAAGCCCCCAAAATAATAGATACCTTGTCGCGTTGAATCAGCTTCTCTGCTGCATTGACAGACTTAGAGGGCTGGCACTCACCGTCCTCTACGATTAACTCCACCTCCTTAGAAAGTCCTTTAGCTAATCGCTGCTCCATGGCTAAACGCACCCCCTCTACTGTGGTAGCACCGTCATAAGCAACTGATCCAGTTAAAGGCTGAATAACACCTATTTTAACTGGCTCAGCCTGAGCCCCTCCCAGCAAACCCATTAGACCTAATGACGCAAACACTTGATTTACTTTCATTTTCATCTCCTGATTTAATTATTTAAACTTCAATAAATATATTAACTGGTCGTTTAATAAATTATATATAGGAAAACCCCTAACCAATCTGCAGCCACTCCAATCAAACCTAAAAAGGGAGCGTCGCTCCCTCTGAAATATCCAAAATCAAAGAAAAAAGTAAGGGAAAATCCTAGCTCTTAAAAAGTGTATCTTTTTGAGCATCATCTATCGAAACACGCTGGTAAGCCTTTTTCGCCGCACTCTCTGTAGAAGCCCACCGTAGCACCTGAGCTATTTTAAGCACCAGCTGAGTTCGCGTGGCTATGCCGACTTGAGACGGTCGATAATCAAAGTACTGCTGCCCCCAAGTAGGTACCAAATCCAAAGCAGCTCGTAGGAATAGCCCACCTACTAAAGACTTGTTTTTACCTGTACGCGTTTCTGTTTTTAAAATTCGATAGACCTCTGTCACTCGTTCGCCTCCACACAACTTAGGTTGCTGAGACTCCAAGTAAGCGACCAGCTCATTCCAACTAGCCCACTGGACTGGCTCTCCGCCTAGCCCAACCAATACCTGCTGATACTCTGCTAAGTACTGAGCGATTTGCTGCTCTGTCAACGGCTGGGGCCTATAGCATTGGTGGGCTTGTAAATAGCCATAGCACTGTGTGGCATGAACCCATAACAACAACTCTGGATCATTTGCTCTATATGGCTCTCCTTGTTGAGTGACCCCATGCACAGGTTCATGCATCTGTTTAATCAGCCGCAACATCTTTTTCGCATCCTCGGTAGGACCAAAAGAAACGGCTGAAACAAATTGGGCGGTACGCTTTAAGCGACCAGCTAAATCCTTTCTAAATTCAGAATGATCCCATACCCCCGCTAAGACATTTGGATGTATCATCTGCAAGTACAACGCGGTGATGCCTCCTACCAGCATAGAAGAAAAGTCACTATGGACCACCCACACCACGGACTCAGGCCCAAATAGACCTTTATCCCCTAAGGGCGCAGAAAAGTTAACTGGATTTTCTTTCAACCCAACGATTTTGTGAATTCTTTGCTGCAGATAACTTCTCATCACTTTTACCCTTATTTACTTAGGAATCGTTATGCCTTTAATTACTGTAGAGCTTTTTGCTGGACGCGATAAAGAAACAAAACGCAAGTTTGTTGAGCGTATTACCGCTGAAACGTGTGAGATTTTAGGCTGCAAACCCGAAGCCGTACAAATCATGTTTAAAGACGTAAAACGCGAAGACTGGGCCACTGGTGGCGAATTATGGTCTGATAAATAAACGGTTTTCTCAGCCCTGCCAATAGCCGGGCTGATGATAGATTTCTTTTAAGTATCGGGTAAAAACACGTACTTTGGCAGGCACATAACGCTGTTGTTGATACACTGCCTGAATATCGTAATCAGAAATAGCGTACTCATCCAAAACCGTCACTAACTTACCTTTTTGTAACTCTGCCTGAATTTCCCACGTAGATCGCCACCCCACGCCCCACCCTTTTTTGACACACTCATATAAAAGCTCTCCATCATTGCTGTCTAAATCGCCTTGGACTCGCACAGAAAACACATGACCGGCTCGTACAAAGGTCCAGCCGTGCTGCTGCCCACCCTGCAAATTAAATGCCAAACAATTATGATGAGTCAGTTCTTCGGGTGTTTGCGGTACCCCATATTTTGCGAAATACGCTGGTGTCCCGCAAACCACACGCTGATTAGGGTAGAGCCGTACGGCAACGTAATTGGGGTCATACACCGCCCCCACACGGATGCCCATGTCGTAACCCTCATTCACTAGATCCATCACACTATCAGTGAAGTTAAACGTTAAGCGCAACTCTGGGTAACGTTGCTTAAACGCCAGCACATGAGGAGCCACATGTTTACGTCCAAAACCCGCTGGGGCTGACACCTTTAAATGACCACGCATCGTATTATGTTGATCACTGATGCTCGCTTCGGCCATTTCAAAGTCATGCAAAAGCAGTTTGCACTGTTCTAAAAACTGTTCGCCTAAATCAGTCAACCTAAGCCCCCGTGTAGAACGGTGCATAAGTTTCACCCCTAGCCGTTGCTCCAACGCATCTAAACGTCGGCCCAACACCACCGGCGTCACCCCTTCGACCACCGCTGCTGCTGCAAAACTACCACGCTCTGCTATCAACACAAAACTACGAATTTCCGTATATCGACTCATATTTACGCTTTAATTTATAGACCCAGTGTCTGCTTCAAGGCTTCCACCACTGGTGTAATAACCCATCTCTGATTATTATCAATGATAGCTATAACAATGGCTGCACGTTGCAAATAAATAACTAGCGCAAAATAAAGCGCTTACTCTTTTAACTCAGGAAGCTTCATGGAAAAAATTGCGTTCATTGGTTTAGGTATTATGGGCATTCCGATGTGCTTAAATCTTATCAAAGGAGGCCACAGCGTTTATGCCAATACCCGCAGCCAAGTCAATGAGGAGATTATGGCAAGCGGAGCCATTATTTGCGCTACGCCCAAAGCCGCAGCCGAAGCTGCCAACATCATCATTCTTATTGTGAATGACACGCCCAATGTAGAAGACGTCTTATTTGGGAGCAACGGGGTTAGCCAAACCGATTTAACAGGCAAGCTAATCATAGACATGAGCACTATTTCTCCCGTCGCCACTCAAGAGTTTGCCCAAAAAATTAAAGCCCTAGGCGGCGACTACTTAGATGCTCCCGTCTCAGGTGGCGATGTAGGTGCCAAAGCCGCTAGCCTCAGCATTATGGCCGGGGGCTCAGACAACGCATTCCAGCGCGCCCTGCCCATTTTGCAGCTCTTAGGACAAAATATCTCTTTAGTAGGCGACAACGGTGCAGGCCAAGTAACCAAAATGGCCAATCAAGTAATTGTGGCCCTAACCATTCAAGCTGTCGCCGAAGGCTTAATACTGGCATCTAAAGCGGGAGCCGATCCAGAAAAAGTCCGTCAGGCGTTAATGGGTGGTTTTGCTAATTCAAGAATTCTAGAAGTGCATGGCCAACGCATGACCTCCGGTAATCTCACTCCCGGTTTTAAGGTAAATCTGCATCAAAAAGACATTACCAGTGCCTTAAATACGGCACGAGAACTAGGAGCGGCCTTGCCTGGCACGGCTATTTTTCAGCAACTGCTCAGCGGCTGCGTAGCCCGTGGTGGCAGTGATTGGGATCATTCCGCTATAGTCAAAGTCCTTGAAGACATGTCCAATCATTCGCTCACTGGGCATGACTAAGGCCGAAGTCCTACTGAGAAAAGGCTTTGAGGCGGCCATACAAGCCGCCCAAGCCCATTATCAGCTTCCCGCTTTTTTGCCACCGCCCCCTAAAGGGCGCACCCTAGTCATAGGGATGGGTAAAGCCGGTGCGGCCATGGTCCAAGCTTTTGAGCAGCACTGGACAGGCCCCTGGGATCAAGTACAGGGTTTAGTGGCGGTGCCTTACCACAGTGCGCTGCCTACCCGTCACATTCCCTTAATCGAATGCGCCCACCCGGTGCCCGACCACAATAGCCTAGCCGCTGCTCAACAAATACTGCGGCTAGTACAAGGGTTAACTGCTGATGACTTAGTGATCTGTTTAATTTCTGGTGGCGGTTCTGCCTTAGTCAGTCTACCCATTGACGATCTCACGTTGGAACAAAAACAACACCTCAATCAATCTTTGCTGCACTCAGGCGCCTCCATCCACGAAATCAATACCGTACGTCGTCACCTTTCAGCCATTAAAGGGGGCCGTCTAGCACTCGCTTGCGCTCCAGCTCCTCTGGTCAATCTTATTATTTCAGATGTTCCTGGTGATGAGCCCAGCAGTATTGCATCAGGCCCCACCGTCGCCGACAGCAGTACGTGTCATCACGCCCTCGCCATTCTCGAGCACTATAAAATTAAATTACCTTCGGCGGTACGAAACGCTCTCAGCCAACAACGCTGGGAAAGCCTAAAGCCAGATCACTCTCGGGCAGCACACATCCAAACCCACTTGATCGCTACGCCTCACCAAGCTTTAGTCGCCGCTGCTGCTCTATTCGAGCAGGCAGGCTACACCACCTTATTACTCGGTGACGCCATTGAAGGGGAAGCCAAAGAAGTCGCCAAGGTCATGGCAGGCATCGCACACAGCATTATTCAACACAACACACCACTAACACGCCCTTGCATCCTGCTTTCAGGCGGTGAGACCAGTGTCAATGTGAAAGGAGAAGGTCAAGGGGGCCGTAATGTAGAGTTCTTATTAGCTTTACTGTGTGCGACCCAAGGTCGACTCGCTCTTACTGCTCTAGCCGCCGATACCGATGGGGTCGATGGCGCGCTAGCGGTAGCAGGCGCTTATATCACCCCTCAAAGTTGGGACAAGGCCTTACAACTAGGTGTAGATCCAGTTTCTTATCTACGCCGCAATGATGCCCACCGTTTTTTTGAATTATTACAACAACAAGTCATCACAGGCGCTACTCAAACCAATGTCAATGACTTCAGAGCCATCTTGATTCACTAAGCGTTTACCCAAAAAAAAACCCGAGATCTAATAGATCTCGGGCAAATCCACCAAAGGAGGAGGGTGGAGGAGACAACCGGGGCATGTCGGGCTACAAGGGGTTTTCCCGAGCCTAAGCAACAATTTAGGGTTATTACCCTTGCGCTGCTTCTCAACATCCAATAACTAAAGTTTATCTATTATCTTGGTGCAATGCAAGGCAAATAGCCAAATAATTGCGTATCTAAGCGTTCTGTCGCAAAACACCTACAAATAAAAACAAGAAAGTCTTTAGGAACAAACCCTAATCGTAGTCGTAAGTGATTGTACTAAAGCCTATAGGCGCTGCTGGTCATCACTTTGGACATGCAGCGCATAGCAAACTTAATGGGCCCCGGTAAAACACTAGCCCCTTGTTCTTCTGCTGTGGTGCGGTGAGCAATCTCATCCAAGCGCATTTGCTCTACAATTTTTCTAGAGCGCTGGTCTTGCGCCGGTAAGGATACCAAATGACTGTCTAAGTGTTGCTCGACCTGCCGTTCTGTTTCTGCCATAAACCCTAGGTTATACGGCTTGCCTGCCTTGCTAGCTACCACGCCCAAACCAAAAGAAGCGGCATACCATAAAGGGTTAAGCACACTAGGACGACTGCCCAACTCTTTAAGCCGATCATCACACCAAACCAAGTGATCCACTTCTTCTGAAGAGGCTTGATACAGTAATCCTTTTAACTCAGAGTCATTAACCAATAAAGCCTGACCACGGTATAAGGCTTGGGCGCAGACTTCACCCACATGATTAACTCGCATTAGACCTGCAGCATGTTGCGTTTCCTCTGTGCTTAAGGTCTCTTCTTTTTGCGTCAAGGCTCGGCCAGCAGGATTAGGCCTAGCCGCCTGAGCCGAGCGGCTTATGACTTGAACCGCATGCCCCACTTCTGTTAACAGGGCATCAAAAAAAGAAGAGCGACGCTGTAGCAGCGGCACGAACTTGGGTTTAACCTCAACCAAAGCCGTGCTTTCACTGAGCTTAGACATAACATTCTCCTTGGGGGAAGTAAAAAATAGAAGGGAGCAATCTAGCAAAAGCTATAAGCCAATAGGTACAAATAAGGCTGGCATTTAAAGCTACAATATGACTATTGTAGGGCAAAGAGCGTGTGCTTTCTTTGCCAAAACTCATCAACAAGGATCCACACCATGGAATGTACAGTTAATTGGAACCATAATAACGGTATGCTTTTTGTGGCCAGCACAGGCAGCGGCCACGTCACCGTCATGGATGGCGCTGTAGCAGGTGGCGGTAATGACTCCGCTCCTCGCCCCATGGAAATGCTGCTTGCCGGCACAGGGGGTTGCGCCGCCTATGATGTGGTTCTGATCTTAAAACGCGGTCGTCACCAAGTCACCGACTGCCAAGTCCAGCTTCAGGCCGAACGCGCTGACACCGAACCCAAGGTTTTCACCAAAATTCATTTCCATTTTATTGTCTCAGGCCAAGACCTACCCGAAGCTGCCGTACAGCGTGCCGTCAAACTTTCTCACGAAAAATACTGCTCAGCCAGCGCCATGTTGGCTAAAACAGCAGAAATGACTTATGCAGTTGAGATCCGGAACACCTAATATGAGCTCTTTTAACCAATACGAAACGCTAATGCGCCATGTCTACGAACACGGTTCTAAAAAAACAGACCGTACCGGTACAGGCACGCTTTCGACCTTTGGCTATCAAATGCGCTTTGATCTAGCCCAAGGCTTTCCCATGATCACAACAAAAAAACTGCACACCCGCAGTATTTTTGTGGAATTACTCTGGTTTTTACGCGGCGATAACAACGTCAAATGGCTACATGATCACAACGTCACCATTTGGGACGAGTGGGCCGATACAAACGGCGACCTAGGTCCGGTCTATGGGGTGCAATGGCGCTCTTGGCCCACCCCTAGTGGCGAGCCCATCGATCAAATCACTCAGCTCATTGAGCAAATCAAAACTAACCCTGATTCACGTCGTTTGATTGTCTCTGCATGGAACGTAGCGGATATCCGCAACATGGCCTTACCGCCCTGCCACGCCCTCTTTCAGTTCTATGTCGCTGATGGCAAATTATCCTGCCAACTCTATCAGCGCAGCGCTGATATTTTTCTAGGTGTGCCTTTTAATATTGCCAGTTATGCCTTGCTCACCCATATGGTGGCCCAGCAATGCGATCTAGAGGTCGGTGACTTTATTTGGACCGGAGGCGACTGCCATCTCTACAGCAATCACCTAGAGCAAGTACAACTTCAACTGAGTCGCGAACCCCGCCCCTACCCTCAATTACATATACGCCGTAAACCCGCTAGTTTGTTTGATTACCAGCTCGAGGATTTTGAAATTCTCGATTACGACCCTCACCCCCACATTAAAGCTCCTGTAGCTGTTTAATTATGAAAACAAAAATAAGAATGGTTGTGGCCTACACCACCAATCGCTGTATAGGCAAAGACAACGGCATGCCTTGGCATCTGCCCAAAGACTTGGCTCATTTCAAGGCCTCGACCTTAGGAATGCCAATTATTATGGGGCGCAAAACCTGGGAGTCCATAGGTAGGCCTTTGCCAGGGCGGCCCAATTTCATTATTAGCCGTAATCCCGATTTTGAACCCGCTGGCACCATTGTGTTTACCAGCTTGGACGAGGCCTTAGCCGCTTGCTCAGATTACGAACAAGCCTGCATTATTGGTGGCCAACAAATTTTCACTTTGGGCTTAGCGGTGGCAGATGAAATCATCGCTACCGAAATCCATGCTCATATCGAAGGCGATACCTTTTTCCCTGAGTTACCTGCAGGCTGGGTGGAAACCGCACGCTTGCCGCAACCCGAGGAAAATGGTTTCAGTTATGACTTCGTAACCTACAGCAAGCAAAGCTAACTCTACTCTTCTAACTCTCATCCGCCTATGTCTATACGATCTAAGCTTCCACACCTACGCCCTAATATTTTTTCTTATATTTCGGGCTTAGCCTCGCAGCATAAAGCCATTAACTTGGCCCAAGGTTTTCCGGATTTTGGCTGCTCACCCACGCTGATTGATTTACTTCATAAATACAGTCTCAAAGGACTGAATCAGTATGCACCTGGCCAAGGCATCCCCGCTTTACGCACGCAAATTAGTGCTTATTTAGAAAAACGGGATGGCCATCGTTACGACGCGGATGAGGAAATTACCGTTAGCAGTGGGGCGACGGAAGCCTTGTTTTGTAGTTTTGCCGCCTTAATTAATCCAGGCGATGAAGTCATTATTCTTGAGCCAGCTTATGATACCTACGAGCCTACCATCGAGTTATTCGGTGGGGTGGTACGCCGGGTCCAATTACAAGCGCCGAACTTTCAGGTGGACTGGGACGAAGTCAAACGCAACCTCAACCCCAAAACCAAAGCCATTGTTTTAAATTCGCCGCACAACCCCAGCGGCACCATTCTCTCTGCAGACGATTTAAATCAATTAGGCAACTTGCTCGATGGCAGCGCAGTCATTGTGATTAGCGATGAGGTCTATGCCGACATGGTCTTTAGGCCAAATCACCATATCAGCGTCTCCCGCATCCCCTCCTTAAGAGAGCGCAGTATTGTGATTGGCTCTTTTGGCAAAAGCTTTCACATCACAGGTTGGAAAGTCGGCTTTTTCGCTGCTCCCCAAGCCATTAGCGCTGAACTGCGTAAAATTCATAGCTTAAGCACCTTTTCCGTTCATACGCCCTCCCAATTTGCTCTGGCAGAACTCATGACAGACCCCAGCCATATTGCAGACGTGGCCAGTCTCTATGAACAGAAAAAACAATATTTCCTAGATGGACTTAAAGGCTCCGCTTGGCAGTTTTTACCTAGTCAAGGCAGCTATTTCGTCACCGCCGATTACAGCCACCTCAGCGCAGCAGACGACATGAGCTACTGCCATACATTAATTCAAGACCATGGCGTTGCCACCATACCCTACAGTGCGTTTTATTTACAGGCTCCTGCAAAGCAACGTTTAATTCGTTTTTGTTTTGCCAAAAAAGAAAGCACGCTAGATAAAGCCATTGATATTCTGCAGCGTATTCGTTGATCCGACCCCAGTGGCTGTTTACAGCCACTTTTTCTCTAGTTGAGCGTTAGTCTTTGGGTATAAGCCCTACTGTACAGGTAGGCGCTGAACTCCTACTATGCAAAATAATTTGCAAAATTTATCCAAGGCAAATTATTTTGCGCTTTGCATTGACCTTAGCTGCGCATGCACATGTCTAGCTCATACAGGAGAAAACATGAAGAACCCCTTCCTCAAGCTGTTTACTACCGCTTTTGCCGCCTTCAGCCTTAGTGCTGCTGCCGTAAGTGCCAACCCTCTCGTAGTGGCCGTAGATACCGCCTTTGTTCCCTTTGAGTTTAAACAAGGTGATACCTATGTAGGTTTTGATATCGATATGTGGGATGCTATCGCTCAAGACCTAAACTTGGCATACCGTTTACAGCCCATGGATTTCAGCGGTATTTTACCTGCCTTACAAACTAAAAACGTCGATGTGGCGCTAGCGGGTATCACCATCACCGAAGAACGCCGCAAAGCCATTGATTTCTCAGATGGCTATTACGACAGCGGGTTTATCTTAATGGTGCCCACAGACAGCGATATTCAAAGCTTCGAAGATTTAAAAGATAAAACCTTAGCTCTGAAAACAGGTACCTCCGCGGCACAATACGCTCGCGAGAACTTTACAGACACTACCCTACGCTTGTTCCCCAACATCGACAACGCCTACCTAGAACTACAAACCGGGCGCGTTGATGCCGCCATGCACGACACCCCTAACGTGTTGTATTACATCAAAGAAGCCGGCCAAGGTCGCGTTAAAACCGTAGGTGATCAAATGCTTGCCCACGAATACGGCATCGCTTTTCCTAAAGGCAGCACGCTCATTGCTGACGTCAATGCCAGCCTAGCAAAAATGAAAGAAGATGGTCGCTATAACGCCATTTACGAAAAATGGTTTGGAACCCAACCTCCTAAAAAGTAACACCTTAGCCCCCGCCTAGCGGGGCTTTCTCCTCTTAGGACGGCTTAGTATGAATTTTGAATGGCCTATTATTTATAGCTCTATGCCCGCTTTACTCAAAGGGGCTGAACTAACAATTTATATCACCGTTATTGGTTTAGTCGGCGGAATGCTAATAGGCTTGTTGTTTGGCCTAATGCGCGCCTACGGCAATGCCCTAATACGCAGCATTGCTACCTTATATATTGGCTTGGTACGCGGCACACCCATCGTAGTCCAAGTCATGTTTATTTATTTTGCCTTGCCCGTGCTTATTGGTTTGCGTGTAGATCCGCTCTCCGCAGCTATTGTCACCATTATTGTGAACTCCGGCGCCTATATCGCAGAAATTGTGCGCGGCAGCTTCCAGTCAGTAGCCAAAGGCTTACACGAGGCGGGCTTAGCCTTGGGCATGCCTAAATGGCGTGTACTGGCTTTTGTGGTGGGGCCTGTCGCTTTCCGACGTATGGTGCCACCGCTGGGCAATCAATTTATTGTCAGCTTAAAAGACACCTCTTTATTTATTGTCATTGGCGTAGCCGAACTCACTCGTCAAGGCCAAGAAATCATGGCTTCCAATTTCCGCGCCGTAGAGGTCTGGACTGCTGTGGCCATTCTTTATTTAATTATGATTGGTCTGCTGTCCTTAGGATTACGCCTCATCGAAAAAAGGATGCATGTGCTATGACAAACACCCAAAATATGGTTGAGTTTCGTCAGGTTACCAAACGCTTTGGTGACACCGTGGTCCTAGATCAAGTCGATCTAAATCTAAAAGCCGGTGAAGTCACAGTGCTAATTGGCCCCTCAGGTTCAGGCAAGTCTACCCTGTTACGTTGCATCAACGTCTTAGAACGCATTGATGGCGGCGATCTTTTAGTAGACGGTCTCAGCGTACTTGGCAGTTCCAGTCAAATCCGCGAAATACGCCAAGAAGCCGGCATGGTTTTTCAGCAGTTCAATCTGTTCCCTCAAATGACGGCTCTAGAAAATGTAGCCTTTGGACCGCGTCAGGTTCGAGGCACTTCCAAAAAACAGGCCCAAGCCGAAGCCTTGCTCTTACTAGAAAAAGTGGGCCTCAAAGAGCGTGCCAACCACTATCCTAGCGAGCTATCAGGTGGGCAACAGCAACGCGTAGCCATCGCTCGTGCTTTGGCCATTAAACCCAAGCTGATGCTTTTTGATGAACCTACCTCCGCCTTAGACCCCGAGTTACGTCATGAGGTTTTACGAGTGATGCAGGATCTGGCCGAAGAAGGCATGACCATGGTGGTAGTCACTCATGAAATGACCTTTGCACGTCAAGTCGGTCACCGTATGATTTTCATGGAAAATGGCAAAATCTCTGCTGACGGCCATCCAGAAGAACTCATCAAAAACCCCGCTAATGCGCGTCTTCAGTCTTTTTTACAGCACGTAGAATAATGTCCTCTTTACACTATTTACAGCTTAGTGGCTCCCCCTACGAACTTGGCGTGCAGTTAGGCCAGTTTGGGGCAGCCGCCTTTCATAACCATTTACTGCCTAGCCCAGCTTGGGCAGAGCTTAGTCAATGGCGCAACACTGACGCTATTCGCTCTATGCAACATCTGGTACAAAATGATTTCCCCCTAATTTGGCAGGAAATCAGCGGTTTGGCTCAAGGCTTAGAGATTCCAGTAGAAGACACTTTTATTTGGAATAGTCGAGGTGACTTGTGGGCCATGGCTCCAGACAGCTGCTCTAGCGTGTTGCAGTGCCAGCCTCAGCCACGTATTACCCACAATGAAGATGGCGATCCAGGGTTTTATGGCCATTGTGCTGTGATTGAATTTAATCCAGCTAACGGTCCTCGTTTCTGCTCTTTTGTCTATCCAGGCTCTATAGCGGGGCATACCTTTGCTGTCAACGAGCACCATTTGGTGATGACCGTCAACAACATACGCGCCCTATTTACCTTGCCCGGCATCCCCCGCATGGTTCTGTGCCGCGCTATTCTAAACTGCCACACCGTTACAGAGGCTGTCACTTTGTTGCGCTCTCAACCTCGTTCGGGGGCCTTTAATCTGAACCTAGCTGATGCCGATGGTGCCATTCACAGCGTCGAATTTAACCAAGCAGCCGTTTCAGATGTGGCTATTACCGCTCCCTATTTTCATGCCAATCATGCCATCCACCCAGAGATGCGTAATTACCCTCAAATCATTACGGGCAGCTCGGGGTATAGGCAAATTCAAGGTGAGCACTGGGTAACCAACCAATCCAAAGTCAATGCGCTGGCTATTTTAGGTGATAGCTCACACCCACGTTTTCCCATTTATAGACGTGAAACAGACGACACTGACAATGAAAACACCATCGCTACTGCCGACTTTCACTACACTCCCAGTGGCTTAGAGTGGGCCGTCTATGACGAGCCTTTACAAGACCCTGTTTTTCGTTTTAAAGGCCTCAGTCGTCTATAAGTCTTATGCCTTTCACTCGCCCTCACGATCTGCTTTCTTTAGAACAGCTAGCGACACAAATTCGCCAGCAACAAGCTCCTATTCGTTTGGGCGAAAAAACACGTGCAGCCCTCTCGGGCTTGCTCCGCCACCCAAAAAACACAGCTCTACTCTCTATTACTGAATTAGCGCAACAACTAGACGTCAATGCCTCCACTCTCACCCGACTCGCTAAACGTTTGGGTTTTAGTGGTTTTGCTGAATTTCAACGTCTCTTTAGGGATAGCATCAGCCCGCCCAACCCCACGTTTTATAGCCATCAAGCCAGTCGCCAATTACAGCATTGGGGCAGCAGTGCTCTGTTTTCTAGCGCTGCTGACACCACTCAACAACGCCTAGAACAATTAGCGACTGAAAATATTAATAACATCCAGCACAGCATAACAGCGCTGTCGCCTCCACACTTAGCGGCAGCAGCACAAGCCATAGCCAGCGCTAAACGGGTGCGTATACATGGGGTACGTCAGTACTCTGCCTTAGCTCAGTTTATGGCTTACGGACTGAGTTTAATTCGTTCTGATGTGGCCAGATTAGACGCCTGCAGTTTAGGCTTGGCCGAGGGTTTAGCCCAATTAGAGCCAAAAGATGTGTTGATTTCTGCCAGTGTCAGCCCCTACACCCAAGAAGTACTGATCATTCATGAACACGCTAGGCAGGCCCAGTTGACTACCATTAGCTTGACAGATCACGCCGCCTCGCCTCTGGCGATCAATACCGATTACGCGTTTTTAATTCCTTATCACAGCAGCTTTTTTAGCAATAGCATCAGTGCTTATTTTGTACTGGCTGAGGGTTTATTGAATCAAGTTGCTTGGGAACTGGGCAGCAGTGCACTAGAGGCCATTCATAAACGAGAACAGCTGATTGCAGCCTTAAACATAGAAACCCACCTATAGAAAACGCGGCTCAAGCCGCGTTGTCTTAGACGTTTTCTGAATGGTATTGTTCAGCCGTTAACAAAGCCTCCAAATCAGCTATGTCATCTGGCTTTATTTTAAAAATCCACGTCTCAAACGGGTTTTCATTGAGTAGCTCAGGTGCATCATCTAAGCGCTCGTTATACTCGACCACGGTTCCTGATACAGGTGCATAAATATCCGAAGCGGCTTTAACTGACTCGACTACACCCGCTACAGCCCCTGCCTCTAGATGTACCTGTGTAGTGAAATCACCCACAAAAACCAAATCACCCAATTGGTCTTGAGCAAAATCAGTAATACCCACTAAAACCACATCATCTTGGACTAAGGCCCACTCATGAGTCGTCAGGTATTTTCTGTCTGTAGGTAACTGCATTTTTCTTCCTTTTTATAGAGCACGACCACAAGCCACACCTGAGGCCCATGCCCACTGAAAATTATAACCACCGAGCCAACCCGTTACATCCACTGACTCGCCTATAAAATAAAGATTGGGATGGGTTCGTGATGCCATCGTTTTTTGATTTAGCTCACGTGTATCCACCCCACCACGCATTACCTCGGCCTTTTTATAGCCAGCTGTACCTGTAGGTGTTAACGACCATTGCTGCAAAGCCGAAGCCAATTGTAGCAACACCTTATTGGGTACATCCGCTAGGCGCTTTTGAATCTGTGCAGTGCCCACTACCCCTGTAGCACTTAACCAAGGCTCTACCAAACGCTTAGGCAACAAAGAAGATAGGTAATTCCCAAGCTGTTGCTTGCTGCCTAGTTTGGCTTCAAGCAAGTTCTGACTTAAATCCAAATCCGGTGCCAAATTAATATAAATAGGCTCACCTGGATTCCAATAACTCGATATTTGTAAAATACCAGGACCGGATAAACCACGATGGGTGAAAAGCAGGTCCTCTAAAAAAACCATTTTTTTCTTAGGTTGTAATGGCACGCTTAGCTCTACTTCTGCACTGACGCCACTAAGTGCCACAAAGTCTTGCCAAAACTGCCCATCAAAGGTCAATGGCACCAAAGCCGGTCTGGGCTCAATGACCTTCAACCCAAACTGACGCGCCAAATGCAAAGCAAAATCCGTGGCCCCCACCTGAGGTAAAGCCATACCTCCTGTGGCGATCACTAATTGAGCACAGGTAATAGAACCCTGGTCAGTACTGAGCACATAGCCTTGCTCTGTTTTTTGTACGGCTTGGACTGCACATGGCATCCGCCACGTCACATCGCCTTTCTGACACTCTTGGCGCAATACCTGAATAATGGATTCACTAGAGTCATCACAAAATAACTGGCCTTTGTGTTTCTCGTGCCAAGCAATACTATAGCTTTTGATCAAATCCAAAAAGTGGGTGGGCGTATAAGCGGCCAAAGCTGAACGGCAGAAATTAGGGTTTTGGGAAATAAAGTTCTGAGGGGTGGTGCCCGTATTGGTAAAGTTGCAGCGCCCCCCTCCCGAAATACGAATTTTCTCGCCCAGTTTTTTAGCGTGGTCAATTAACACCACGCTACGGCCCCGTTGCCCTGCCACACTAGCCGCCATCATACCGGCGGCTCCGGCCCCAATCACAGCTACATCAAAGGCTACCGTCATACAGGCTTAATCTTCACGAATACAATCCACATAATGACGAGGCTTACCGTCTGGGCCAATGTCTTGAGCCAAACCATGCACATAAGTTTCAAAACCAGGAAACTCGGCATTAAATTCACGCGCAAACTGCAAGTAATCCACAATCATACGATTAAAGCGCTCGCCCGGAATCAATAACGGAATACCTGGAGGGTACGGCGTAAGCAACACACCTGTCACACGTCCTTCGAGCTCATCGATGCTGACTCGCTCTACTTCGCGATGCGCCATTTTGGCGTAAGCATCCGAAGGTTTCATGGCTGGGATCATATCGCTAAGATAGACCTCTGTTGTTAAACGAGCCAAATCGTATTTTTTATAGACCTCGTGAATCATCTGACATAAGTCACGTAAACCTAAGCGGTCATATTTTGGGTGCGCTTTACAAAAGTCAGGCAAAATACGCCACAAAGGCTGATTACGATCGTAGTCATCTTTAAACTGCTGTAAAGCCGTTAACAGCGTATTCCAACGACCTTTGGTAATACCAATGGTAAATAAAATAAAGAAGGAATACAGCCCTGTTTTTTCTACGACCACGCCGTGCTCAGCCAAATACTTGGAGACCAAAGCAGCCGGAATACCCGTTTCAGCAAAGGTGCCAGAGATATCCAACCCGGGAGTGACCACCGTCGCTTTAATGGGGTCCAGCATATTGAAGCCTTCGGCCAACTCACCAAACCCATGCCATTTGTCGCCGGATTTCAAAAGCCAATCGTCGCGGCTGCCAATACCCTCGTTAGTCAGTTTATCGGGGCCCCAAACTTGGAACCACCAGTCGTCTTTACCATATTCTGAGGCGACTTTACGCATCGCCCGACGGAACGCTAGGGCTTCCTTGATGCTTTCCTCGACCAAGGCGGTGCCGCCGGGGGGTTCCATCATGGCTGCCGCCACATCGCAGGAAGCAATAATCGCATACTGCGGTGAGGTAGAAGTATGCATCAAATAGGCTTCATTAAAAATATTACGGTCTAGGGCGCGATCCTGAGCATCTTGAACAGTAATTTGTGAAGCTTGGGACAACCCAGCTAATAATTTATGCGTGGAATGCGTGGCATACACCATGGTGTTTTTGCTACGTGGGCGGTTTGGCCCAATCGCATGCATGTCTTTATAAAAACTATGAAAGGCTGCATGGGGCAACCAGGCTTCATCAAAGTGCAAGGTCTCTATGCTTTCACCTAGCGTTTCTTTGATGTGCTCTACGTTATAAATCACCCCATCATAGGTACTTTGAGTCAATGTCAAAATACGTGGGGTTTTATTGGCAGCTTCGCGTGCAAAAGGATTGGCTTCAATCTTGCGCTGGATGCTTTCTGGAGAGAACTCATCTAAAGGAATAGGCCCAATAATACCAAGGTGATTGCGAGTAGGACGCAAAAACACGGGGATGGCCCCAGTCATGGTAATAGCGTGCAAAATGGACTTATGGCAGTTACGATCCACCACTACAATATCGTTATTGGCTACGTTGGCATGCCACACAATTTTATTAGAGGTTGATGTACCGTTAGTCACAAAGAAACAATGGTCCGCATGAAAAATACGGGCTGCATTGGTCTCGGCCTCGGCCACCGGCCCCGTATGATCTAACAGTTGCCCTAGCTCATCCACAGCGTTACAGACGTCAGCCCGTAACATGTTTTCCCCAAAGAATTGGTGAAACATTTGTCCTACGGGGCTTTTCAAAAAAGCCACACCACCTGAGTGCCCGGGGCAATGCCACGAATAGGAACCATCAGAGGCGTATTTAACCAACTCGCGGAAAAAAGGCGGCGATAAACCGTCTAAATAGGAACGGGCTTCACGAATAATATGACGTGCTACGAACTCCGGTGTATCTTCAAACATATGAATGAAGCCATGCAGTTCGCGCAAAATATCATTAGGAATATGTTGTGAGGTGCGCGTTTCACCGTACAAATAAATAGGAATGTCTTCGTTACGGAAACGTAGCTCACCGATAAAAGTACGTAAATTTCTAATGGCCGCAGCAACGTCTTCGGGGGAGTCCTCGTCGAACTCCTCGTCGTCTATAGATAAAATAAACGCACTCGCGCGACTTTGTTGCTGTGCAAAAGAGCTCAGATCGCCATAACTGGTATGGCCTATCACATCAAACCCCTCGGCTTCAATGGCTTCAGCTAATGCGCGAATACCTGATCCAGATGTGTTCTCTGAGCGAAAATCCTCATCAATGATGACGATAGGAAAACGAAATTTCATGCCGACTTGCTCCTACGTGCGTGGCAAGGTAACGCCTAATTGGCCTTGGTATTTGCCCCCTCTGTCCTTATA